>CAZVGY010000006.1:0-64371 GCA_964627015.1 uncultured Desulfobacteraceae bacterium
GGGTCAAAGAGTATCTCCTGCTCAAGGTATACGGTGGAACAACGGTCGTACGGTATGACCAGGACCTCCGGTTTAAGAGGTCCTCCGGAAAGAGGGTCCTTAAGATCATATTTTTTTACGAGTTCTTCTCCCATCTTTTTTACACCCAGGGCCTGTTTTACCGGTAGACAAGTTATGATGGGCATGTAACCGCTAAAAGGGGCAAACATCCTGAGTACTTTCTGGCTTGCACCTTCTGATAATTCCCATGCAGCATTGTGCAGGTCTTCATCCAGTTCAATTTTGGTACCACCATGCTTTGCCGCTTCTTCTCCAACCATATCCTCATAAAGACTTATCTGTCTGGAGTTCCCTCCCAGACCTGCCACCAGAACAAATTCCGGTATAAGTGAGAGTATCCTCTTTCTTTCTTCTTCAATCCTCAATTGCTGCGGAGTGAGCAGGACATGTACCCAGAAATAGTCACTGAAGAAATTACAGTAGCGAGTTATGTCCAGACGTTCAATAGCCTTAAGAGCATCCATGGATTGCGTAAAATCATCAAATCCGTAAAGGACTATCTCTTCAATCTCCGATTTAGGTCTTAGTGCCAAAACCATCTTGGTTATGGTGCCGAAATTACCATAACTACCTCTGAACAGGCCGGTAATGTCCGGGCCATAGGCATACCTGAAATAGGGGTTGAGCTCGGCGCCTTTTTCCACTGCCTGTGAGCCCGTTCTCAGTATCTCGCCGTTTGGCAGTATTGCCTCGAAGGTTACCGCCCTGTCGGCCCAGTGTTTAGTGGAGTAGGCCGTAATATTGCTTAAAAGAAAATTTCCAACAGGGCCTGCCTGGTAGGGGCCAAGTATAGGCATGGTGTCCAGACCCTTTTTGTTGGCTTCCTTTCTCAGCTTGGCCCAGCTGACTCCTGGTTCGATGGTTGCGGTCATTGTGTCTTCGTTGATCTCATGGATTTTGTTCATCCTCTTCAGGTCAAGAACAATTCCGCCGTTATACGGAATGGCGGAGGCTGCGATGTTTACACCGAAACTCCTGGGGTATATTGGGGATTTATACTCATTTGCCAGCTTGATGATGTCCTGAACCTGGCGAGCGTTTTCAGGCATAATGACACAGTCAGGCAGCGGAATAGACTTTTGCATCAGCATGGAATATGAGTCGCTTGTATAGGAAATCATGTCCGCCTCATTGTCGGATATATTTTCAGGGCCGACAATATCAGTTAGTCTTTTAAGTAGCTGTTTTTTTTCCATAAGCCAATACTCCTCTTTTTTTATTTATTATATTATAATGTTAACCGTTTTTATATGCCTTCAAAGTGAATAGCTCTAACCGTTTTTTCAATTATTTGATTTTGCTTGAACTTCATTTTCTTCATTTGAAAGAGCGCTTATAAGTAAATCAATTACCTGGTCTATCTTTCTCATTTTATCAGCGTGCCTGTCCCGATTAAGGATGAACCAGCGAAGCGCCAGGTTATTAAAAGTGCCGATAAGCATATTCCTGTATACGCGGGGATTGACATCTAAACGAATACTTCCATCAGCCTTTCCCTCATTAACAATATCATCAATTATCTTAAAATAGCTCCAGAAGCTCTCAAATGATTTTGAATTATAAAATCTCTTATGTAGCTGGATTTGTAAGAGAAATACCTTTAAAAAATCAGGCTCTCTTGAAAAAAGAGAAAAGAAATATTCGATAAATCTGCGAAGTTTTTTGAGCGGGCTTTTTATTTCAAAAAGCTCTGGTTGTTCGCTCAGATATTGTGTAAACCTTTTAACAGGAATGGACAGAAGCAGGTCTTCTTTATTTGTGAAATATTCATAAACCGTACCTTCTGCAACCTGCGCCAGCTTTGCTATCTCGGAGATTTTTGCCCTGATCATTCCTTTTTCAGCAAACACTCTTTCTGCGGCCATTAAAATCCTGTCAGGCTTGCTTGGCTGGGGTTCCTCTCTTCGGCGGACCATGGCCTGAATCAATGACATCATATCTTCTAGGTCGGGTACGGTATCATCAATTTCGCCGACCGCCAGGCATGTAGTTGTCTCGCAACCGAGCATACCGAGCAATATATCCCGCACTAGAGATATATCGAGGTCAGGATTAAATATTTTCTCATCGATTCCCTGTTTTAAGATATCAAACAGCAGCTTCGCATACTGCCGTATTATTTCGTGAGCAGGACTTCTATAGAAATCCTTTAACGAAAGGCATTCCAACATTAATATACGGGTATATCCCGGCTCGGTGTCGTTAGATTTTAAATAATACCATATCAATTTACTCAGACGGCTTCCGGGGTCCCTGATACCCTGAAGATGCTCATGCAGAGAGGAAAGGAACTCCTCCTTTTTTTGAGAAGGAATTGAAAAAAGAAGGTCTTCCTTTCCTTTAAAATACTGGTAGATTACTGAGTCGGCGACTCCTGCCTTTCCGGCAATTTCCGAAATGGTAGATTCAGAAAGCCCCTTTTTTGAAAAAATATCTTCAGCGGCGTTCAGTATCTTTCCTCTTTTTTCTTCGATTTTCATCTGTTGCGGTCCCTTATTTTTTTGTAGCGGCGGAATGTTTGTTTCTAGGGGGCAGTATATTGACCGCTTACACATAGGGAAGGTATCAAGATGAAAAATATGAGTCAATAAAAAAAAATATTGAATAAGCTTCTAAATACAACAGTCTCATATATTTTAACATAGCGTAAAAACTGCTATTAATTCAATATATTGACTATATGAATTTTATGAAGCACTAATCAATTATATAAAAAATACTCTTGACAATTATGATGATGTATGGCACCCATCGTTTCTATAGGTTTGAAATTAGATTCAATTTTTTGGACGTCTGATAAATAATTAATAAAAAAACAATCAGGTTGGTAAAATTATATTCATATTTTAATATTATTTAGAAAAGTCGTTTGATTTAGATTCATTAGTTTAATAGTTTTTCAAAAGATCGATGTGTTAGAGTTTAGGTCCTTTACCAAATTATATACCTCTTGGTTGCAAGGAAGATCAAGGTGAATTTTACCTCTCTTACCGCCAAGTGCCTCTTTTACTTTTCTTTTTTCAAGCAACTACTTGTTGTAAAAATCGGTGAGGTTTTCCGGTTCCACCTACCACTTTTTAAGGCTCCTTCAACGGATAGAATTGACCTTGTGAGTCCTGAGATGCCTTCGTTTTTTTTCTTGACAAAAAATCTTCTTATGAGCAGTCTACCAACCAATCGGTTGGCTTGTTTAATATAAAATTCACTTTTGTTTTAAGTCAGCTCGGAAATCCTGTTTTAATACTTTTGTTTCCATTTTAAAGCGTCTTCAGCTCTGGAGCGAATTTCTCGGTTCTCTCACGAGCTAGAGCCTGATTTTTCAGCTACGGTGAGATGTAAATAGATCGCTTTAAACTAAACGAGTTTTGACGGAGGTAAACTAATGGACTTCAAACTCACAGAGGAGCAGGAATCCCTGAAGAGCGAATTCGAAAACTTTTTTAGAGAAGAGATGAAGCATGCCCCGCCTGAATATGGCAGTGGAGGAATGGAAGGTATGTACGCCACAGATGAAGGAAACGCCTTTCACCGTGAATTGGCTGCAAAGCTGGGACAAAAGGGGTGGATTTCCAGGGCCTGGCCAAAAGAGTACGGCGGACAGGACGCGCCGATTATAGAACAGATGCTCTTCAACGAGGCAAAGGATTATCACAGGGCACCAGGCGTTGATATTTTTGGTGTGGGCATGTTCGCTCCCACGCTTATTATAGGAGCTAATGAGGAACAGAAGAAAAGGCTGCTTCCTCCGATTGCCAACGGTAAAGTTATGTACTGTCAGGGATGGAGCGAGCCTAATGCCGGATCTGATCTTGCTGGTCTAAAGACAACTGCGATTAAGGACGGAGACCATTATGTAGTAAACGGCCAGAAGGTCTGGACCACGGGTGCTCACAGGGCCGACTGCATGTTTCTTCTCGCCCGAACTGATCCTTCTCAGAAGAGAAACGCAGGCCTTTCCGTGTTCCACCTGAACATGGACCTTCCAGGCGTAGAGGTGCGTCCCATTCACTATATGGACGGCTCTCATTTGTATAACGAGGTCTTTTTCAATGACGTAAGGATTCCCGAGTTCGATAGGATAGGGCCTGAAAACGAAGGGTGGAAGCTGACGCGGGATACCATGAATTTTGAGCGCAGCGGAGTAGGTCTATTTGCTGAAATAAAGCATTGCATAGAAGAAATTATCGATTATGTGAAAAGTACGAAGCGTAATGATAAGTATCTCTCTGAGGATCCGGTCATAAGGCAAAAAATAGCGCAGCTTTATATTGACGCAGAGGCAGGCACATGTCTTGCTTACAGGGTAGCCTGGGAGCAGCAGAAGGGAGGGCTTCTCATGGCCGCATCACTGGCATCCCAGGCGAAGGTCTTTGGGTCGGAACTGCTTCAGCGGGTTGCGAATGTTGGGACCGAGATAATGGGCCCCTACGGTCAGTTGTCCAGTTCCAAGTGGGCCCCTCTGGATGGTACTATGATTGATTTTTACCAGGTCTGCATGGGCCTAAATATCGCAGCCGGGACCTCAGAAATTCAACGCAACATAATCGCCTGGGTCGGGCTAGGGCTCCCGAGATTCAAGTAATCTGCCCCTTAACTTAAAAAAGCTTTTATTTTTATGAAACTGCTGAAAACGAAAGTACCCTATACAAGGAGAGAGCAAAATGAATCTTGATTTCACTTCAGAACAGGAGATGTTGAAGGAATCTGCTTCGAAGTTTTTTGCGAATGAATGCCCCTATTCCAAGGTCAGAGAGATAGAAGAGAGTATCGAGGGCTATTCGCCCGAAGTATGGGCAAAAATGGCAGAACTCGGCTGGATGGGAGTGATGTTTCCTGAAGAGTACGGAGGTTTTGAAGGGCAGTTTATGGATATAGTGATAATTCAGGAAGAGATTGGCAAGTCCCTTTGCCCGAGCCCATTTTTTTCAACTGTGATTCAGTGCGGGCTTACCATACTGGAAGGGGCAACTGAAGTCCAGAAAAAGGAACTTCTGGAAAAGATTTCGGAAGGCGGCCTTATAATGTCCCTGGCGCAGTATGAAGAGGAGGGGAGTTATCTCGCTTCCGGAATCCAGATGGAGGCCAGGCCTGACAAAGATAGTTACATTCTTAACGGCACCAAGATGTTTGTAGCTGACGCCAATATAGCTGATAAACTTATTGTCGCTGCCAGAACTGGCGATTCAGGGATTACTCTTTTTCTTGTAGATGCTAAGAAAAATGGTGTTACTTGCAACAAGATGCCCACCATAGGCATGGATAATACATGTGAGGTTATATTTGATCAGGTGAAGGTGCCGGCATCTGATATTCTGGGTGAAACAGGAAAAGGATGGGAAATACTTGAGAAGATGGCTTCCAAGGCCGCGGTTGCTAAATGTGCTGAAATGATTGGAGGCTGCAGGGCGTCCATAGATATAACCGCGGCGTATGCAAAAGAGAGAGAACAATACGGAAAACCCATAGGGGGGTTTCAGATAATCCAGCACTATATGGCTAACATGCTGCTTGCCTACGATACCAGCCACAACTACTTATACAGGGTGGCATGGATGATAGATGAAGGCCTGGATGTAACAAAAGAAGCGTCCGCTCTTAAAGCCAGACTGAATGAGACATACAAATTCATAACCGAACGTGCTGTACAGATCCATGGTGCTATAGGCACAACTCGGGAGTGTGATATAGGACTCTTTTACAGAAGAGCAAAATCCTGCGAATACATAATGGGGGATACTGGTTTTCACTATGAAAAGTTAGCGCAAGGTCTTGGTATATAAGTAACTGTGGAACCAGTGTTTTTAAATAGCACTGACAAAACATATTATTTTGATTTTTTATGAGAGGAGGTGCTGGTTTGAAAGTAAAAGAAATAAGAGTTTATCCCACAAGGTGCGTTGGATGCCGAATATGCCAGATGATATGTTCATTGACGTATCAAAAGGAATTCAGGCCTTCTAAGGCCAGGATAATGGTTGACCACATGGATGTAGGTTCTGTGATAGGTTTTACTGAGGATTGCACGAAATGTGGTTTTTGTGCTGACTACTGCATGTATGACGTACTCGAGAAGGTTGAAGAAGGGGGTGAATAGAATGGATGCATTTGGATATACTGGTTCCATACTCCATGTGAACCTTTCGACCGGCGAGATAAGGAAAGAGGCTTCTGACCTGGATCTTGAACGAAAGTTTATTGGCGGTCTGGGCATGGATTTTAAGCTTGCCTACGATCATATCAGCCCGGGCACGGACCCCCTCTCTCCAGAGAACAAGATAAGCATAGGTGTAGGCCCGATGATAGGGACAATGATCCCTGGTGCCGCAAGGGTATACAGCGTCACAAAACTCCCTGTAAATAATGCTATTGGATGGGGAGGAGGCGGTGGAATAGAGTTCGGCGCCTGGCTTAAATACTCAGGTTACGATCATGTACTTATAGAAGGCAAGGCCGACAGGCCTGTTTATCTGAAGATTTTTGACGATGATGTAGAGATCTGCGATGCCGGAGAGTTGTGGGGAAAAGGGCAGGGGGATACTGTCGATGGTTTGAAAGCAATATATGGAAGGCCTCTGGGGGTCTTATCTATAGGCCAGTCCGGTGAAAATCTGGTAAAATTTTCAATGGCTTTTATTGACAAGTACTCTACTATCGGTAGAGGTGGTCTGGGAGCGGTGATGGGTTCCAAGAATCTCAAGGCAATCGCTGCCCGAGGTACCGGTGGTGTGAAGGTGGCTGACAGGAAGAGGTTCAAAAAACTGATTGAGGGTATATATAAAAGAGTCAAGGGGTATTCGGCCTTGAAAGACGCCCAGAAATATGGTTTTTTGAATTTTATGCCGATAATGCCCAAAGAAGAATATATGAAAATAAAAAAAGCACGTGTGGCATGTGTCGGTTGTCCGGTGGCCGACAAGGATATCCTTGAAATCAAGAAAGGACGGTTCAAAGGTTTCACAAAATATACCGGTACCGCAGTTAATATGTTTTTGCCTCTTCTTTACGGAGGCCATGATTTCGATACTGCTACAAAATTGACTGATATCCTAGATGAATATGGACTTGATATGTTTGAGGCATTTGGGCTTCTGGATTTTGCCAATTCGCTATACCAACACGGAAAATTAACGGCAAGTGAAATGGGCAGCGAAGGTATAGATTTTAAAAGCTATGAGGCCCTTGAAGAATGGTTTCACAAACTTGCCTATAGAGAGGGCTTTGGAGATATACTTGCGGATGGTTTTGGCCCTGTTATTGAGAAATATGGTGAAGGTATCGACGAATATGCCCCCTGTGTATCCAAAGGCCTTCTGGCCTACCAGGGAGTGAGAGGGCCTGTGACATCAAAGACATTCTCCCCTTTTGAGATGGGCATGGTAGTCCTACCGAGAGGTCCGGCTTCCGCTCCAGGCGGATCATCCCCTCTTTATTTCACTTATGGAAGGCCCCTTGATTGGATTCAGGGCCATTTCGACAGGATGGGCATTGAAAAGGATGCGCAGGAAAGGATCCTGACGGAAAAGCACGGGATAAATATAAATATAGGCAGGTTGACGAAATACGCGCCTAGATTTCTTTATACGTGTGGTTGTATGGGCACGTGTGGCAGAGGTCAGATCAACAGGTTTAACTCTACCGAGCTACAGGCTGAGCTGTATTCTGCTCTAACCGGATTTGAGACGAGTCCTGAGGATTTGAACCGGGCTGCGAACAGGGTTCAGAATCTGGAAAAGGTGGCTAACGTGAGAGAGGGTTTTTCTAGAAAGGACGACCATTTCCCAGAGAGATGGTTTGATGAACCGCAGCACCTGGATTATTATGAGAAGGTAAGCATAACAAAGGAAATTGCCTATGAATTTCTGGATGATTTCTATGACGAGATGGGATGGGATATAGAAAAAGGCATTCCAACCAAGAAAACCTTACTGGACCTGGACCTCAAGGAGGAGGCTCAGGACCTTGAAAACCGGGGTTTGCTCTGAAATTATTTGAAACGTTAAGGAGGATTCTATGTACAAGTTGAAGTTCGATGAGAATGTCTGCGCCACATGTCCTACAGCTGATTGTCTTGTTAAGTGCCAGTATATCCAGTTAGATAAGGAGCAGGCACATAAAGAGATGATGAAGATTGTGAAAGGAGAGGACTCTTTTGTTCTGCAGGATTGTGCAACGTGTTATGCGTGTGAGGAATACTGCACTAGAGGAAATCATCCTTTTTATTTGATTACCGAACGCAGAGAGGAAAAGGGGATTCTGACAGCCGCAAGGCCGATCACAAATCAGTGGGTAAACATGAACGAATTCCAGGGAAAAGCCTTGTCAGGGGCCATAAAAGATAAAGCTATGTGCTGCTGTGGCATACCGGAACTTCTGGACATGGGTAGCAAAGGTAAAATCTTCGAGGATATTGCCGGGGCTTTTACGATTGGAGCAGAATATTTCTGTCAGGTAGTGTATCTGCACTTTGCAAAGACATCTGTCATAAAAGACAGGCTACCAAAAGTTATTGAAAATTTTAAAAAACTGGGTGTTAAAGAGCTCATATGTCTCCATGATGAATGTTATGGCTCCTATACCTCACTCGCACCTGCCTACGGAATGGAAGTACCTTTCAAACCCATCCATTATCTGGAATATTTATACAACCGAATGCAGGATCTTAAGAATGAAATAAAACCACTCAATGTAAAAGTTGCTTATCAGCGTCCATGTTCTTCCCGTCTTTGTCCTGAGACACACCATTTTGCAGCTGATATTTTCAAGCTTATAGGTGTGGAGGTGCCTGACAGGACATACGTTGATGAAAATGCCCTGTGTTGCGGGGAAACAATACGTATGGTTACAAACAGTTATGAGACAGCCGAGGATGTTCAGAAGCGAAACATAGATGATATGCTCCAATGCGGAGCGGAGTATACGGTGTTCGACTGTCCTTTCTGCCAGATGGCCCTGTCCGAAAAGGTTACAAAGAGTGGTCTGAAGCCTATACACATTATTGATCTCTGCAAAATGGCCATCGGAGAATAATTTGTAAATATAATTTTTTATAAAGCCTATTCTGATGAATTTTGGGCAATGATGAAAAATAACCTGATAAAGAACCAGCGGAATAATCTGTTTTTAGGAGCAGAGAGGATATGAAAAATGAAAATAGCTAATGGAGGTAAGGAATTATGAGCGACATTCGTGCGGCCCTTGCGAAGATAGTAGGGGAGAGCTTTGTTTCTACTAATCCTGAAGAGTTTTATTATTATGCACGGGATCCCGGTGTAAATATGCCGCGCAAACCTGATTATGTGGTCGCCCCTAGGACTACAGAACAGGTACAGGAGATTGTAAGGCTGGCCAACAGAGAAAAAATTCCTGTCGTCCCCATGGGGAACGGCATGGCCCTTACCGGGCTGGTTATTCCTCAAAGGGGTGGGATCGTTGTGGATATGAAGAAGATGAACAAAATCCTTGAGGTAAATGAGATGGCCAGAAGCGTGATCGTTGAAGGGGGGACCTCACACGGCATCTTAAAGTCTTACCTCGAAAAAAATCATCCCACCTTAAGACACAGTATCCCTGATTCTCCGCCCGCCTCTACTATCGCCGCTAATGTTTCCCTGCACGGACAGGGCCGGCTGACTCAGCAGTATGGTTTTAATTCCGATATGGTGACAGGCATGGAAGTTGTAATGTCAGACGGTGAGATCGTCAGAATAGGCTCATGCTGTATGTCTCCCTACTGGTTTTCAAAAGGTCCTACGCTTCCTGATCTGTCGGGATTATTTCTGGGCTGGCTTGGTACGACAGGTATCATTACAAAGGTGGGTCTAAAGCTTTATCCCTGTAAGAAGATAAGGGAACTGGAAGTCTTCGTTGTGGAAGGGCCTGACCTGGTTCCGGACATAATACACAGGGTAACACACACAGAGATGATAGAAGACATAAACAGCTGGTTTCAGCCTAAACCACTTATGTTCAAGGATAACCACCACGTCAGTATATATTTTACGGGCGATACTGATGAAGAAATAGATTTCAAGAGGAGGATGATCTGGGGAGCTGTAAAGGAATACAGAGATAAAAAAGAAGGTGGTTTTATGATGATTTTTCCAGCTATAAAACCTCTATGGATGGAAATGCCCCAAAAGGCTATTGCGGCATTTGCAGACGTACCTAAGGGAGGAGGATTCGAGTATTCCGGGCCCATTTGTCGTATAGAGCAATATCCCTCCTTTGCCCGCAAAATACAGGAACTGGCAGCCAAGTACAACGTCCTTTACTCGGTAGCGGCGAGAACGATTAGCTGTGGTCATGCAATGATGTTTGGTTTCTCCTACGCATTTAACCGTGCTGACGAGGACATGATGGAGAGGGTGAGGGGAGCCCTGAAAGAATCAGCTGAATTCGCTTACGCAGAGGGCGGCATTCCTTGGAAGCCAACTGTAAAAGAACAAAAAATGGCCATGAAGTTAATGGACCCGAATTACTTGAAACTTATAAAAATGATTAAAGATAACTTGGACCCCAAAGGAATAATGAATCCTGGCAACTGGGAGGTGGAATAAATGGAATACGCAAATATTGTTCACAGATGCTTTCGATGTGGGTATTGCAAATTTACTGAAGACTATCTGGATTTCAACTGTCCTCCATACAGAAAATTCGGATTTGATACGTATTCCCCCGGTGGAAGGATGTGGTTGATAAGGGGCTGGCTCAACAATGAAATAAGCACCAGTCCCCATTTTCAAGAGATTTTATATTCATGTTCTATGTGTGCTAACTGTGTTGAACACTGTGCATTCGTTTTTAAAGAGGACCTGATAAATGTTTTCACAGCGGCAAGGGGAGAACTGGTAGAGCAAGGCACGATTCCTCCTACTGTTAGAGACTATTTTAAAAATATCCAGGTAAATGGAAATCCTTTTAAAGAGCCCCAATCAGAGCGAGGAAAATGGGCGGAGGATACGGAGGTCCAGCCATATTCGGACCAAGATTACCTCTTTTACGTGGGAGACGTCGGGTCTTATGATGAACTGGGAAAGAAGATGGCGGCCTCGGTGGGTACACTTTTGAGTGAGGCGGGGCTTTCTTTCGGTATATTAGGAAGAGAGGAGGCCTCAGACGGAAATGATGTAAGGGCTCTGGGGGAGTCCGGTCTCTTTCAATACCTGGCTGAGGCCAACGCCGAAACATTCAAAAAGAAGGGTATCAATAAGATAGTCACACTGGACCCTCACAGTTTTAACGCCTTTAAAAATGAATATCCCAAGACTGGGGCTAATATCGCGGCATGGCACTACACCCAGGTCCTGGATCAGCTGATAAAGGAAGGGAGAATCACCCCTTCATCTTACAAGGCCAGGGTCACCTATCACGATCCCTGCTATCTGGGCAGGCATAATAATGTATATGAGCCTCCGAGAGAAATATTAAGGAGCATTCCTGATCTAGAACTGGTGGAGATGGGCTGTAACAGAGGCAATGCGTTTTGTTGCGGTGGAGGCGGGGGCAACTTTTTTACTGACATCCTTGGATCAGGCGAACAAAGCCCCTCCAGGATCAGGGTTAGAGAGGCTCTGGATACCGGTGCGGAGGTTATAGCAGTGGCATGTCCCATGTGCCTGAAAATGTTGGATGACGGAATCAAGGCTGAGGGTCTTGAGGACAAGCTGTCAGTAAAGGATATTTCCGAGATTGTTAAGGCGTCCTTATAGGACAAAGGAGGTGAAAGTCGCTTTCTGAATATATAGCCCAGACAAATGGATAGCCGGTTTTAAATGAGCAGGTCAGCTCATAGCGGCATATTCGTGAGATATAAAATCCGAAAAGATAATTGATGTTCGCTTTCAACGGCTTCGATATTCTTCGGGGCCACAAAAAAAAGGAGGACCGTCAGTTATGAAAAGATTTAATGTTTGCCTCGGCTTGTTGTGTGTGTTCTTTTCTATAGCGGCTTTCAGCCTCCCCGCGTGGGGAGAGCCGGAAATTAAGATCGGTGTTGCAACCCCCACTAAGTTTGTCATCGGTAATTTGCATTGGAATCCCACTGTACTCGCCGCTAAGGAGATCAATGACTCAGGCGGTATTACTGTTGGCGGCAAAAAGTACAAGATCAAACTCTTTAAGGAGGATTCCAATGAACTTATGAGTGTGGTGGATGCCGTAAATGCGGTGGAACGTCTCATAACAGTAAGGGATGTAGACTTTGTTATGGGTACCATAAGGTCTGAGGCGGCCATAGCCCAGCTCGAAGTGACCGCGGACCATAAGAAAATTTTCATGAGTATCGGTGCTGCCAGTCCAAATATTCCCGCCAAGTTAAAGGAAAACTATGACCGTTATAAATACTGGTTTCGAGGGGCCTCGGTAAACTCGGTCTATCAGGGAAAATATACTTTCGCCTGGGTAGAACAGGTTGGAAATGCTGTACGGGAACGGCTGGGCATAAAATTACCCAAAGTTGCCATATTGGCTGAAAAGGCCCTCTGGGCTGAACCTGTTGTAGGACTCCTCAAGGCAAAACTGCCTAAGATGGGTTTTGAGATCGGTCCCGTCTTCAGGCCATCTGCCACGGCATTGGATTTGAGTGCTGAGTTGTCCGCTGTAAAAAGAGCGGGCTGTCAGATAATCCTTTTCTTTGCTGCAGGTCCCATAGACACTACTGTTTCCCGGCAGGTAGGGGAGTTAAAGATTCCCGTTATCCTTCTCGGCACTAGTACGATTCCTACTACTCAACAGCATTGGACTGCAACGGAAGGTCTTTGCAATTACCGCATGATAGGATGTACAACCGGCAATGTGGAAATTGGCGGGAAAACGAAACCTTTCTGGGATAACTATGTAAAGGAATTCGGCGAGATTCCCGGCCAGTATACCGCGGGAGTCTACGATACTGTCTATGCGATCAAGGGTGCTGTTGAGCGCGCCGGCACCCTGGACAGTGATGCAGTCGTAACGGAGATGGAAAAGAGTGACTTTATGGGAGCTCAAGGAAGGTATAGATTTTTTCCTCTCGATCACCAGTTTCCGCATGACAAGATATACGGTCCCCATGACAGCCATGTGTTCGGAGTTCAGTGGCAGGACGGCGAACTAGTCGTTGTCTGGCCGGATGGTAACAGCACGATGGTGGAAGAGGGCTGGGAAGGCATACGGTATAAAGGTACAAGGGATCTGAAGCTGCCCCCGTGGATGGTGGAGTACTGGAAAGATAAAAACAAAAAATAAAATTTTAGAAAAATATTTTGTGAGCTAAATGGAGTATAAAAGAGCACTCAAATTGCCTTGATTCTTATTTGTGTAAGAACCGGAATTCTTTGAGAGGCCTGCCCTTTGGCAGTAAAAAGTTTTCATAATACCGGCAAGTAATAGAGGCCCATGACGTAAGGAGATTATAAGGAGGGTACTACTCCCTTGAGCGGGTTTTTTACTTGAGGATCTACATTTTCCCGGAGGATTTAGTTGGTTCTTTTATCCCAGGCACTGGGGGACTTCATGACTATGCCATCTCATGCATGGTGCCTGGGATACCGAAAGGAATAGAAAAGGTGATTTTTTATGATTACTGATATAATTGTTAACGGGTTGGTCGCCGGTGGAATGTACGCAATTCTGGCGGTTGGGTTTTCACTTATCTTCGGGGTGGCCAATATAATCAACATGGCCCATACGGCCTTTTATATGGTGGCTTCCTTTCTGATTCTCATAGGCATAGCCACGTTTCACCTTCCTCTTCCCGCCTCTCTTGCCGCTTCTATTTTTCTGACCGCCGTCCTGGGAATGATTTGTTTCAAGCTTTTTTTTAATCGAGTTAAGGAGCACGAAACAGCTGTTATGATTATCTCGGTTGCCCTTGCCATGCTTTTCCAGGAAATTTTGCTATTGACTTATGGGGGGCACTACCGGAGTGTTCCTGCTTTTTCCAGGGGATATATAGACTTCTTTGATACCCGTGTTTCCCACCAGCAAATTTTTGCCATAATAATTTCTGCATTTATTCTGATAGGACTCTGGGCCTTATTATCAAAAACCAAGCTGGGCAATGCTATCAGGGCGGTGGCTCAGGACAGGACAGTAGCTAATCTTATGGGAATAAATGTGAGCAGGATATCCATGATAGTCATGGGCATCTCTGCGGCTCTTGCAGGAATCGCAGGGGCCGTAGTTGCACCCATTTATATGGTCAGTCCCTTGATGTGGATGCAACCCCTGGTAATAATTCTTGCGGCTATTGTGCTTGGGGGGCTGGGGAGTATTGGAGGGAGCGTTATCGGAGCTCTTATTCTGGGATACACTGAGACTATTGTTACTTTTCTGGTGCCCGGGGGTGGTTTTTTGCGTGGGGCTGTGTCACTGGCCATCATGGTTATAGTGCTGATGGTACGACCTGAAGGCTTATTCGGCGTTGTTTTTGAAGAGGAGAGGCTTTAATGTCGAGTCTATTTTACCTATTATATGGATGGATAAAGGGCGAGATTTTTGCTATCCCCGGCAGGGTTATTGCTTTGGTCTTCTTCCTCTGTCTTTTTTTCTTGCCCCTTGTTACACAACACCCTTATTACATACGGATAATTACTCTGACTATCATATTCGCGCTGTTTGCTGCCAGCTGGGATCTCCTGTGCGGCGTTACAGGGCAGTTGAGTCTCGGGCACGCGCTTTTTTTTGGAGTGGCAGCTTACGCGGCCGCATTTTTAAATATTCATCTCCACCTGTCTCCCTGGTTGACCATTCCGAGTGGAGGCATTGTTGCCGTTTTTGTAGGCCTCTTTGCCGGGGTCCCGGCGTTGAGGCTAAGGGGTTTTTATCTGGGGCTGGTCACATTATCGTTCCCTTTGATACTTACCGGCCTCATTTTTGTATTTCCCGAGGTTACGGGCGGCGAGCTGGGCCTTTCCGGGATAATACGTCTCTCATCTTCAAGGATTATGAGTTATTATATTGTGCTAATAGTTTTTACCGTCTGTGTTTTTATCATGTGGAAGATCGCCGATGCAAAAAGCAAGATTTTGAGAACAGGTGTTGTGCTTCATTCCATTCGTGAAGATGAGATAACAGCCAGGGCCTCGGGGATCAATACCACTGGATATAAGCTTATGGCCTTTGCTCTCAGTGGATTTTTTGCAGGTATAGCGGGAGGGCTCTATGTACATTATATAAGGATCGCCGGCCCCTCAACTCTGGAACTCTTTTTTTCCTTTCAACCAATCCTCTGGACTATATTTGGCGGGGCAGCCACTATTTACGGGGCGGTAGCCGGAGCCTTTATATTGTATCCTCTTTTGGAAATTATGTCCTTGTCTTCTCTTGGAGGTGATCTGCGATTTGTAGTCTTGGCTTTAGTCCTTATACTGACCCTCCTTTTTATGCCTGAAGGCATGACCGTATGGATTCTTGATAAGATCGAAATAAAATGTCCCAGATGTAAACTGGTTAATGTGTTTACAAGAGACAAATGCAGGGCCTGTCGTGCACCTCTGGATTCCACAAAAAGTTAATATATTTAAAATTTAGGAGGCAGAGATGGGATCGGTTTATGAAGAAAAGATATGGCTAAAGCATTATCCCCCCGGCGTTCCCTATGAGGTGGAGCTGCCATTAAGATCTGTAGGCCAGGCATTTGATGAAGCTACTGAAAAATGGGCTAAAAAGACCGCCATTATATTTTATGGAAACAAGATTTCTTTTGAGGAGCTGCGAGAGAAAGCAGATCGTTTTGCTAACGCCCTGTATCAGCTTGGCGTCAGAAAAGGTGACAGGGTTGCCTTCTTATTACTGAACTCTCCGGAATTTATCATAAGCTTCTATGGGGCAGTAAAAGCAGGCGCTGTTATAACCCCCATTAGTCCGGTCTATGTGTCAAGCGAGATCAAGCATCAGCTCGCAGACAGCGGCGCAGAAATAATCATCTGCCAAGACATCCTTTACGAAGGTGTGGAAAAAACCGGGCTGCCGCTCAAAAACGTCATAATGACCAATATCTCCGAATCACTGCCTAAGATGAAGAGGCTGATGGGCAAAAGTGTTCTCAGGGGCGTTTACCAGAAGATGGCTGCCCCTTCTCCTGATATTCTGAAAAAGGAGGGCTTTCATCAGTTTCAGGACCTGATAAGTCAATACCCACCCGATCCTCCGGAAGTTGAGATAAATCCAAAGGAAGACCTGGTGATTCTTCCTTATACAGGCGGTACTACAGGGCCACCCAAGGGCGCTCAAATAAGCCATTTTAATGTTACTTCCAATGGAATACAGGTAGAAGCGTCGCTTCCCAATCTCGAGCCTGGTAAAGAGACTATCATAGCTTATATGCCCTTCTATCACGCAGCAGGAATGAACCTGGCCGTGTTCCTTGGAATAATGCAGGGATATTCCCAGGTGGTGATTACGACCCCTGAGATCGATGATATTTTAAGTTCAATTACCAAGTACAAGGCGTCCTTTTTTATGGGGGCTCCTACCATGTATGAAATCCTTAAGGATCACGAAAAAACTGACAGGGTGAACTGGAAGAAACTCAAGATGATGCTTACAGGAGCCGACGCACTCCATGAGTATACTGCTCGTGACTGGGAGGAAAGGACCGGATGCAGGATCACGGAAGGTTACGGCATGACTGAAACCACCGGAACCGCACATATGAATCCTGTGGGCAAAGAAAAATACGGCTCAATAGGGGTTCCCATACCCAGTACCCTTGGCGCCATACTTGATCCTGAGGAGGACAAGTTTCTTCCAGTAAATGAGATGGGAGAAGTCGTTGTGGCCGGTCCTCAGATTACAATGGGTTACTGGGGGAGGCCTGAGGCTACCAGGGAATGTGAGGCTGTTATAGACGGAGTGAGGTGGTGGCGGACAGGTGATCTGGGCAGGATGGAGGAAGACGGCTATTTTTATATCTATGACAGAAAACGTGATCTGATCAAGTACAAGGGTCTCAGAGTTTTCGCGCGCGAAGTAGAAGAGGTGCTCAAGACCCATCCCGACATAAAAGAGGTAGGAGTTGTAGGAGAGCCTGACCTCAAGGTTGGAGAAAACGTAAAGGCCGTTATAGTACTTGAGAGTGATTCACGTGGTAAGACTTCAGAGGCTGACATTGTAGAATATTGCAGGGATAAGCTGAGCCATTACAAAATTCCCAGGATAGTGGAATTCGTGGGAGAAATCCCCAAAACAGATATCGGAAAGGTCTCCCGGCGGGAAATACGGGAAGAGGAGGTCTGAAATGACAGCCCCTTTTTTAGAGGTTGAAAAACTTACAAAGGATTTTGGCGGTCTGAGGGCGGTGAATGATGTCAACTTCAGCATCGGCCGCGATGAAGTGGTTGGTCTCATAGGCCCCAACGGTGCTGGCAAGTCCACAATTATCCGCCTCATTACAGGCATACTCAAGCCGACCGCCGGAAGAGTCATGTTCAAAGGCAAGGATATTACGGGGCAGCCTATTTCAAGAACAGTCAATATGGGAATGGGGTCTACGTTTCAGATAGTAAAGCCGTTCCGTCACCTGCCGGTGATCGCCAATGTCATGGTTCCCTGTCTATGCCCTCGTTCAAGAAGGAAAGGAGAATGGGTAAAGACAGTGGAATTAAGAGCAAAGGACTCCCTGGAATTTTGTGGTATCTCCGATATTGCCCTTGAACCTGCCTCTGTTCTTTCTCACGGCGATCTTAAACGGCTTGAGCTGGCCAGGGCAATTGCCACTGAACCTGACCTTCTTCTTCTCGATGAACCCTTTGGAGGTCTTAATCCGGCAGAGACAAGACTTATTGCAAGGTCGCTGAAAAGACTCCATAAGGGAGGGCGGTTCGGAAGGCTGCACAGCGAAGGCCCGGCCATGCTTATAGTAGAGCACAAGCTATCCGAGTTAATGAAGATAGTGGACAGAGTAATTGTAATCAGCTTTGGTCAGATAATTGCTCAAGGCACACCTGAAGAAGTTGTAAACGACAAGGAAGTGGTCAGGGTTTATATAGGAAAGGAGGTGGCGCAGCTTGTATCTTGAGGTGAACGGGCTGACGGTCCTTTATGACAGAGCAATGGTGTTGAACAAGGTCAGTCTTCATGTGGAACAAGGAGAGCTGGTGAGCCTTGTTGGGCCTAACGGTGCAGGAAAAACCACCTTGCTTCACGCTGTTTCCGGCCTCGTAAAGTGGGAAAAGGAGTCTCTCAAGGGTACGGTTAGTGGAAAGATCACCATAGAAGGAAGCGTCAGGTTTGATGGCGAAGAGTTGAGTAAGCTCCAGCCCCATGAGATTGTCCAGAGAGGGCTTATACTCTGTCCAGAACGAGGAAGACCTTTCAGGGAAATGACTGTAAGAGAAAACCTCGAAGCCGGTGCCTATCTGTGTAAGGACAAGGCCGTTTTTGAAGACAACCTTGGAAAAGTGTATCAGCTTTTTCCTATCCTTCAGAAGAGAGAAAAACAGGTCTCAGGCACAATATCCGGGGGAGAGAGGACAATGCTTGCCATAGGCCGCTCCCTGATGGCCCAGGCCAGACTTTTATTGGTTGACGAGCCCTCGGTAGGCCTAGCCCCAAAATTGAAGGAAGACCTGTTTGAACGAATCAGTGATGTTCATGGTATGGGAATTACAATTCTATTAACAGAACAGGATATCAGTTTTGCTTTTGATCTAGCCAAGAGAAATTATGTTTTATCTCAGGGTCATATGATGGCAGAAGGAACACCTGAAGAATTATTGGCAGACGAAATCATAAGAAAGACATATCTGGGATTATGAGTTGACCAAGCGATGAATAAGATCCTGGTCCCGCATCGAATTCATCATAAAAATAATCAGGTATGAGATTCTCCACTCTTCGAGCAAACCCAGTGCACGAAATATATAATCTATATCCCCATCAGGGCTGTAAACGACTGGAACTGTGATCCCCTAGTATAACAACTAAAAAATTACTCGAGCGAGGAGATTAAAAGTTTACTTCTCCTGATTTGTAAAGGCGATCATGAAGGTCTGAAGTCCTAACTATTAAGATAGGAGGTTTTAGTTATGAAAAAGTCTGTCTTTATCCTGGGGTCTTTGTTGGTGTTTTGTGCCTGCGTTTTTTTAAATAGCTCTGCATGGAGTGAACAGCAAATCAAAATCGGGGTGGCAACCCCCACTAAGTTTCCAGTGGGCAACCTGCACTGGAACCCCGCTGTTCTTGCCGCGGAAGAAATCAATAAGGCGGGTGGTGTCACCATAGGTAATGAGAAGTACGAAATCCAGCTTTTTAAGGAGGATTCCAACGAACTCATGAGTGTTGTGGACGCGGTAAACGCGGTGGAACGCCTCATAACCATCAGGGGTGTGGATTTTATACTCGGCAGCGTCAGGTCTGAAGCGGCTCTTGCGGAACTGGAAGTGGCTGCAGATCACAAGAAAATATTTATGACCATAGGTGCGGCGAGCCCCAATTTGCCTTTCAAGGTGAAGGAAAATTATGATCGTTACAAATTCTGGTTCAGAGGCGCTTCAATGAATGCAATTGATCAGGGGACATATACCTTCGGATTGATCGAGATGGTCGGAAGGGCCATAAGAGAGCAACTGGGCATAAAGATGCCCAAGATTGGGATAGTAGCGGAGAAGGCCTTATGGGCTGACCCTGTTGTAAAAATGCTAAGCGCCAAACTGCCGAAGCTGGGCTTTGAAGTCGGACCGGTATTCAGACCTTCGGCCATGGCCATGGATCTCAGTGCAGAGTTGTCTACTATAAAAAGGTCAGGATCCCAGATAGTTATCTTCTTTGGTGCCGGACCGGTGGATGTCACTATGTCCAGACAGATGGGAGAATTGAGAATCCCGGGCATTCTTCTGGGAACCAGTGTTGATTCTACGACCGGACAGCACTGGAAGGTAACCGATGGATTATGTAATTATCGCATGATAGGCAATACTAGCGGCAACGTGGAGGTGGGAGGAAAAACAAAACCTTTCTGGGATGGCTATGTTAAGAAGTTTGGGGAGATCCCTGGGACATACACTTCAGGGGTGTATGACTCGGTATATGCCATTAAGGGAGCTGTTGAGCGTGCAGGGACATTGGATAGCGATGCAGTCGTGGCAGAGATGGAAAAGAGCAATTTCATGGGTGCCCAGGGTAGATACACCTTCTATCCGGTAGACCACAAATTTCCCCATGATAAGCCTTACGGACCTGATGGAGCTACCGTTTTCGGCACCCAGTGGCAAAATGGCGAACTCGTTGTGGTATGGCCTGACGGTCGAAGCATAGCCGTAGAAAAAGGCTGGGAGGGAGTGAGATATAAAGGCACAAAAGACTTGAAGCTTCCCCCCTGGATGATAGAATATTGGAAAGGCGAAAGCGGTAAATGATATATTTAACAGTTTTGTTAGATAAATAAAGATTTTTTTCATTATTCGACGACCCGGTTTGCATGTTGTTATGGAATTGAACAGAAGCAATAAAGCTTAATATAAACAGAAGCTTAAATTGTAATCATTAACTTCTGGTTTAAAAAGCTAATTCTGCTGATACCATGAATAAGAAGATAGAAAAACAGGCACCATGCAGGCGTGCGTGCCCTGCGGGAATTGATGTACCTCGTTATGTTCGCCTTATAGGCGATGAGAAGTTTGACCAGGCCCTGGCAGTAATCCGTGAGAAAATTCCATTTCCCGGGGTTTGCGGATATATCTGCTTCAGACCATGTGAGTCTGCCTGCAGACTGAACAAACTGGGGGGAGCAATACCAATAAGGGACCTGAAGCGTTTTGCCGCCGGGCATGGTAAGGGACTCTGGAGAGAAAGGTCTCACAAAGCCCCCGATACCGGTAAAAAAGTAGCTATAATAGGGGCCGGTCCGGCTGGATTGACTGCCGCTTATTACCTTTCCAAACAGGGGCATTCGGTGATTGTTTTTGAATCTTCGGCTGAATTGGGTGGCAAAATGCGTAGAGCTGTTTTTGAGGATGGTCTTCCTGCAGATTTGCTCGATGCCGAGATAGAGGATATCATAAAAACAGGCATTGAGGTAAAAACCAATACAGAAGTAATATCCCTGAATGATGAGTTGCTCATGGATAAAAAGTTTGATGCTGTTTTTATAGCCATCGGCGCTTTCAAATCTGCAGATTCAGAAAGACACGGAGTCTCTCAATTACAGGGCATTTCAGGGTGGGGACTGGAAAATTTCGACAGGATAAAGGTAAATCGAAAAACTCTCGCTACGAGCAGGGAAGGTGTCTTCGCAGGAGGCGATGCAGTGAGCGGACCATCGGGCCCGCCCCATGCGATAAAGTCCATTGCCTCGGGCAGGAAGGCCGCGGTACAGATAGACCTGTATCTTGAAGGAAATGGAAGTATTGATGAAATACTGGCGCCTCCTTATGAAGACACCAAAGCAGACTACCCCTGGATCTCAATCGGAGAAAGAGAAGAAATACCATTTGGTGTTGCCAGGAATTCAGACCATGTTGCCACCCGGGCGGATACCGGTTCTATTGAAATGACTGCTGTCAGGCAGGCAAGGCGTTGCCTTTGGTGCGATCTCCCGATAAAAGTTGATGCAACAAAATGTTGCGGATGCTTTATCTGCGAGATGCGGTGTTCTCTGATTCATAAAGATGCTTTCATACCGGCTGAATCTTATATCAGGGTGAGAAGGGTTGGGACAGGGGAAACCGAGTATGAACTTTCTTTTACAGATCAATGTGATTCGTGCGGAGTCTGCGCAAGATACTGCCCTTACGGGGCGCTAGCCAGAGGCTAGAAGCAAGGGTGACCTGGAATGGAGCTTTACGGTTACGCAGGGCATATATTATATGTGGATTTGACCAGGGAGACAGTCAAAAAGGAACCCCTTAACCCTGATTGGGCAAACAATTTTATCGGGGGGCACGGCATCAACTACAGACTGGCCTGTGATTTTATTCCACCGCAGGCAGATCCCTTAGGTCCCGAAAACGCTATAATAATAGGAGCAGGTCCTTTTACAGGGACATTTGTTCCAGGTGCGGGCGAAGTTATGGTCACCTACAAGCTTCCTCTTAACGGCGGAATCAGCACCGGCTGCGGAGGAGGGCATCTCGGCTTTATGCTCAAGACATCAGGATATGACCATCTGGTAATAACTGGTAGGGCCGAAAGGCCGGTTTATCTTAATATCCTTGATGATGATATAAAAATATGCGACGCGGCGGACCTTTGGGGTAAAAAAGATGCATATGACACCGTGGATGAACTCAGGATGAGACACGAACCGTGCAGCATAGTCTCTATCGGACCGGGAGGCGAGAATCTCGTAAGGATCTCTGTTGCTTTTATAGACAAGGGAGGCTCTCTGGGTTACGGTGGGCTCCCTGCCGTAATGGGATCGAAGAATCTTAAGGCGATTGTGGCTCAAAAAGGTAGGAGTCCTCTCAGAATAGCCGATCGTGAACGGCTATGGAGATGGGTAGACAGGATGCTCGAAGCGATCATGAGTTACCACCTTCGATCCGAGTTGCTGGCTGGAGGAACACATACCATGGTCGCGGCATGGATGGAAAGTATTGGAGCCAGGATTACAGATGCCTCCACCCATATTGAGCCCAAAGGGGGTTTCCCTGAGACGGAAATAGACGCAATACACCGCCGATGCCGAAAAACACTGGCCTGTCCGGGATGTCCTTTAGGTGAGAAGGACAGAGTTGATCTCAAAGAGGGCGAGTATTCTCCTATGACAGCGTATTTGAGCGATTTTATGATGCCCGTGGATCGTGGCGCCGATTCTGTGGAGAACGACCATCACCGGGAAGTGTATTTCATAGATTTGATGAACAGATACAATATCTGTATGATGAACTTTGAAAATGTGCTGGGCGTCATGCGTTATTTATATGAAAAGGGAATTATTACCAAGAAAGACACTGGTGGACTGGAATTAAAAGATGATTTCAATACTAATCTCGAGCTTCTTCGCATGACAGCATACAGGGAGGGGTTTGGTGATCTTTTGGCCGAGGGAGCTCTGAGGGCTACTCAGAAGATGGGTAAAGGAGAGGAACATGTCCTGCATATCAAAGGCTGTGCCCAGTTTATAGAACCCAGAGTTGATACCCTTAATTCAGGTTGCTTTGCTCAACTCCTTTATAATGGACGCCCCAACTACGTACCTGGAGGGGTGGGAATTTACGTGCCCAACCGCCCCGTTAAGTCTCACATAGCCCACGCTCACAGGATCGGTATGACTGAGGAGGAAATAAGGAGGGCCTTTACGGATAAAGACTATAAGACAGGAAGACTTTGTAAACACGCTGAGGACTGGTATTCACTGTTTAACTGTTTCGGACAGTGTCATAGACTCTATATTCACAGATTCCATAATATTGAAGGTTTCGCAGAAATGTATTCAGCCATAACCGGAATCGAAGCAAGCGGAGCCGATCTCTTGAAGGTTGGTGAGAGGGTCTGGAATATAGGGAGACTCCTGAATGTCCGATGCGGAATGACCCGCAAAGATGACCTTCCACCTGATAAGTGGTTCCAGCCCCTTGAGGATCAGGAGGGAAATGAGTACCCCATGATGGACTATTTCAGGACAAAAGTCCTCGCCAGGGAGGATGTATATGGGTGGCTGGATGACTATTATGATGAAAGGGGATGGGATCAAGAAACAGGTATTCCGCTGCCAGAAAAACTTAAGGACCTTGGAATAAGTGACCTGAGCCTTTAGGATTCGATATTCAAATTAAGTCATAATTGGTTTTCTCGAGCCGGAAAATCTGAGTCCCCTTTTCATTTTAAATATATCTTTTCCCTTCAGCTGAGACTTGCATACTTCGCTCATCGCCGGCCGGACCCTTGTGAATAAGCGATTTCACCCGGTGATCAGGAAGTTATTCCCGCTGCTTTTTTAGCCAGCTCTTTGTATCGCTTCAATGGTGATTCGCCGTAAATCATCATCTTCTGTGCAGCCATTGAGCCCTCGGCGTGCAGGGTCACCACCTCATGCATTGCGCTTTCCGCAGAAGCAACTTCGCGGTGAGTATGGTGAACCATCCTCATGCGGTCTTCAGTACTGTATTTTTCTGAGCCTCCCAGGTAATATTCCAGGTAATCGTGTATATCAGGGTTTTCCCAGTCCTTTTTGGTGGGTGCTGTGGATATGATCCCTCCCGCGACATCCTGAACAAGACGCACGATCTCATGAAATTTGCTTGCAAAGTGCAGTTTGGCCATGTTCGCTATAAGTGGATTGGGTACGGCAAGATTTCCATACATTACAGGTTCTTTTGCCGAGGCATTTGTCAGGGCCTTGAGAGTCTCCACATAAGCAGCTATGTCGGCGATCTTGTCTTTAATATGGGGTACATTTTCCAGGCCGTTGTATTCAGCCATGGCAACTGCACAGCCTGCCAGCTGTTCAACCATGGGTACCTTATAACTTATTGCAGTGAAGCGGTGAAAAGTGGCAAAGGTGTAAGCTAGAAGCATGGAATACTGCCACTCACCGCACATGAAAACACGTTCCCATGGGACAAATACATCATCAAATACTATCATGGCCTCTGTCAGCTCTCTGATAGGGTGTTCGCCGTGGAATTCGTGTTCGGTCCAGGGCCCCCGTCCGGGTCTGCATATCATTGTAACTCCTTTAGTATTGGAAGGGATGGCAAAACTAAGGGCGTAATCTCCCTCGTTTTCTCTCATCTGACGGGTGGGTACTACTATTATTTCGTTTGCCATAGGCGCACTGGTTATGTGGATTTTAGCCCCTTTTACTATAATTCCATCTTTTCTTTTATCCACTACACGTAAATAGTAATCCGGATGTTTCTGCCGGGAAGGGACCCTGGACCTATCCCCTTTTACACATGTTACGGCTCCGCACAGGGCGAGGTCGTTCTTTCTTACATGCTCCAGGAAATTCAGGGCATTGTCCTGGTAATTTTTGTTACCCATCTGCTCGGCTACTACGAATGCCGCATTCAGACAGTCGGTTCCTATATCTTTGCCAAAGGGGAGACTACCTGTTAGCTCAATAGATCTCTGAATCATTCTGGTTCTATTAATCAGATCCTCGCTGCCTCTGGGGGTGAGAAAATATCTGTTTATAGGTTCTCCGGTGTCTGGATGTTCAGCCGTAAATAGATTTCGCACGGAGGCATCATCGGATGCGGTCAGGGCGAAACCCTGTGCAACGGTATCCACGGCAATCCCGAGTATTCGATGTTTCGTTATATCTTCAACTCTCTCTCCCATTATGTAAACGTTCCGTCCATCCCGTAAACTCTCCTTGTATTCCTCTACACTGCGAAGTCCCATAATTAACCTCCTCTGAATTTGATTGGTTTGAATGGGCAAATAGTTTTATGCCATCAATTGCATGCCAGCCAAAAAAAAGTGCACTTAACCCTTTGAAAAAACAATAATAATAGCTACCAGAATACCCGTACCGAGGGCAAAAAGAGAGTATTTTTTATTCTCTATTTCTGCCTGGGGCAAAAGGTGCGTTGCACCGACATAAACTAGTGCTCCTGCGGAAAAGGCGAGCAGGGCACCCAATAAGGATTGGTCTATTTGACTTATAAACGGATATGAAACAAGCATGCCCAGAGGGGTTGTCACGGCCGCTGCAAGGAATGCCAGAAGAAAAGACGATTTTTCGCTGAATCCACCGCGAATGAGGAGAAGGTAGGTGATAATTCCTTCTGGAAACTCATGGAGGACCATTCCGGTTGCGGCAAGAATACCGGTAAATATGCTTACAGTAAAAGTTATGGAATATATAAACCCGTCAATAAAGGAGTGGAACCCTATGCCGATCATGGGGACAACACCCATGGCGTAGTTTTCATCCATGCCCTTGTCACATACAAAAGCGTTAATGAACCGGTTGAACAGGTGAAGACTCAGGTAGCCGGCAAAAAGATAAAAAGGCGCATGGGTGTTTATGGAAAAGGCTTTTGGAATAATGTGGAGAAATGATACAGAAATCAGAACGCCTGCAGCAAAACAGACAAAATATATGCTGTTATCTCTTCCCCATCGCTCGAAGTGTCTAATTACATAGATGCCGATAGACGTCACGAGTGCAGCTAGAAGACTGGCACCAAAAGCTGTATAAAAAATATTTTCCATTACTTTCTCCTACAAAAAAATTATCCGCACCAAAACTGTTTTTTTCTCCAGTGTAAATTATCGATGAGTTTTATTCGCTTACTTATCCGGATCGCAAATAGTCTTCAGCAATTCATCATGAATTAAACCGTTTGTAGCCAAACAGCGGGATGACCGGAACGTATAAGCAGCCCCTTGAATCGTGGTGCATCGACCGCCGGCTTCTTCAACAAGGAGCATACCGGCTGCTGTATCCCAGGGTTTCAATCCGGGCTGGAAATAGGCATCCAGCCAGCCTGCCGCTACATAGGCTAAGGCCAGTGCGGCTGATCCCAGGGTGCGTATCGTTCCACAGCATGGAAGGACCCTGTGTAAATAGTCAAGCATTTCCTCCCGCACGTTATTTTCGTGGCCCCAATCAATGGACAGCAGGGCGTTTTGAAGCTCCTTGACGCCACTGACATGAATCGGCGATTCGTTAAGTGTGGCCCCCCCGCCTGTATGTGCTGCAAAAGTATGATCACGCAATGGATCGTATATTACGCCGATTATCGGATTTTTCTCTTCCAGTACCGCTATGGAAACAGCAAACATAGGGTGTTGGTGGGCATAGTTGTTTGTCCCGTCCAATGGATCCACAACCCAGGTATATCGGCTGCCAGTAATATGGTCTCCCGATTCTTCCGAAATAATCGAATGGTCAGGAAAGCGGGACTTAATCAGGTCACAAATGAAGGATTCCGTCTCAGTGTCAACATCAGTCACTATGTCACGGAACCCTTTCATGGTTATGCTGCACTTGTCAGGGTAACGCTCGGAAATAATCCTGCCGGCCCCTTTAGCAGCCTCAACAGCTGTCTTCAACATATTACCCCATGTTTAAGAGAATTGGTCAGGCCATTTTGATCGTAAATAGGTCATGATTTTTTCTGCCGATTCCCTGGGAGACATTATGTCCGATTGTATTAATATTTCGGGGTTTTCAGGAGCTTCATAGGGAGCGGAAATGCCTGGCATTTCTCGGACTGTTGTTCCTTTCAGGGCATTGCGGTAAAGATCTTTTTGAACAGGGTGTCCTTCACGTAATGATTCCCGCTCCTCACATAGTTCAAGTGGACATTGAACGTAAATTTCGACAAAATTCGGGATCAGCTCTCTGGCTAGCTCCCTGAACTCGCGTCTATTTCCAGTTGCATCGATGATTACATGCCTTCCGCCGTCTTGAACCAGGAGTTTCGCCATCATAACCAGTGATCGATAAACGATAGCCCGCTCTTCATGGGTGTACTTAGGATCAGGAGTTACAACCTTCCTGATATGATCAAGACTGAGAATGACCACTTCAATCCCTGAGGCTGACAGTAATTTCGAAAGCTCTTTAAGGATGGTGGTTTTACCCGAACCCGGCAGTCCAGTCAGCCATAGGCAGAATGTCATTTTTTTTCCAGGTACTCTGGTATCATATCAATTCTAAATCTATCTGTTTCCAGTAATGAAAATCCAAAATCGATCATTTTTCTTTTGGTTTCAGCTTTGTCATTCGGATAAAATTTCGGGTTTGCGATGACCAATACGCGAAAGGCAAAGAAGGGCTGCGAAACAGCAAAAAAACTTTCATCACCGGTTTTTTCCAGGTAGGCATTCAGAAAGATATGAAACAGTTCTGCAAAGGGACCCTCAAAGGTTCCGGTATCCTTAACTGCGTAATGGATATAATTCATGCCAAGACACGATACGTCGTCAGCTGGTTCTCCCCAACTCCCCCTGGAACGATCCAGCAGGACAAAATCATTTCCCTGCAATCGAATGTTACCGGGGTGATAATCACCGTGGACACTGCTTAAGCGTTCCCATTTATCTCTGATTTTTCCCCACCATTTCAAAGACCTGGCGGCATATTCAACCAGTTCTTCATCGGTTGTAAAATCGACCTGCTCATAGGCATCTATTATACCCATGATACACTCCCCGTGGCCTATCAGTTCGCGGATTCTTCTCCTGTAAAGAGTTTTCGCATCATTTCCGGAATATTTATTGGAGTGGACATCCGCAATGAAATAGGCGAGCATTCTGGCACGCTCCCTGTCCATATCGTTTAGGCGCCCTCGGCCAAGTATCGTTTCCAGATCCTCGAAGTAAGAATTTCCTTTGATCTCCTCCATCAGTATATAGAATTCATGAGCATCTTTAATAGAAATGAGTTTGTCAGTTGATTCTCCGACCACATCGGTAGCCCTCACATGCTTTGGCATTTCGTTGAAGTTGGCCTGGGCAAGCAATAAGACCTGGGCCCTGTCAGAATAATGATCATGACCGAACCTGGAAGGAAAGAGCGTTTTCATAATCAAGTGGTTTTCACCATGGGGAGTATTGAATTTTAAAAGGTAGGCCGTGCCGTGAACTCCTTCACCCAGCCTCTCCATTGAAAGAAGGCGGCTATCCGGCCCAAATCGATCTTTTAAGTAATTTTCAAGCTTGGTAGTGATATCCATTTGTTAATGCATAGCTAATGAGTTCATCTTCAAATCTCTTTAAAATATATGGTATGCTAGCAGTTATTTAGTAACACCGTCAAATCTAAAACCGGATCACCTTTAGAGAAAGAGTTAATGGCTAAAGGGCTGCACATACAGTAAAACAACGCTTCCACATTTAAAATTAAGAGGCCGGGACTTGATTTTTTTGGCCTTGAAAGCTTTTTTACTCTAATGGATTGGTCAGGAGAAAATTCCACGATTTGCAAATCAAGAATCCCGGCCTTTGCTAAACGCAAAACATGTTAGACTTCCGATATGGTGATTGCGTCTTCTTCACAGACTTCGATGCAACTTTCGCATCCTATGCATTCATCTGGATTGACAGGAACGGATTTTTCATTCTGAATTTCATAAACGTCGACAGGACAGACTTCCACACACTCACCACAACCTACACACTTTTCGGGATCTACTTCCGGTATATAAGCCATGTTCAACCCTCCTTCAGATTTACTTTAATGATGTTTGTACTTTTTTCAGGTGTTCCTGCAGCTCATTGCCCTCACAGAAAAACCTTAAGAAAATTTGTTCGCCAGAATAATAAGGCCTCATTATAAAAAGGTATTTTTTCTTTTCCCCCCGAAATTTTGTTATGGAGGACAGTCGCTGTACGGGTAAACTTCTGTAAGGCCAATCCTGTAATTCGTAATTATTTCATTATGACTCGAAATTTACTCCTCAATCACTTTGTTTTTTTGCCCATAAGCAGGAAAGATGACGTTACTTTTCAATCGCCCATAAAAGTGCCATTTACGGTTATGGCAAAAGAGATGGTTGGCCCCTAATCTGTCTGGCCCCCTTGATGAGCCGATCCACTACTTCAGGATTTAGAAGCGTAGAAGTATCACCCATATCGGACACTTCTCCCTCTGATATTTTTCTCAGAAGGCGGCGCATTATTTTACCGCTGCGTGTTTTGGGAAGAGCATCCGCCCATTGTATATGGTCCGGTGCTGCGATCGGGCCGATCGAATGGCGTACCTGATTAACTAGGTCGTCACGCAGCCTATCGCTTGGAATCTGATTGGGCTTAATTGTTACAAAGGCATAAATCCCCTCGCCCTTTACATCGTGGTGGAAGCCTACGACTGCTGCCTCGGCTACAGCCGGATGAGTAACAAGCGCATCCTCTACTTCAGCCGTGCCCAAACGATGTCCGCTGACATTGATAACGTCGTCCACACGCCCGGTTATCCAATAGTCTCCGTCTTCATCCCGTCTTGCCCCGTCACCGGTTGTATAGTAGCCAGGATGATCAGAAAAATACGTCTTTTGAAAGCGTGAAGCATCACTGTAAATAGTGCGGGCCATGCCCGGCCATGGAGCCTTTATACAAAGGTATCCCTCACCAGGTCCCTTTATTTCATACCCTTTATCATCGAGGATGCAAGGCTGAATGCCGAAAAAAGGTACCGTAGCAGCTCCCGGCTTGAGATCAATCGCTCCTGGCAGCGGGCTCAATAAAATACCCCCTGTTTCGGTTTGCCACCAGGTGTCTACTATGGGACAACTTTCATGTCCTACTACCTCGTAGTACCAGTGCCATGCTTCGGAATTGATGGGCTCCCCGACAGAACCAAGGAGTCTGAGGCTGCTCACGTCACGATTCTGAACCAATTCTCCCCCCTCTTTTCGGAGTGCTCGAATTGCAGTGGGGGCGGTATAAAAGATACTAACCCGGTATTTTTCAACCACATCCCAGAAACGGTCATAAGCAGGGTAGCTAGGTACTCCCTCGAACATCAGGCTGCTGGCACCGGCGCATAGTGGCCCGTAGACCAAATAACTATGCCCGGTGATCCAGCCTATATCAGCCGTGCACCAGAAGGCATCTTCGTCTCTATAATCAAACACATCCAGAAAAGTGCTTACTGCATAAAGAAGGTATCCGCCTGTTGTATGTACCAGGCCCTTGGGCTTTCCAGTGCTGCCTGATGTATAGAGTATAAAAAGCGGGTCTTCAGCTTCCATCCATTCAGGCTCACAATATGGTTTCAAGTCCGGAGCCCGCATTTCCCGATGGTACCAGAGATCTCGTCCTGGCTTCATGGCCACTTCCCAGCGGGTACGGCGGACCACTAGTACTTTTTCAACAGAGGGACAGTGCATTAGAGCGTCGTCTACGTTGTGTTTTAAGGTTAACACCCGGCCTGAACGGAATCCACCGTCACTTGTGATTAGAAATCTCGATTGACAGTCCCGGATCCGATTTGCCAGAGAATCTGCACTGAATCCACCAAACACGACGCTGTGAACCGCGCCGATTCGCGAACAGGCGAGCATGCTCACTACCAGGTGAGGGATCATAGGAAGATAAATCGTGACCCGGTCACCTTTTTGCACACCCATTTTTTTCAGCACCTGCGCCAGTTTGTTGACCTCATAAAAAAGATCCTGATATGTAAAAGTGCGGCTATCGCCGATTCGTTCTCCTTCAAATATAAGAGCGGCTTTATTTCGCCGCCATGTCTGAATATGCCGGTCCAGGCAGTTATATGAAGCGTTTATTTTACCGCCCTGAAACCATTCAACACGGCCTAGCTTAAAGTCATAGTCGAGTGCCTTATCCCAGGGGGTTTGCCATGACAGAAGTTTTAAAGCTTTTTCGGACCAAAAGCCCTCGGGATCCATGATTGAACGGGTATATTCTCTCTGGTATGCGTCTCGTCCAGAAATCCTGGCGAGGCGTCTAAAGTTATCCGGCACAGGGTAACGATCCTGCAAGGGATTCATCTCCTGGCTCATCACTCTCTCCTTGACTATTCGCCTACAGGTCCCACCATCGAATTAAACTCATCCGCCGGGATTTCCCGTATGGCTCGACCGTATATGTCATTGAGTAAATCAACAAAATTATCGTGTCTCACCATTACGCGATTCTCGTGTCTTGCGATCAACTCCTCGATCCTCATGATCAACCGCAGGTAGCGTTCATCACCCACGGCATCAAAAATACTGAAGAGATCCGGAGTAGTTGCCTCCAATATGAAACGCGGCCCGGATCCTAAAACTACACGCCAAGCTTCAGTCACCTCAAGCCCCAGCTGGGCCATTCCAGGGAAAAGCTCTTCATTCATGAATTTTTCCAACGCTTCTCGCTCTCCTGGTATGACATCCCAGACCTTAAGAAATTTTGCCGCCCTTTGTGAAGCCTTTCCCGGTGTTTCCTGTATTTCGGCCCTCGCAGACTCGAGCACGTAACTCGAATATCCGTAAACCAGGTTTTTTAACCGCTCCAGCATGTCTTTGGTTTCCAGGTGCTGAAGCGCAGTTTCTATCTGTTTAAGCGAACCGGCTAGACTTTCAATAAAAATATGAGGACTGCCGCCGAGGAGTGTGTACCATCCGGAATCCACTTCTAGGCCTGAGACCTTCATGGATGGCAGGAACTCACCTGCGATAAAGGTTGCATACTCCTGTTTTCTGTACGCGGCTGTGTCCCAGGTCTGTACAAACTTGAATTGTGGCATTTTCCCTCCTGTTTGGCGCCGCTGGTCCGCAGTTAACCCTATCATCCATCAAGATTGAATTTAGTTTATTAAAGGTTCCTTTTATGATGTGAACTGATAGTCAGCCTAATTGAGTCCATCCTAACCGGCAGCCGTGTGTGAACAGCTCAATGTAACAGCTAGAGCCTTGGATCCATGTGTCCCGGACCACCGCATTCTGGAGTATAACAGGTTACATTTACAAAGTCGCACTTCTCGCCGCATACAGGGCAGACCTCCGGCGGTTTAGAAGCAGTTAAAGTGTAGCCGCAATTGCTGCATTTCCAATAAGTAAGGCCACACTGGGGACAAATATCTCCTTCGAACCTGCCGTCTGCCGTGTAGCCGCAATGGGCGCAAGTATATTTTCCCGGATTGTTTCCCATTTTTTTTACTCCTTCTGATTAAGTGGAAAATTCCCGCTTGTCGCTCCATCGCTATCTGGATTTCTCCCAGACAGGCTAAGACAAAAACCACCTATATGGATCGGACTTAATTGATAATCAAAAATCAAATAACTCAATATTTGTGCCACTCTGGGTAAGGTACCTTAAAATTGCGAAAATATTTAACAAATCGACGTTAACTGCTTAATGATATTAAAGAAACAACAAAACTGAAAAATTCTGGACAAAGGCATCCTGGTTATCGGAGCAACGTTACTCTTTGAGATAGTAACGATTAGTAACGTTAATATAACGTTACATTCCTTGCGGAACTGTATATTTTTCTGATAAGCCATTTTCAGACGATCAGTAGGTTTCGGCAGGTATTTGATGGCGCACTTATAAGGGGCGGCGCTCTTTCTAACCTTGAGATTTCGGTTCCCTCTCAAGTGATATGTCCCGACAGACATGCCACTTATTTTTCTCCGTGATGAGCTCTATTGTGCATTCGGGAAACAGTTTTTGTATCAAGACTATTAATCGTTTATGGCTGGCCGGATCATGGGATACTAAGACGATCTTTTCCATCTTGGTCCTTTCGCCGATTTTTCCCCGCCACGTCTTTATAAGATAAAGAAGGAAAATCCGGCCTTTTCATTTTTTTTATGAACTTAATGAACGGTGCTCCTGTATTAGTTCTTCGGTAAAACTAGTATTCAGTCTATTATTAAGACTATGTTTGAAAAAAATTAGAAGTCCGTTAACAAAGATTGTCCCTTATGAATGAGGACAAAAAAGGGGCTGTCTTGTTGGAATTTTGAACGCTTCGGAAGGAATGCGTTTTTTATAAATCGAAGAGAAATGCAGGTCAGGCTGGGTAAATTTAAGTGAGGATGGGAGAAAAATAGATGACTTTCAGATTGCCGGGATTTTAAGCAAGCCCTATTTTTTAGGTAACAACCCCGCTAATTAAACTAAAGGCAGAATAAAGCCTATTACAAATTATGACCTGCTAAAGCCCTTTCAATTTTCAAGGAGTCTTTGGACTTCGGTTTTGATGACCTGGTAAACTCGCTCTTCTAAGTCCTTTGAGGGCAATATCTTCTCTTTTTTTAGTTTAAGCATGGAAGTAAGTTCAATGTAGATGTCGACCGCCATTCCCTCTCTCTCAAAGAGTTTTGACCCGCATCGCAAACTGCAGGCATCAACAAGTAATCGTTTATCCGCTGATTTAAGCATCTCCCTGAATTTTCCCGGTATGATCACAGCAGGGAGACAGGCAATTTTTATGTCCTCAGGATTCTCCTCCCATAACCTGATAAGAGCCTTGGATGCTGAAACCCCTGTAGCGCAGCCACCAAAGCAAGTATAAATAAATAATCGCCATCGCTGTTTTTGCATAACCCACCCTCGCAGTTTTAATTTAAACATTTCAATAAAGATGTTTTTAACAGGTCGAACCAGATGCAACAAAAGATACTTTTTATATTCCGGCGTTTGTGCTATCCCTCTTTTAAATATCGTTTTGTTAATTTTGCAATAAGAATCTGGTTGTACAGCTTTTTTATCTGGAGTTGCTTATTGTAGGGGTCTTAAAATTCCTTGTGTAATTATCCCAGCACTTAGAAGCAAAAGGAGGAAAAACAGTGGCAACCGAGTTGAGACATCTTTTTTCGCCTGTAAGCATCAACAGTATGGAATTGAAGAATCGCGCTGTAATGCCTCCTATGGGCACTGCCTACGGGGCCTTGGACAGTACAGTCACAGATCGACTAGTTCAATATCTGGCACGCAGGGCCCGAGGAGGCACAGGACTTATCATAACAGAAGTCTGTGCGGTCGATCCGCGCGCAAAAGGATTCGCCTCAGAGATAGGAATCTGGAAAGATGATTTTATTGCCGGGCTTTCCAAGATCCCTGATGCCGTCCATAAGGAGGGAGGGAAGGCGGCTATTCAACTTCATCATGCGGGACGTGAAACTTTTAAAGACTCCACAGGATTTGATCCTGAAGCCCCATCCGCCATACCAAGCCCAACGCTAGGTCAGCCCTGTGAGGAGATGAGCAAGGAACGTATAGGCGAGGTTATTGAGGCTTTTGCCAGGAGTGCTGCCAGGGCAAAAAAGGCTGGTTTCGATGCTGTAGAGATCCACGGGGCCCACGGCTATCTTTTGTGCCAGTTTTTGTCGCCGTTTTCCAACCAGCGGACAGATGAATATGGCGGGTCTAGTCAAAATCGCGCCCGTTTTCCTTTAGAAGTTATAAGGGCGGTGAGGAGAGAGGTCGGTCCTGACTATCCGGTTCTTGTCAGGATATCAACTTCTGAGATGATCAAAGGGGGGTATGATCTCGACTTTGCTGAGTGGCTTGCTCCACAACTTGTTGAGGCGGGTGCAGATGCAATCCATGCATCAGTGGGAGTTTATTCTACTCCTGGAAATCTCAGCATAGCAGCAATGGACACTGAGCCGGGCTTTAACCTCGAACGAGTAAGGGCCATAAAGCAGTTGGTGAAAGTGCCGGTTATAGGTGTTGGAAGGATCAACGATCCCAGGCTGGCCGAAGAGGCTATCGCAAGGGGGGATGCGGATCTGATCAGCTTCGGTCGTCAGCACCTTACGGACCCCGATTTTATCGAAAAGGCGAGGCGGGGTGATTTTGAAGATATACGATGGTGCTGTGCGTGCAACCAGGGCTGCATAGAAAGGATGATGTATGATTTCAAATCTGTTACCTGTGTGTTTAATCCGGACTGCGGAAGAGAATATAAAAACGGAGAGGGTAAGGGAAAAAATCCCAAAAATATAATGGTGATAGGCGCTGGACCTGCCGGGCTTTCTGCGGCCCTGGAGGGACTGGAGCGCGGATGCAATGTGGAAATTTTTGAAAAAGGCCCTGAACCGGGCGGCCAGCTGCTGCCTGCTAGCCGGCCTCCAAACAAAAAGATAATGGGTGACTGGATCGACTGGGCAATGCGACAGCTTGAAAAAAAGGGTGTAAAAACAAATTGCGGCCATGAGATAACCGAAGATATGATCAGGGCTCAGAATCCTGAGGCTGTAATCCTCGCAACAGGTTCATCACCCTGGGCACCCTCTATTCCAGGCCTTGACGGTCAAAATGTGTTTGATGCGCGGGAAGTACTAATGGGCAAGTCGCATTTTGAAGGGCCGGCCGTAATACTTGGCGCCGGCCATGTGGGAATGGAAACAGCGGATTTTCTGGCATCCGAAGGATTGGGGGTAACAGTCCTTGAAATGGCCGAGACTCCGCCGGTCGGAAAACACCTGGCCCATGGATACTGGGTTCATTCCAGACTGAAGCATGCGGGGGCGAGGCTCCTGTTTGGGGCCCTGGTTACGGAAATTCAAAAAGATGCTGTAATATACAGAAAAGATGGGAAAACCGAGCGGATTGAGCCCGCTCCTGCGGTAATTACAGCCCTTGGATCCAGATCCAAGACCGCACTTGTTGAAATTCTTGAAAAACTGGCTATCCCTTATAAAGTCGTTGGTGACGCGAAAAGTCCGAGACATTTACTTGAAGCCATACATGAGGGAGCTGCAGCTGCCAGAGAAATTTAAAATATTTCTATATGGTCGGCATGTAAAGGTTTTGTTCAGCAGGTGAAATTAGAAGAGGGGAGAAGGTCTCGCATTCGTGCCGGATTTTTCAAAGTGTCTCCGGGAATTATTTTGCCTGGTCACAAAATCTATTCCAGCCCATCAGGTGCGCGGCTCCTGATATGGTGGTTCCATAAAATAATATTTGTTTGCTTCCCAGGAAATGTTCTATTGTGCCGTTTACAAGCGTAGTGCCTGTAACCAGAAGGAGATCTGCCCATTCAGTTACTTGATGAGTATTTTCAGGGTGTTCTATTATAGTTCTAAATTTAGTTGTACCAATGTTTTCCGGATCAAGGCCAAGAACTCTTAAAGGGAACTCCTGTGACAATGCCTCAACCATTCGAGGCTGAAACCCGATTAAAGCTATTTTGACTATTCCATGTTCGTCTTTCAAGTGTCTAGTGAGTTCAGCGGCACATTTAGTGGGTTCCTGATCACGGCAATGAATTGTTTTATCTATATGACCCATGTGCCGAAGCAAAGCGTTTAATGAAGCTACAAAGACTGCGCGCCTGAAGTTGTTTTTCAGATCCATCTCGAAGACCTCTTCAAGGGTACCCTCGAAATCTCCGTATCTGTCGGTAAAAGCCTGGCCCACTGAATCTAAGAAATCCGCCTGCATCAGTCTTTCTCTGCCTTTTTGCAGAGGGAAATCGTCTGATTCGGGATTGCCGATAGCTTCTTCGGTGCTGAGCGCCCGGGCACGTATACGGATTTTCTGTGAGAGGATTTTTCGGTCTTTGAACCGGGTTATCGCCTTTTGTTTTAATGCACTGTAGATATCAGCCATGCTTTTCTCACGTTTTCGGGTTAATATGATGAAATTATAATTGTCAATTTTTAAGTGGTGATTCGATTGCTCGTAGGCTAAAAAAATATCCCATAAAACAAATTGCCGGTCAAACAAAAGTGTTGTCGACGAGATCAAGGAAGCCGGAAATAATATCCTTTCAGCCCCTTTTAATAGTGATATTCAATTTTGATTCTATGAAGTACTGCTGTAAAAGGATTTACCTTGACGGACGGTTAATTAGTGTTTGCATTCGAACAATTCATACTATACAGAGGGTATCCATGTCTGTAGCTGGGACGACTATTGTTAAATAGGAAATTTAGGGGAGGGCAATGATGCTGTCAAAAAATCATTTAGATAAATACTCGGATGTCTTGTTGTGGGGCCTGGAAACCGCGCGAAAAAAAAAGTTTAAAAGAAACGAAATAGTATTACTGCGGTTTGATCTCGCGGCAACCGGACTGGCTGCCATGGTTCAGGCAAAACTCCTGGATATGGGCCTTAATCCGGTTCTGCGGCCGGGCCTCACTCCAGACATGGAGCGTAATTTTTATGGAAAGGCCAACAGAAAGCAACTAGAATTTGTGGCGCCTGGAGAAAAAGAGCTGTTTGAAAATCTCAATGGAAATATTTTTCTCCATGCTCCTGAATCCCTCACTCATCTTAGTGATATAGATTCGAAAACTATAGGTGTGGCGGCGGTCGCGAGAAAGCCCCTCCGCGATATGATGCAGAAGCGCGAAGATGAAGGAAAATTAGGCTGGACCCTCTGCACTTTACCTACAGAAGAACTAGCAAAAAAAGCAAAACTTTCTATCAGGCAATACAGTAACCAGATAATCAGAGCCTGCTTTCTGGATAAGGCTGATCCAGTCCGAGCATGGAAGGACGTGTATAAAGATGCCATGTCAATAAAAAATTGGTTGAACGATATGAAAGTAAAGTATTACCACGTGGAATCCGAAGATATAGATCTCAAGGTTAGGCCCGGAAAACTCAGGAAATGGATAGGAATTTCAGGCCATAATATTCCCAGTTTTGAACTCTTTCTTTCCCCCGACTGGAGGGGTACGGAAGGGATATACTTCGCCGACCAGCCTTCTTTTCGAAGCGGCAATTATGTGGAAGGGGTTCGTCTCGTTTTCCAAAAGGGGACTGCGGTGGGAATAGATGCGCTAAAAGGAAGGGATTTTGTTATCCGCCAGCTTTCTATGGACCGGGGAGCCAGCAGAGTTGGGGAGTTCTCTTTAACAGACAAGAGGTTTTCCAAAATAAACAAATTTATGGCTAACACACTTTATGACGAAAATTATGGAGGCGGTTTTGGAAACTGCCACTTGGCTGTCGGAGCCTCGTATTCAGATACCTACGATGGCAACCCCGCTGAATTAGACAAGAATATGAAAAGGCGATTGGGATTCAATGATTCAGCTCTGCACTGGGATCTTGTTAATACACAGAACAAAGTTGTCACTGCTTATATGAATTCGGGGGAAAAAAAGGTTATATATGAAGCAGGAATATTTAAGTATTGACGTTAGGAGGCATACAGTCCCTTCGGCTCACCAGCCTGATTTTTTTATCTGTTCTAATTTATCTTATAAACTGGATAATGATAATTGCGAGATAAGGAATTAAAGGCCTCTTTTAAGATTTGATAGGCCTTTATTAATTTCTTGACAAAAAAGATTGAATAGTTTTATTGACTGAACGTTCGGTCTAAGCATTATCCGGCTCCATTAAAGGCAAAAAACAGGGGCTAATTTCATATCGTGGCAAACAGAAATGAAATTATTGCGGTCGCATCAAAGTTGTTTGTTGAAAAAGGATTTGAAAAGACGACCATGGATGATATCGCCAATGCCTTAGGGGTGCAAAAGGGCAGCCTGTACCACCACATCAACAGTAAATCTGAATTGTTTTACGATATAATAATTCTGGGATTTGAGGATTCAGCCAAGGACATTGAACAGATTTGCAGTTCGAATCTTCGAGCGACGGATAAATTTAGACTTGCCATATCTGTTCACTTCAAAAATATTTTTAAGAATTCCCTCGAGTATCAGGTACTCCTTAATGAGCGTCGTCATATGCTTGACTCGGGACAGGAAACCAGGGTCAGACGTCTTATGAAGACATATGAGAACAGCCTGTTAGGAGTAGTTATGCAGGGGATGGATGAAGGGATATTCCGTGACGATCTCAACCCAAGGATAATAGTTGCAGGTATTATAGGTGTTGGAAATTCGATCTATAAGTGGTTTTCCTATGAAGGCCATATAAATTACGATGAAGTAGCCATGATGTATATTGAATTTTTCATGAAGGGCATTGAGAATGACGAGTCTTGATAGTCTGGCATTTACTCAGTTTTATTGGGCTTATTATTCAAGCTAAATAACATGGAGACTCAAAAGATGCTAAGAATAATAGTATGTTTAAAATTGATTATTGATCCAGAGGTCCCGTTTTCGGTTTTCAAGATAGACCGGGAATCTATGAGAGCACTTCCACCTGAAGGAATGCCACCTGTAATTAATCCCTTTGATGAAAACGCCCTTGAAGCAGCCTTAAGGATAAAGGATCAAAATGAGTGTAAGGTCACAGTGTTGAGCATGGGACGGTCGCTTCCCAAGGCAATACTTCAAAGAACTCTGGCAGTTGGTGCGGATGAAGTTATTGCCCTGGAGGGAAAGGAATTTGATAACCTCGATGCTTTCGGAACAGCCAGGGTCCTGGCAAATGCGATAAAAAAGGTGGGAGAGTATGACCTGATTTTCACCGGCAGACAGGCTGGAGACTGGGATTCAGGAATCGTGTGGGCGGGTATTGCCGAGTTTCTGGGTATCCCCGTTGTTACTATTGCCAGGAACGCCGAGATAAAGGATGACAAAGCTGTTGTGGAAAGAGTTGTGGCCGACGGCATTGAAATCCTTGAGGCTGATCTACCTCTGCTTGTTAGTTTCAGTAATGAAGTAGGGGAGTTGAGAAAATTTTCTCTTCCAGCGCTGATGAAGGTCAAAAAACAGGATATACCAAAGTGGTCCGCCTCCGATGTCGGTTTTGTTCCATCGGAGATTATGGAAATGAAGGATTTTTATCTGCCAGACCTCGGGGAGACAGAATGCATAGTAATTGAGGGGGAAAACCCAGAACAAAAGGGGCGTAATCTGGCTCGCAGGCTTTTCGAGGACGGAATTATCTCATAGGGGAGGATGGATAAATATTTTTATGGAGACAAATAAAAACATTCTTGTTTTTGGCGAAACAGAAAACAAAGGGCTTTCGCCTTTCACAGTTCAGCTTCTGGGCATCGGGAGGAGTCTGGCGCGGGCTCTTGACCAGGAGGTCCACCTGCTTCTCATCGGCGGAGAGGAACAAACCGAGGCTGGAAAAGAAGGTTTCTGCTATGGTGCTGATAAGGTCTACTTTTTGGCAGAAACGGCTCTGAAGGATTTTATTTCTGAAGCCTATGTCTTGGCTATGGAAGCGGTTGTGGAACAGCTAAAACCTGAGATAATTCTTTTCCCGCAGAATGATAACGGCATGGACCTGGCACCTCGTTTAGCGTTTCGGCTTAAGACAGGGGTAACCCTCGATTGCGTTGATTTAAAAGTTGACCAAGAGGATGGTTTATTGCTGCGGGTCAAGCCGGTTTTCGGCGGAAAGGCTCACGGTGTCTATTTCTGCAAGCAAGGCAGGCCTCATATCGTGTCCGTTAGGGATCAAGTTTTTGAGCCTCCTGTTTTTGAAAGTTCAAGGTCGGGAGAGATGGTTTCCCTCGCGATATCGACTGATTTTTCAGGACAAAGGGTTCGTCTTTTGGGAACGCAAAAGGACGACAGTCTCTCCATGACTATGAAGCTGGCATCAGCGGAGGTTGTTGTAAGTGGAGGGCGAGGATTAAAAGACAAGGATGGCTTTGTTTTATTGAGAGAGACAGCCGAACTACTCAACGGGACCATCGCAGGAAGCAGGCCGACAGTTGATTATGGGTGGGTCCCCGGAGCTTTGCAGGTTGGCCTCACAGGTCAAAAGATCAGTCCGAGGGTGTACATGGCGGTGGGAATTTCAGGAGCAATACAGCATATGGCCGGATGTCTTAATTCCAGGACGATTATTGCCATTAACGAGGACGAAGAGGCCCCTATATTCCGCATGTCCCACTATGGCCTGGTAGGGGATTATAAAGAGGCCTTAAAGGCATTCAATGAAGAAATAAGCTTAATAAAGGAAAATTCGTGAATTTTTTGCCGGATTAATAAACCTGTCAGGTTATTAGCCCTTCTGGTATTAAGAGCTTTTGCCGGCATCTTTAAGGGGGCGGGAGGCACTAAAATGGAACATGTCTTATACGAAAAAATCGGGCGGATTGCATATATTACTCTTAACCGGCCTGAAAAACTTAATGCTGTGGGGATTCAGGCAACGGAAGAGCTCGGCGAAATATGGAAAGATTTTAGCAATGACGCCGATACCTGGGTGGGAATACTGAGCGGCAATGGAAAATCTTTCTGTGCAGGTGCGGATGTGGAAAAGTTGGACCTGGGAAAAGAGGGAAAGTGGACCCTGGACAAGTCCCTGATCCTGGGGAAAAAACGAATGGGCCCTTCAAATTATAATGTCTGGAAGCCTCTTATTGCCGCTGTGCGTGGCCATGCACTGGGTGCGGGCTTCTACTTGGCTCTGCAGTGCGATATCCGCATAGCATCTGATGACGCTCAATTCGGACTTCCCGAGCCGATGGTAGGGATTCCCACAATGTTCACCCCTTATTTGAGAGATTATCTTCCTCGAGGGATGGCCATGGAACTGCTGCTTATGGGTGAGCGAATCACTTCTGAAAGGGCTTATGAAATGGGACTTGTAAATAAGGTGGTCGCGCAGGACCAGCTCATGAATGCTGCCGAAGAGATGGCGAATAGGATCTGTCAGAAAGGTCCGATGTGTCTGAGGGCCATGAAAGAGGTCTATCACAGGAGCAGGTATATGGATGCGGACGACACATTGTCACTCATCAAAGACATGTTTGAGCCTGTAATGAATTCAGAAGATGCCGGGGAAGGAAAAAGGGCGTTCAGAGAAAAACGGAAGCCGGAATGGAAAGGATTTTGAGGCTGCATGGAATAAAAAGCTATAACAGGTACGTGTACGGGTCTTTTTTTGTCTTACTCATTTTGTGTTGACAATTCCCCTGATTGCAATTATACACTGTACCCAAGTTACTATATACTGCTGAACCGGGATTAATTCTCTGTTGCCGAAATGACCTGAGGCCCAATTGTAAAGATGGGGTTTTCAGTTAAATAACATATCTTTAATCTCAAAATTGCTTTAAGCTGTCTCTATATCAATTAGTAACGCAAATCCAAATTGGCAAATACGTCTGGCATCGTAGAAGGTCTGAATATAGAGAAACATAATAGCTTAAAGTATCGTCGACATTATTCAAATAAAAAAATAGATAGAAATTCATCATCTGAACTCTAAATTGAATTTGACTTGCGTTCCAAACCATACGCCTATAGGTATCCGTACTCGGGGGAGTGCAGACATTAAGCTGCATAAGGCGAAAGAAGCGGATCGCGTTTTGCCTGGGATTATGGCTCTTGTAATCAGGCACTAGAGGGTTTTTAAAGTTTAGACCTGAGCCCGGGCTTTTCACTGTTCGGACTCTGATTTTTTTTCGGGCATGATGGATATCAACCCGGCATGTGAGTGAACATGACTATTGTCTGGTTGAGGGGCAACACGGCTTTTCAATAAAGAAAAAAGAGAGGAGGTGAACGAGAGAGTATAATAGATTCGGGTAGGCCAAGACAGCCTGGTTGAAACTCAACCCGGACTTCGTGTTGTATGGGTGTAATTGGTAATTATCGGTTAACACGAGGAAGCCAGGCAATGGAAACTCCGGAAAATTGCGTTAGTTCATTCACGCTGTTTTGGACGGGGAGTTTTGGAAATTTTCCTCATGTTAAATAGTCAGGAGGTATGAGATGAAGAAAGCGTGTAAAGCTTTGTCAGTCTTAGGGTTAAGCATAATTTTTATGGCCGCCTTTTTGATAGCCGGCCAGGCGGATGCAAAATCAAAGGTTCCAGAGGTGGTGGAAATAAAAGTCGGGGGAGTAATGACCTTGAGCGGGCCGGGCGCTGCCTGGCACGGTCCTGGGGGACAGGCTGAGATTGTTTTCTTTAAACATTTCAACAACCAGGGCGGAATGGAATATACCGAGCCTGATGGCAGCAAGCATCGTTTTGTTATAGACCACAAATATGAGGATTGCGCCTATAATGGTAAGAAGGCGGTCACCAGCTATGGCAGGCTGAGAGACTGGGGCGCAGACATAATCACCACCCATGGAAGTACACCCGGAGCAGCTCTTATAGCGGCCTGCGCGAGGGACAGGGTGCCGGTTGTACATACCTGGGCTGTTCACCCGGATCCTGCCTATTACAGGGACAACGTGGACAGGATGTATCTCATGCCTGCATCGGTTACTGATGTGGACGGTACAGCCGGTCTGATGTCCATGTTCAAAAAATTCGTCTGGGAGAAGAAACATCCTGGAAAACCTTTTAAGGTAGGAGTTATCGCCTTTGATAATCCCCCACGCCGTCTGTACAAAAAGCCTTATGCAAAGAAGCTGTATGCCAAGTGTGGCCTTGATTATGTTGGCGCGGCGATTGTTCCCATGACCGTTACCGATGCTACTATCGAGGTTAAAAGGCTGTATGACGCGGGTGCTGATTTTATCATGGTAGACCACACGACCATGGGTACAAAAGTGGTGCTCGAAAGTGCTCAGCGCCTGGGAGTTAAAGATAAAATGCTCTTTGCAACATGGTTCAATATTCTCCGTGATCTGGTGACCATGCCCAAGCTTTTTGACGGCATATATAACCCCTGGAGCTACCCGATGTACTACAGCTCAGAGAGAAACGAGACCATGGAAAGGGTCGGCCAGATTTATCTGGACGCTGATCCTGAATACTGGAATCTCCGAGTGGACTGGGCCATCGGCGTACACCATAATATGACCTTTGCCGTAGAGATGATAAAAAAGACCCTGGAAAAGTATGGTTCTGAAGGCCTGACTAGGGAGAGGATCAGAGAGGTGATGTTCGGTAAGACCACTGTGGATACTGGTATTTATCCCAAGTTTACTATTGACCCCACCTTCCCATATATTGCCCCCTATGTATGGATGTACCAGCTGGATACCGAAAAGAAGATGTATACCCCTGTAGGCAAGCCCACAGCGTTTGGCCCCTCCATATATCAACCGAGATGGAGCCCTTACGACGATCCGAATATAGTCTATACCCGTTACTACGAATGGCCGTGATTTCGACCTTAATCTGACCGAAAGCAGGGGCTTGAGAGAATCTCTCAAGCCCCTGACGGGAGTCTAATGTTTTAACAAATCCAATTTATAAGATGGTATTCCAATGATAAATACAATTTTGTCGAGTCTTTTCCCGGGTATTGCAAACGGCTGCGTCTACGCCCTTATAGGTATAGGGTTTATCATGATCAGGAAAACCTCGGGCGTTTTTAATATGGCCCAGGGTCAGATAGTGATATTCGGGTGTTACATCTTCTATTCTCTGGGAGTGGATTTTGGGCTTCCCCTATGGGCGGCTATCTCGCTTACGGTTGTTGTAGGCATAATAATGGGGATAGTTGTGGAGCGTGGACTTATGCGGCCCCTCTACGGCCAGGACCTGATAGCGACAATCCTTGTTACTCTGGCCTTTTCAGTATTACTGGAAGCTATACTGGGGATGGGGTGGGGTACAGAATTCCTTGTCCCCCCGAGGATGTTTCCGAAGGATGTCGCCTTTTCCCTAGCCGGAGCGACTCTTTCCTATGACCAGGTTGCCATTATCCTTTTTACCCTAATGATATTCACGGTAGTTGTTATCTTTTTCAGGAAGTCCAGGATGGGCATTGCCATGATGGCTGTCAGCGAAGACCAGGCCACATCACAGAGCCTGGGGATAAAAGTAGCCCGCCTGGTGGCATTCAGCTGGGTAATCGCGTGTTCCCTGGGTTTTGTCGGCGGAATATTGATTACCAATATCAGCGGAATTGATTATACCATGGTGGAAATCGGAATAACGGCAATTGCAGTGGCTATTATCGGTGGTTTCGAATCCTTTGGCGGTCTTCTGCTTGCTGGTATACTGGTGGGAGTCTGCGAGACAATGGGTACCGCCTTTATAGATCCGTATGTTCCCTCAGGTTCAGTCAGGGAGATAATGGCCTATTTTTTGATGCTAATTGTGTTAATAGTCAAACCTCACGGTCTGTTCGGCTGGGAGAGGATAGAGAGGGTTTAATAAATGTCATTACCTTGCGGTGTTTATAACGAAACCTATACCAAGGATTTCGCCCTTATTCGCACCAAAACGCACTGGGCCTTGACAATAGGCTCAATCATCTTTGTCATGATACTCCCCTGGCTTATTGGTCCTACTTTAACCACCTGGCTGACTCTGGTTTCAATTACTATCCTGTCGGCCATTGGCCTGAATGTAACCACAGGATGGTGCGGACAGCTTTCGATTGGCCATACGGCATTCATGGCGGTTGGATCTTTCAGCTTTGCCAACGCGGCCAACATGGGAATTCCATGGCCTCTCGCTATAATAGTAGGAGGGATCAATGCAGCTATAGTAGGCACGATTTTCGGTCTGCCTTCCATAAAGGTCAAGGAGCTGTATCTCGCTTTAACGACAATGGCTGCACAGTTTATAGTGCCGTGGTTCATAGTGGAATACTTCGGAGGCGGTGTTGGTGTGGTACCTCCATGGATTATGATAGGGGACTTTGAATTCAGGGAACCGCATCATTTCTATTATCTGGCATGGGGGGCAACTATAGCCTTTACCTATCTGGCCTACAATCTTGGCCGGACAAAGGTAGGGCGTGCGTATAAGGCTATACGTGATCATGACCTCGCTGCCCAGGCAATGGGTATAAACATCAGCCTTTATAAGGTTTCCAGTTTTACTGTGGGGTGTTTTATAGCCGGGATAGCGGGGGCTATGTGGTGCATATGGATAGGAAAGGCCGAAGTAGAGCATTTCACCATCATGGAATCAATATGGTACCTCGCCATGCTGATAACTGGAGGTGCCGGATCTCTGGCCGGTACGTACTTCGGGGTTATCTATATTATGGGACTATGGGAATTGAGTGTGCTTCTATCAAACGTGTTAGCGGACTGGTTTCCTGGCGCTGATGCATTAGGAGATATCCCCACTCTTTTGGTTGCCCTGGCGATCATCGTTTTTGTTATTCTGGAGCCGAGAGGCTGGAACCACAGATGGCTTATTTTCAAGGAATCTTATCGTCTCTGGCCGTGGTCATATTGGTAGGTTTAAGTTAGCAGAACCATCCAGAATTGCTGTTTAATAAAAGAGGCCTTTGAAAACTCTTAAAAGAAATGCGACTTTGATAAAAAAATGGCACCAGCTCTGCTTGTTTGCTTGTCAGGAGTCATGTTTTTCTAAAGTGCACAGGGAAATAAAAAAGGAAAGTTGATCTCTGTTTTTTTTCTTGGGTGAGAGGCGGTCCACCGCTTTTGGAAGAGTAAAAGGGAATCCTGCGTGTAGAGAGCCTGACAACAAATGGATCGTCATCAAGAAAAGGTATAGGGGTTTTAATCTATAAATCAGGGGTGGTTAGTAATGGGGGAAGAAAAATCGGACAAAAAAACAATGATCGACATTGCTGGTATCTCGCTTAATTTTGGTGGGACCATTGCTTTGAATGACGTAAGTCTGCAGATTAGAGATAATGAACTTCTTGCCTTGATCGGTCCTAACGGCTCAGGCAAAACATCAATGCTTAACTCAATAACCGGCTATTATCATCCCCAGAAAGGCAGTATCTACTTCAATGGAAAGGACCTGGTAGGTTTGCGGCCTCACCGTGTAGCCGCCATGGGTGTTTCCAGAAGCTTTCAGAAGGTGGAATTGTTCACCGCTATGTCAGTTATAGATAATCTCATGGTAGCCAGGCATAACAGGATGAAAGAAGGTGTTTTCAAGGGCAGCCTTTTTTTCGGGCCTGGCCGCGCTCAGGAAGTCCAAAGCCGCAGGACAGTAGAGGAAGTAATTGATTTTATGGAACTGGAGCAGGTGAGAAGCGAGCCGGTGGGAAGCCTTCCATACGGGTTGAGAAAGAGAATAGGCGTGGCCAGGGCCCTGGCAATGGAACCGCAGATCCTTCTGCTGGACGAACCAATGGCCGGCATGAATGTCGAGGAAAAAGAAGACCTGGTCCGCTTTGTCCTGGACATCTATCGAGGAGCTAGATTCGGCTATGAGTCGGAATTTTTAAACAACGGTGTCAGGTGCATAGTCTTAATTGAACATGATATGGGGATAATAATGGATATCGCTGACAGGATTGCCGTACTTGATTTCGGCGTGAAAATCGCTGATGGCTCTCCCCGTGAAATCGCCAAGAATCCTGAAGTCATCAAAGCCTATTTAGGGGAGGAGGTTTAAGTTATGGCGAAAACCCTTAACCTGCAAGAAAAAGTATCGGCTGGGAAACCTGATACACTGGCCGAGTACTTGAAAAGAAATGCCGAACAATGGCCTGACCGAATTGCCCTGCGCCAGAAGGATTTTGGCATCTGGCTTTCCTGTAACTGGAATGAGTGTTATGAAAGAGCCAGGGATTTTGCACTGGGTCTTATGGAATTGGGTTTCCAGAGGGGAGACCGTTTGCTTTTTCTGGGGGACAATGAATTCGAGACCTACTGGGGCATGTACGGCACCCTGGCGCTTGGAGGGGTTGTTGTTGGAGTCTGGGTGGATGCGCTGGCAGACGAAGTTACATATTACATCAAGGATTGTTCACCCCGGTTCGCCCTGGTCAGGGATCAGGAGCAGGTGGACAAACTCCTCAGTATTAATGAAGAGGATCGCAGCTGCCTTGAGCGGGTGATTTACTGGGAACCGCGGGGAATGAATGAAGAATCGTATGTAAAAAACCCATGGATCATGAGTTTTGAAGAAGTCTCCATGCTCGGAAAACGTTATGGCAGCCAGAATCCGAAAGCTTTTGAGTCTTCTATCGAGAGTGTTAAATCTGACGAATCCGCAGCTATGTATTACACCAGTGGGACTACAGGTGGTGCAAAGGGTGTGGTAAGAACACATTACAATCAGATTGCAATGGGGGACCTTCTTGACAAGTATTTTCCCGTTGAACCTGAAGATGAACTGGTCTGTGCTTACCCGATTGCCTCTATTGGTGAGCCTATACTGGGATCAGTCCGTAACCTGATGCACATGCCAACACTCCATTTTCCCGAGCTTCCGGAGACTATGGAGAGGAATACTCGCGAAATCGGTCCCAAATATCTGGGAAACCTGCCCAGGCAATGGGAGGACGTAGCCTCAAAGATGCGGACCAGGATCGATGATGCTAACTGGCTAAAGCGGAAGAGCTTTTATATAGGTTTAAAGCTGGGATATGAGCGCTTTGATGCCTTTTTAGAAGGCAAGAAGCTCAGTTGGTGGCGAAATCTTTTGTATATGTTCTTTTATGCCATCGCTCTTAGGCCCAACCTTGATAGGGCTGGTCTGAGCAGGCTGAAATCGGGTACTACGGCCGGCTTTGTTCTGGGGTCACATACCTTTAAATTCTTGAATGCATGTGGTCTGCATTTGCGTGAATTTTATGCATCTACCGAAGTCCCTTCGATTGCTACCCAGCTCCAGGGGAACCTCAAGCTCAGGTCGGTCGGTCGTGCCATGGAGGGCGTTGAGATCAGGGTAACCAAGGATCAGGAGATTCTTATACGTGGGCCTCTGCGTTTTGACCACTATTATAACCGCGAAGAGGCTACAAAAAAGGCAATTGATGATAAGGGCTGGTACCACAGCGGAGATGCCGGGCACGTTGATGATGAAGGTTTTCTCTTTTACCTGGATCGAGTAAGTGAATTGGCAATAATGGCGGACGGCACAAAGTATTCGCCCCAGTTTATCGAATCGGAACTTAGGTTCGGAGCGTATGTCAAGGACGGATGGGTTATCGGCGAGGACAAAGACTTCATTACAGCAATCGTGACCATTGATATGGACAGTGTGTCAAGATGGGCTGAAAAGAGAGGAATAAGTTTTACTACCCAGGTGGAGCTGTCTCAAAAGGACCAGGTGAGCCGTAAGGTAGTTGAAGACCTGGAACTTGTTAACGAGATGCTTCCGGAGAGGATCAGGATCAAGAAATATATTGTTCTGCACAAGGAATTCGATCCGGATGAAGCTGAATTGACGCGTACCAGGAAATTGAGAAGGACTCATCTGTTTGAAAAATACAAGGAGCTGGCAGAAGCTTTATACAAAGACGATGACTTTGTTGATGTGGAAGCTACATTCCGTTATTACGACGGTACGACCTCCACAGTGGGAACGCGTATCTATGTTAGGGATGTCGCAGAAGAGCTTGCAAAACCGTCCATTGACTAAATAAGGGTGTTACTATGCCTAACCTATCAGTTAAAAATATAGAGGTGAAATACCAGGGGATTATCCTGGGGATACGAAATGTGTCCCTCGATCTTGCTGAGAATCAAGTAGTTTCGATTTTAGGCGCAAATGGCGCTGGAAAAAGTACCACACTCAAAGCTATATCCGGACTCCTTCCTATTGAAGATGCCAGAGTCAGCCGGGGAAGCATAACTCTGGACGGGAGACAGATCGAGAATAAAGATCCAGAGGAAATAGCAGGTCTGGGGGTCATACAGGTTATTGAAGGCAGGAGGCTTTTTGCCCATCTCACGGTGGAGCAAAACCTTATTGCCGGCGCTTATATGCTCAGAGGCGGCGAGGTAACTAAACGTCTTGAAACCGTCTATGAGGTATTTCCAAACCTGGCAAGGCTTAAAAACAACGTAAGCGGTTACATATCAGGGGGTGAACAGCAAATGCTTGTAACCGGGAGGGCCCTGATGGCACGCCCGGAAATACTTATGCTTGATGAGCCTTCTTTAGGCCTGGCTCCAGCGCTCATTCGAAATACTTATGAGAAACTTAAGGAAATAAAGGAAAAAGAGAAGATATCCATTTTGCTGGCAGAGCAGAATGCCGCGGCCGCTTTGAATATTTGCGATTATGCCTATGTCTTGGAGACGGGCAGGGTTGTCCTGGATGGCTCCTCGGAGAAACTGAAGGCGAATAAAGATATACAGGAGTTCTACCTGGGGCTCAGCGAAATGGGGTCCCGAAAGAGCTATGCTGAAGTAAAGCATTATCGCAGACGAAAAAGATGGTTGTAAAAAGTCTAATAGGGCGGGGATTATGCCGCTTGAAGCTATATCCCTCGGTTCTTTTATAATTGTGTACGATGTCGTAGCAAGGGGAAGGGAAAAAACATGACTCAATCTCCAGAAAAGTTACCTACTGATTTGTCCTGGCAGCTTACTACAACCACTATTTGGTGCCCTCAGGTTAAGCTCCGAGTCACCCTTATTGTTAAAGAAGACTGGACAACATACTGTTGCTGGTATGAAGAGCAAAAACAGGATAAGAGGACCCTGGAAACGCGAGGGTGTGAGGGACCGGAATGCTCCTATATAAAGGCCTACCGGGATAAGCTGATTGCTGAGGAAATGAACGATTAGACAGAGGTTTTTTAAAAGGCTAGAGCACGGAATTCGATTGAGCATATGGAATTAAAAAAAATTCCAAGCCCCTTGCTTCCTCTGTGAGAATTTTTATGCTTTACCTGTGTAAGTGATTATCCTTGACAGAGCGGTAGGCAGCTATAAGGCTTTTATGTGGAAGATTTATTAGCCCTTTTCTGGTGATGGCGGTAGTTCCGGTTGGCATTAATACCTGCAATAAGAGTTGATGCCAATCTGGTCTGATTAAATGAGTATTCCAGTCAAAAACAGCTCATTAATTGTTTGCAATCTTTTCTAATCTCTTCCCCCGAATATTTCAGGGAGTACTCGATCTTCGGATTTTTTCCGCTCTACTGATCCGCGGAAAATAATTCATACTGGATAAATTTATTTTTGACTGTTTCAGGTAAATTGAAACCATATGGCTTCAGTAAAAAAAATAGTCTTAATTTCTTGATCAACTGATAGAACACTGATTTTGTACAGGTAAATAGTCTGCTTCCGATAGCCGGTCTGGATATCGACGGCCTGATCTTAGATCAAAAGAGAAGAATCAATAGAAGGATTACAATGCTCCACATCATTAGACCATTGCTTTTATCTGTAGTGCCCACAAACGAGAGCATGATGACCTACTTTCTCTTCCATGACAGGTCAATCCTAAACCCTATGGTGGCATGGTATATCAATGCCGGGGGTAAGCATGTGCTTGTGGATACTGGTATAAGCGTTGCAGATCATAAGAAAATAGCAAATATTCCCATGGATGATGTCCAGAGTTTCGATTCTGCACTGGACTCTGTTGGGGTGACAGCTGATGATATTGACATCATTATCGCCACTCACCTGCATTATGACCACATGGGGAATGCAAGGTTCTGCAGGAATGCGACTGTCTTTGCCCAGAAAGAAGAATTGCGTTTTGCAAATTCAGGCCATCCTGTGTTTGGTCGATTTTATGTCAGGTCACAGTATGAAGACTTAAATTTTTATCTATTGGATGGCGAAACTGAAATATTGCCGGGAATATCAGTTCTTCCCATGAAAGGGCATACTCCTGGATGTCAGGCGGTAATAATAGAAACAGCCAAGGGCAAAGCCGTGATAAGCGGCATGTGTGCCGTAAAGGACAATTTCTACCCTCCTGGAAAGCTAAGCAAGATATGGCCGGTTATAATCCCTACTATGCATGTAGATTCAATTCTGTCTTATAATGATATGCTGAAACTCAAAGAAATTGCGGACATTCTCATACCTCAGCATGATATCGAATTTGCCAGGATGAAGCAGATCCCGGCTCAGGATGAAATATAACTAAACAGTTAAGTTGTTCTAAAAGGGGGATTGAATGATGAAAAATGGACCGGGAGAAGCATCCAAGAAGACGGATCTTTCCCCTTTTTTTGAGCCTGAGAATCTGGCAGTGATAGGCTCCCTCAGAGAGGACTGGCTGGGAGGATATGTAGTTGTCAAGTCGCTGCTGAAGGCCGGTTATGCCGGGGATGTATTTCCGGTTAATGCAGCATATAAAGAAGTCCTCGGCCTGCCTGCATATCCTTCAGTAAAAGATATCCCCCGTCAGGTGAGCCTGGCAGTGATAATGATAAATGCAAAAGGAGTTCCAAATACGATCGAGCAATGTGGTGAAAAAGGGGTAAAAAAATGTAATTGTTATATCGGACGGTTTTGCTGAGAGGGATGAAGAAGGTGCTTTGCTCCAGCGGGAAATTGTTGATATAGCCAAAAAATGGGGCATAAGAATAATCGGCCCCAATACCGTTGGGCTTCTTAATACCAGAAACGGGTTCAATCCCTGCCCTTATGACGCAGGCTATTATAAGCTCAGGCCTGGAGTGGTGAGCATCTGTTCTCAGACAGGCATGACAAATCCCCAGGCATTTCCTTATCCCACGCTTCGCTTTGGTATAAGTAAAATCTGTGACCTTGGAAACAAGTCGGATTTGGGTGAATGTGAAGTACTTGAATACTTTGAAAAGGATCCGAATACAAATGTGATAAGTATGTATCTTGAAAGCGTGGTTGACGGGCAGAGATTTCTGGACGTTGCCAAACGCGTGTCTACCAGAAAACCTCTATTGATTCTTAAGTCTGGAAGGACAGGGGAAGGTGCCCAGGCATCTGCTTCTCATACCGGTTCCATGGCGATTGACGATAAAATATTTGATACAGTGTGCCGCCAGACTGGGATCTTGAGGTTGAGCGGATTCAGCGAAATATTTGAGCTACCCAAAATTTTTGCTTCCCAACCCTTGCCCCTGGGCAACCGACTGGGCATAATTACCCAGAGCGGTGCTTTTGGTGTTCTTGCGGTTGATGAGGCAGGCAAATACGGTTTGACAGTTCCACCGCTTTCAGCCGGGACACTGGATCGGCTCGAAAAAATTTTTCCTGGATTGGGCAGGGTACCTGTGGATGTAGGGCCTGCCGCAGCTGCAACTAGAGATTTTTTCTCTCTTTACCCCAAAATTTTTAATATGATTGTGGCTGATGAAAATGTCGACTTAATCCTTAATAATCTGTGGACGGATTCAGAAGGAAGGCTGTCCGACCTTTATATAAAAGCTTATGAGGAGATAAGCGGTCGCTATGAAAAGCCCCTGGTAACCTGGATTTTCGGTTCAAATGTATCAGTCATAAATGAAGTGACGAAAAAGATAGAAGAGATGGGGTTTCCAGTGTTTAACAGCCTTAACAGGTCAATTAAGGCGATGGGACTGATTTACAGGTATGCTGTTAACCATCGTGCCGCCGAATGAACCTATCAGCCTTTTTGGAAGCTATTTTGAAGGCTGCTGCGAAGAGCTGAAAGCCCACTACTTAAGAATTTCCACCGAGACTTATCAACGCTTTGAATCTTTTTCGGTTAATAAAGATTATTCATAAAAAGCTAAGAACTGAATTAAAAGTGAATTAATTTTTACATACCCTGTTAAGTGAATTCTAATGGTGCTCCTCGGAAAGTATCTCTTCCTAAAGTGATCAAGTATTTTTTAGTTTCTCAGTCGCTCAGTAACAGTTCTTTAGCCTATTTATAAATGACTATCTAAATCTACCACTAATTTTTCAACCTGCAAGCAAGGTGCCTGATAATTTGTTGCAACATACCTTTCTTCATATCAAGGGAATCGGAGAAAAAACGGAAAACGATTTGTGGAAGAAGGGCATACAGACTTGGCAGGATTTTCTGGAAAGAAAAGGGATTGTTTTTTCTCCTGAACGAGATCGTTTTATAGAAGATCAACTTGAACTTTCGCTCAAACATGTTGATGACATCCGTTTTTTTGAGAACCGGCTCGCCTCAGGGGAGATGTGGAGGCTCTTTGAACAATTCAAAAACAGTTGTGCCTGCCTTGACATCGAAACAGGCTGGGATTATCAGGGAGTAGGGGAAATTACCTTGATTGGGCTGTTTGACGGGAAGTCGGTCCAGACTTTCGTGAACGGCGTGAATTTTTATGAATTCGAGCTGGCTATAGCCACGTATGAATTGCTTATCACCTTTAACGGTACCTGTTTTGATCTGCCTTTGATTCGCCGGTGGTTCACTTCTATTTCTCTGCCACCCGCACATATTGATCTGAGATTTCTTCTGAAGAAATTGGGGTTTACAGGAGGGTTAAAGAAGATAGAACGAGAATTCGGGCTTGAGCGGGAACAGGAAATCTCCGGAATGGGTGGCCGTGAAGCAATTATGCTCTGGAAGGCATACCGGGAAGGGAAGGAGGGGGCCCTGGATAAACTGATATCTTATAACACCGCTGACACTATTAATTTGATGCCCCTTATGAGCCAAGCATACCTGGGAATGAAAAGAAGATTGCTTGGAAAATAGTATAAACAACACTTATTCTTTAGAATGTGTGAAGTCATAGCAATTTTTATTGCTGCAGGAAAAATGAACTTTAAAAGGAGGGACCCATATGTGGAATGCGGAAAAGTGTGATCTTTGCGGAGAATGCCTCGTACGTTGTCATTATATGGACTACGATAAGGAGGAGGCTGTCCAACAGATCAGGGAGCTTATGGAAGGCAAGCCTGCGGAAGTCCTCAGGAATTGTATTACCTGCTGTGCTTGCAATGAATATTGTCCCACCGGCGCTAACCCTTTTGATCTCATAAACAGACTCCAGGAGGTTCATCATTCCCTTCCTATACCGGAAAAGACCAAAAAGTTTATGGATGGGACTCAGATGCCATCCTCTCTCATAAAGGGCAATAAAGAGAAACCTGCTCTTTCTCTTTGTACCATGGAGCCCTTCCTGCCGCCTGGCTCGATCGAAGGGCAAATGTTTGAGGGTATGACAGTTGCCAAGGGCGGCGAATATTTTTGTCATCTCGGCTACGTGCACATAGGAATGGACAGCCCTCTAAAGGAGAATGCGCAGAAATTTATTGACAGCCTCACGTCAATCGGTCAAGACGAGGTCGTCCTGCTTCATGCAGACTGTCACGCAATGATTTCCAAGATGCCGGAGTATGGAGTGGAGGTCCCATTTAAGCCGATCCATATTGTTGAATATATGAGAGACTATCTCCAAGACAATCCGCAACAAATCCATCCACTTAAAGCCAGAATTGCGTATCAACGGCCCTGCGCATCAAGATATTCCGGGGAGGTGGAGCCTGTTCTGGACGAAATGTTTGATTTGATTGGTGTTGAAAGAGTTGAAAGGAAATATGACAGGGAGTCTGCTCAATGCTGTGGGGGTCTATTTTCACGTATTTATCCTGAAAGAATAAAGCCATTAATGCAAGACAACATTAATGACGCTCTGAATTCCGGAGCGCAGGCTATGGTTTTTCTGTGTCCTCTATGCATGGGAGCACTGGCAGCACCCGCCAAGGAACAGGGCTTAGAACCAGTGTTTATCTCCCAGCTTGTCCGTATGGCTCTGGGAGAAATTTCATTTCCCGGCCGTTAATAGCTTGAATTACATACTTTTTTTTAGTTTTTTGGATCAGCAGGAATAAAAGAATTCCCTGATGAATATCGCTAGACCGACCTGTCGAATCAGTTTGAATTCGCTGAAAGCACCATGTTGGTGACATGTATAATATAAATTCAGGGGGAAATCCAGGTTATGGGGAACGGGCGAACAGTGATATCCCAGATCGAGGCGCTTTTCAGTCCCAGATCAATTGCAATTGTCGGGGTCCCCAGGGGCATGAAAACCGGAAAACTTTTTCTCATGGCCCTTCTAGATCAGGGTTTTCAGGGTCCGGTTTATCCCATTCACCCCGAAGCAGAAGAAATCGAAGGGCTAAAAGCGTATCCCAGTATTCTAGACGTTCCTGGTCCTGTCGATCTGGCTATTGTCCTGGTTCCACATCACAGAACCTTATCGGTTATAAAAGAATGTGCTGATAAAGGTGTAAAAGGGGCGATTTTATTTGCAGCTGGATATAGAGAAACCGGCACCGGTGAAGGAAAAGAATTGGAAGAAGAGCTTGTTAGGGTGGCCAATTTTTCAGGAATGCGGCTTATTGGACCTAATTGCATGGGACTTTACGCTCCCAAAACAGGCATTTCAAATTTCCCAAATCTTTCAAGAGAGCCAGGACCTGTAGGAATCATTTCCCAAAGCGGATCGCTGACCAATATTCTTTGCCGAATGGCCCCTGGTAGGGGTATACGTTTCAGTAAAGTTGCGAGCCTTGGAAATGAATGCGATCTGACAAGTACCGATTTCCTAACATACATGGGGAGCGATCCCGATACCGGCATTATAGGTCTCTATCTTGAAGGGGTAAAAAATGGTGCTTATTTTCTTAAGTCTCTCAGGACCGTCTCCCGCGAAAAACCGGTAATACTCTGGAAATCAGGTCTTACCCCCGAGGGAGGCGACGCCGCGGCATCTCACACAGGAGCATTGTCAGGATCGAGAGACATATGGGAATCTGCAGCCCGCCAGGGTGGAGCAATATCTGTCGTGGGTCTGGAGGACTGGGTGGATATGCTCATGGGCTTCTCTCTGCTTCCCTCTTTTCCGGGAGAACGCTTGGGAATAGTGTCCGGACCTGGAGGCCTTGCTGTATCCGCTGCCGAGGCGTGTGGAAATACCGGTCTCAAAATTGCCAGACTTTCGAGTGAAACTCTCTCTGCGCTGGCCGAATTCGTTCCTGAGACGGGTACCAGCATCCATAACCCTGTTGATGTGGGGTTGAGTGCGTTTATGGAAATGGAACTCTACACGCGCTCCGCACGCCTGTTACTTGAGGATCCCGGTGTAGATGGAATCGTGGTGGTGGGCATAGGAATGACCCCTGAGGCCAACCGCAAGTTTGCAGACTCCATTATTCAGGTGCAACATGAATATAGAAAGCCTTTGATTATAGTTAATATTCCGGGCTTTGATCCAGATATTGCCGAAAACTTCTGTAAGGCAGGCATTCCTTCTTTTGACTCGGTTGAAAGGGCAATTCGAACTTATTCACGGGTTCGGGAGTACGCTCTTCGAAAAGAGCAGTTGAATTGCTAATTGGCAGTATCAGATATATGAAACATAATACGGAAATCTCGTTTAAGGGTGTACCCTTTAAATTTTTTAGAAGCCATTTTGCTTTTACTCAAGTCTTTCTATCTCTTCTTCGACTATTTTGATATGACTGTTTATCTTGTTAATTAAGGGAGATGCAGGATATTGTTCCATTAAAGACTGAAGTTTTTTATGGCAAGCCAGGAGGTATTCTTTCTTTTTTGACATGTCTTTGGTGTTTTTTGCAGCCAGAAAAATTTTTGCTGCCTTGTTCCTCTCGCGGTTTATAATTTTTTCAATGGTTTGTTCCTTCAATGCCCTGATTTCCCCTTTTTCTTCCTCCATGGGGTTCAAGGATTCAAGACAGCTAAGAGTCTTTTCAAATTTTTCTTCTTCAAAGAATTTTTTCGCTGTTTCAAGGGTATCTTTTTTTTCGGAGAGCATAGAAATTTTTTCTTCCAGGTACATCTCTTCAGCCTTTTCAAGGCACCTGAATCCCTCCTCTAAAGCATGCTTATCCGGGCCTTCTTGTTCTGTTTCTTTTTCTTTCAAAGCGAGAAGGGCCCTTGCTTCGGCAAACCTGTGTTCCTCCGTCAGCTGCCTTACTTTAGTTAATACCTGGTCCGCTTTTGAATCCAGACCAGATCCCGTGGTAGGAGGCGGCAGCGCTTCCTTTGTTTTTCTTGCATATTTGATTTTAATTCCGAGATCATTTAAAAGTGCCTCCCTTTTTTCGAGGGTTTCTGATAACTTTTCACGCATATCATTTGCTTTGGCTAAATGGCCCTGCTGAAGCAGCCATTCCATAATTTTGATCTTCAGCAATATAAAATCGGGGCTGTTCTCAAGTTTATTCACAACTTTTTCCCCTATATCGGCAGCTTCCTTGACCTTACCTTCCCTTGCCAGTGACATTGAAAGATACAGGGCAGTTTCAGGGGTAAATGCATCAGGACCGAACGACTCTTTTATTTCAAGGCAGCGCTCTATAACTCCTTTGTAATCTCCAGATAAGAAGTGTTCATGTATTTGTTTTTCTTTTTCGGCCAGCACGGAGATTGTTCCTTTATAACAGGTATCGTCTCTTTTGCTGGTGAAATATTGCTTATCTAGCGTAGTGAGGCTTTTAGAAAGATTCTGGATCAGTCCGCGGTATTCGCTTTCCGCAATTGCCATGGTAGAAGCATCTTTAAGCGCTATGTATGTATTCAGGAGTTCTGATGCTATTTCTTTGTCTTCCTTCGAAAGCCCATTTTTTTTAAGGATTTTTTTAAGTTCCGGGATTCTCTCATCAATACAATTTTCTGAAGGCAATAAAGCTTTTCGGGGTTCGGGTTGTGGTGTTGTAACAACCTGTCTTTCCCACATGTGAATGCACCCGCTCGCAAGTATTAGAGAGAAGAGCATGCAACAGGTACAGATATGAGGCCATTTTTTCATTACATCTTTCCTTTCAAAGGCTCAAAATATCTTTTAAATACCCATTTATTATGGTGTTCCTCTATCTCACCGAATACCTTAGGAAGGGAGGAAGAGGGTAGTTCTGACGGTCCTACTGGTAGTCCCGTCACCGGCGAAACAGGAACTGCCAGCAATCCTTTGAGCCTATCTTCAAGCAATGTTGTAACATTCCCAAAAGCCAGGTCCGCCGGCTGAACATTTTGTTTATAGTTTTCAGAATTTACAATGGCGTTTGCGGCATCTATCCAGAGAGGCAGGGCGCCTGATGCTCCGTAAATTGCTGAATTTCTACCCTTCATGGGTCTGTTATCATCATAACCCACATAGCTGGCTATAACGTATCCATGAGAGGTGTCGAGGTGTTCAGAATTTTCTCCGGGGGCCGGAATGAACCCTACAAAACTCGAATTTGTGAAACGGTTTGATGTCCCTGTTTTTCCAAAGCAAGGTACGGGAATGCAGGCTTTTTCACCCTGTTCCCCAAAACATACCTGAACCTTATCCCTGGCGGCGCGTCCTGTTCCAACTTTAATAACCTGTTTCAGTATTTCAGTTACAGTCCTGGAAACCCTGTCAGACAAAATCTTTTCATGTTTTTGTCGATTTTGCCACAAAAGTTCTCCATCCCGGTCCAGGATTTTGGTTATTAAAGGGACATTTGAATTCTCTTTTTTTCCTGAAAGGTTGTACCTATTTCCGCTCATCATGGTCTGGTAGGCCAACGCAGCTTCAGCTATGCTAATGGCATTGGGGCCAAGAGGAAAAGAAAGCACAGGATCCAGTTCGGTTGTTATTCCCATGGACTTTGAGAGGTAAACCACGTATGAAAGATTGACGAGTGTTCTGAAATCTCTGATTTTGGAAAGAACCTCAAAGTCGTACCATTTAACATCAAGGAATTTTTGGTAATTTCGTTTCACGCTGTCCTGGAGCAGATCGATAATCTTCGATGGAATCATGTCATCTACCCAGATTTCCCCGGCGGTTAAGGGGTAGGTTCTATCAAGCATCCATTGAGCTGTTACTGGATGGAGAGTAGAAGATATCGAATCAAAGTCAGATTCTTTATATACGACTTTGGCTTTCTGACCTTCGCAATCTGCTATGAAAAAATTATAAAGGTTGTGCGTTAATTGCTTTCTCATATCCGGACTTTTTGTCTGCTTATATGATCTTACTAACCTGTTGATTTCGTTCATCGTATTTTTCATTTTCAGGTTGAGACTGTGCAGCCGGTCAAAGTCGAGGCGAAGCAGCTGTTTTTTTTCTTCTGTTTTGTTTGGGTCAAGCATTTCATTGCTCAAATTTATATGAAGGCGGTTGAGTTGTGTCAGTATGTCCTCATGTCCTTCGAAGATTACATCTGATTCAATTTCTTTTTTTGATTCTTCAAAAGCGGCTTCCATCAGTGTGTCCCTGTTAACAATCACACCGTGTTGATCCCTGATGCGCTTTTTATACGAAATATAGGATTCCCCCTCTTTTCTAGCCAGCCCCATAAGATCGGTTATATGCCTGAATTCGCTCATATTAAGGCGGTCAGTGAGGTGGTAGAGCAGCCATACCGTAGCTAAGTTTTCTGACTTTGCACCGGCCCAGGCCATTGATACCCTTCGACTCTTAGGGGGGTGGTCCGGCTTGGGAAAATAAAAAGTGTTTTCAAATCGGTAGAGGTCTTTTAAATTAAGAAGAGGGTCAAGGCTGTTCCAGTTGAGCTGAAGGGCAGCAGTATACAGTAGGGGCTTAAAAATTGAACCGAGCTGGCGCTTTGCATCAATTGCTCGATTAAAAAAACGGTTGAAAAATCCTCCCACCATGCCTCTCAGCATGCCGTTTTGAATCACAATTATTCCTCCCTCCAGTTCAGGTATTTTAGAGAGGATAAGTTTTGTTTCCGATTTGTCTGAAGAGGAGGATATTACCTGTACCGGTACCATGTCTCCAATGTGAAAGTTTTTAAGAAATAAGCTGATATTTTTTTCGGAAAAGATTGCCTGGTTTCCTTTTGCCCATTTCAACCAGGCCTCACCCAGTGGACGGAGCCCTTCGTAGTCAATGATTCCGCCTCCCTCATCCCATGACACCACCAGCCGAGAATTTTGACCTTCCGCATGGATATGAGTTATGCGGGAGAGAAAAGGAAGGTCGTCTTCTGATTTCTTTAGTGCCTTCTTCATAAATTCTCTGTCCACTTTCGATACATTACCTTCGTAATAGCCGTTCAACCTGACATCCATAACCGGCAGATGTGAACGCAGGCTACTCAGTGCAGCCTCCTGAATTTCTTCATTAATAGACGTATATATGCGAATTCCAGAAGACGCTATGTTGTCCACTCCCTGTTCCTTAAGGATTGACTTAAAGTAATCAGATTCCAACTGATCTCGAACGTAGTCCAGTATGACATTCAAGTTATACGTTATCTTTCCTTCCTTAAAAGGAATTTTTTTCGACTTTGCCCGGGCATATTGCTTTTCTGTAATAAAATTCATCTTGAACATATTGGAAAGCACATAATCTTTTCGTGATTTTGCCAGCGCCCTGGCTTCCTGTTTTTCTGCGTCGGTCTTTTTGATAAAGGGATTATATCTGTTCGGGCCTTTAACTGACCCGGCAATAAACGCGGATTCCACCAGATTGAGTTCGCAGGCCTCCTTGTCAAAAAAATAGAGAGAAGCGATCTCTAGTCCTTTTCCATAGCCGGTTACAAAAAATTGGTTTACATACATTTCAAAAATTTCTTGCTTAGTAAATTCTTTCTCAAGCAAAAAGGCCTGGAAAAGTTCTTTAAGTTTTGCCAGATAGGACTTTTTCTCACGCTTAAATATATTTTTGGCTGTTTGCTGGGTGATGGTACTTCCTCCTTGAACTACCTTTCCCGCCTTTATGTTAACAATAAGTGCCCTGATAATCGCTTTCAAATCGAAGCCGATATGATGAAAAAAATCCCTGTCTTCTGCAGCTATCAGCGCTTTTATAAAAATTTTTGGAATATCTCTGTAATGGATGTACTTGCGATGTGTCTTTTCAAAAAATACACCTATAGGTGTTATACCGTCATCATAATATACAGGGCTTTCCGAGGCAATGATCCGATCTATCGCCCCTTTTTGAATGCGTTGTGAAGCCTCTTTGGTTACTATGTAGTATACATATCCCAGTAAGCAGGAGGGAATGACAAACAGGAGGCACGCCAATAGGATAAAAATTTTTGTTTTTCTTCCGAGCATAAAAAACCTACCAGATCAGGGGTCAGAAGGGGTTGTCCCTGAACAGAATGTCTCCAGAAAGAAGCTTTTGACGCAAAATCTCTTTTAGATCAAGGCCTTTTATTTTGAGGCCCTTACGACCATATTTCATATTGGCTTCGATAACATACCATTTTCCGCCACTGCGGATAAGATCCATACCTACGTCGTCAAATTTACATTTTTTTGCACACTCCTGGGCAACCCGGATTCCCTCTGGAGGAATTCTTCGGAAATCTATGCGACCGCCTTGAAATACGTTAGCCCTGAAATTGTCCGGGCCTTTGACCCTCCAGTAGGCGATTACGGGCTGGTAGTTTATAAGAACAAGTCGAAGGTCTCGTTCATGATCCAGGTATTCCTGTACATAAGCTATCTTTGTAAGTTTCAGATATTCTTGAAGTTCCTCCGGGTTATTGATTTTGAATACACCTCTTCCCTGGGCGGAAAGCCTGGCCAATTTTGCAACAAAGGGGAAAGCAAATTCCTTTTGTATATCATTATGATGTAAATGGTAGAAGATTCTTGTTCGTGGGTGTGGGATTCCCAGCATATAGAAAAGTGTAGTCTGTTTTATTTTTTCATCTGCATAAAGATATGTCTCCAGACTTGGAAAGATCCGCTTTCCCATGGTACACAGAAACTGGGCGTAATTGAGAGTAGGATAAAGGATAATCTCGGCATCCAGAATGAGTGATTTTTCCTCGGGGGAGTAATCCAGGAAATTGGGTCTCACTCCAAGGGTGAGGATTTCAGGAACTCCCCGAAGTCTGCTTCCAAGAGCTATGAACTGTTGATTGGCATTCGACATATTTAGACCTATCTAAAATCCTCAGGGTTTAGTTTTATTTAGGATAGAGGAAGATGTTATATAAGACCGGAACTTAATCCGTTGTTTCTAACCATGATCTTTTTGGACTCAATTATAATGGGAATTGGCAAGGTGAGCGTTAATCATTGAACTCTGCACGGTCTTAAGAGATCCATTCCCTCACCTTTAGAGATTTTTCAATTGCGTTTGCCATAATCTTATCCAAATCCAGGTTGATTAATTCCCGGTTTATCATGACTGGCTTGCCGTTTATGATTGAATGGCTGACATCGTTCCCTCTAGCGGTATAAACAAGGTGGGAGTATGGATTGTACATTGGCGTCAGGTGGGGTTTATTTGTATCCAAAATTATTATATCCGCCTTTTTCCCTTTTTCTAGGGAGCCAGTAATATTTTCCATCCTCAAAGCTCTAGCTCCTTCAATGGTACACATCCTCAGCACAGTGAGAGCATCCAGATCTGTTGGGTTCATAGTTTGGACCTTATGAACTTTTGCGGCCGTATCCATTTCAGCAAGGAGGTCCAGGTTGTTATTGGAGGCGCATCCATCTGTTCCCAGGCCTACGGTTATGCCTCTGGAAAGCAAAGTTGAGACAGGGGATACCCCTGATGCCAGCTTCATATTGCTTTCCGGGTTATCGATGGCTTTTACACCATTTCTTGACATTCTTTCTATTTCCGAGTCATCCAGATGTACGCAATGATCAGCTATCAGATGGGGACCCAGAATACCGAGGGACTCAAGATGCTCAAAAGGTTTTTTGCCGTATTTTTCTTTTATCTGGTTAATTTCACTTATTGTTTCAGCTACATGGATAATAAGAGGCAAATCGTGTTCAAGGGCTATCCTATTGGCTTTTACAAGTAATTTCGGGCTGCAGGTATAGAGGGAGTGTGGTTCCACTGCAATATTGATAAGGGGGTCGTCTCGCCAATCATGGATCAGAGATTCCGTATACTCGAAACCTTTTTCAATCTGGCCGTAGTTTGGTGAAGGGAAGTCATAGAGGACTTCTCCCACAAGGCATCTCATCCCTGCTTTTTGTGCCGCCTTTGCCGTTTCTCTCTCGAACAGATACATATCGCAAAAAGTTGTGGTGCCTGACATGATCATTTCAGCACAGGCCAGGAGAGCTCCTGTATGAACAAAATCGGCGTCCATTCTACTTTCTACAGGAAAGATGTAATCATTGAGCCATTCCATAAGGGGGAGGTCATCGGCCAGACCTCTGAAGAGAGTCATTGCGGCATGGGTATGACCATTGATGAGCCCGGGGAGGACTAGGCATCTATTTGCATCGATAGTCATTTTCGCATCAAAGACTTTTTCTTCATTAACACCTACATATGAGATATTCTCTCCTTCCACACAAACAAGACCATTCTCAATAATCGTATTACGATTATCCATGGTCAAAACAGTACCATTTTTAATTATTATGTCTGCCTGCTTCATAATTTCGCCTTGCTTTCATTTTTATTTCCTAAGATGAGATTTATCTCTTTGGTTTTTTCGTATTTGATATGGAATAGCTCCGGGCATTCTGTCTGCCGTGTTACGGTCTTACTACATGGATTGTCTTAAACAGTCAACTTTTCTTAGAAAAGGTCTGTCGATCTAAAGTGTCAAGAATCCACTTACCTGGTTGATTTTGATTGCGCCTGAATTAAAATATGGGTCTTGACTAGAACAGGACTTAAATTTTAGTCTAAGTTCTCGTTATGACAAA
>CAZVGY010000007.1:0-58657 GCA_964627015.1 uncultured Desulfobacteraceae bacterium
AGCGCCCTTTTTTATACCCAGTTAGAATTTACACAAACAATTTTACACCGCCGAACAGAATAGGGAGGGCTTGTGCATGACACAGCAGACCAAAATAGATCCAGAAGTACTTTCCATGGTTATGGATACTATAGATAAGCTTGAAAAAGACCACCTGACCTTGGAAACCAAATTGGAAATGGATTATTCAGGGGAGTTTCCGATGGATCTGGTAAGATTCATGCTAGGACCTGACGTAGCACTTCATCTGATATTTATACCTGAAGAATATGGCGGCCTTGGAGCGGGATCCGCTGACATAGCTTTGGTGTCAGAGAGGATGGCTAAAATGGATCTGGGTATAGCGACATCTTTTCTTGCGATATGTCTCGGAATGGATCCTATCAGGGTTGGTGCAACTGCAGAGCAAAAAGAAAAGTATATTCGAAGGATCGCAGAAGAGGGACTAATTGTCGCCTATGGGGTGACAGAGCCGGATGCCGGATCCAACGTACAATCTCTGAAAACCAAGGCAGAAAGAGTATTTGACGATAGAGGTCAAATCAAGGGGTACCGGTTGAATGGACAAAAACAGTTTATCACTAATGGAGGAGTAGCAGATCTTTACACAATCCTTGCCGATACTCCTGAAGGACCTTCGTTTTTTATTGTAGAATCAGGTGCGCCTGGCCTTATTCCCGGTAAACATGAGGATAAGCATGGAATCCGGGCCTCGGACACTTGCCCTCTTACCCTGGAAGACCTATTTGTCCCAGTAGAAAATCTTATTGGCGGTGTTGAGGGGCAGGGTCTCAAAGAGGCTAACAAGGTCTTCGGGTACACCAGACTTATGGTTGCTACTTTCGGGCTTGGGGGTGGCATGGCTTCTCTGGAGAGGGCTATTAGATATTCCAAGGAAAGAGTGCAGTTCGGGACCACCCTGTCAGAAAAACAGGGGTACACACATAGACTGCTTGTCCCTAATGCCGTAAATCTTGAAGCAGCGCGTGCATATGTTGAAGAAGTTGCCCAAAGGCTGGATTCAGGCGAGGAGGATTTACAGGTAGAAGGTTCCATAGCCAAATTTTTTGCGACCGAAGCCGGAGATGCGATGGCTAACGATGGAATACAGGCCTTTGGAGGCTATGGATATATAAGAGAATATGAAGTGGAAAAAATCAAGAGGGATGTCAAGATACTGACTATCTATGAAGGAACCAGCGAAATTCAGAGGAATATCATTTCTATGTTTCGAATGAGAAGTACAGTCCGTTCAAAAGGCGGTTTCTACAAGAATATGGTCGAAAAACTGGAGAAAACACCCGATGAATGCGGCGGCCCGATATTATCCAGGGCAATTCAGGCCATGAATGAAATAATTCTTAGTGCACGCAAACATAAATTGACAAGGTCACAACACGTGATGTTTCTGCTGGCCGATATGATGGCATGGTGCGAAGTGGGAAAGGCTCTCTGCCACAAGGCTGCAATATATAAAGGCGATCAGGGCCGAAGTCCATCTTTCTTGAAAGCGGCAGCGAGGATATTTGCGCGTGACGTAATTAAAAGGGTTTATCTAAACGGTTTTCAGATTTCCTGTGGCTGTGGCATACTCATCAAAGAAACAACAGATTTAGTAAACAACCTGAATCTCGAGTCAGCCCTGCAAGATTATTTAAGAGACATGGATTTGATCTCCTCGGAACTTGTAGCCTGAGAACAGCAGTTATTAGCTCTATGCAGAAGGATGATCGGATTATAGTAGTGCAAAAAAAAATCCATCGCAGAGCTGTCGGAACCACACAGCATAAAAAAAAGCCAGGCCCGCCAAGTGGAGACTACCGCAGGCCTGGAATAGACAGAAAACTAATACCGGTTTTTCGCCGTATCGGTATTCCCGATTCCAATCATTTCACACCGGATCCATTTCAAGTAGAGGCCATTGACTTGATCGGCGGGGTCGATGTGCTTGTTAGCGCGCCTACGGGCGCAGGCAAGACATGGATCGCCTCGCAGGCAATTAATTCATATATCAAACAAGATCGCCGCGTATGGTATGCATCACCCCTTAAAGCGTTGTCTAATTCCATATATCAAGAATTCAGCAATGAGTTCGGTCCTGAGCTTTGTGGCATCCTGACTGGAGATCGTAAGGAAAACACCGATGCTCCCGTTCTCGTGGGCACGACAGAGATACTCAGGAACCAGCTTTACGACTCAATGCACGAGGGTACTAATATCCCAGCAGACTTGGTCATATTAGATGAGGCCCATTATCTGAACGACCCGGACAGAGGGGTGGTATGGGAAGAAGTACTTATCTATTTAACTCCCAGAGTAAGGCTTTTGTTATTGTCCGCCACGATATCAAACGCCACTCAAATATGCGATTGGCTGAGAGAAATTCGACAGACACCCAATAGGCTTGTCCGATCAGAGGGGCGCCCAGTCCCTCTGGAATTGCTTTTTCTCTTCGATGAAGGCCTCGTTGTCCCTCTGTCTGAGGGCAGTAGGCTTGATCCGAAGGTAAAAAAATATCTCTCAAAGTATAGCCCGTGGAGGGCAAGACACAAAAGGGTCAATTTTGGTAATATCCTGGATTGCTTGAGGGAGTTTGACCTGCTTCCTGCCATTTTTTTTCTGAAATCCAGGTCTGATTGCGATAAGGCCATTCTCACATGTCACCCCGTGGATAAAGAAAAGGAATCCGGGTTACTTTTAAAGGAGGATGTTGACGCCTTTTTGAATGACTATCCTCACCTAAAAAAGCATCGCCAAATGGATTCTCTTATCGCATCTAGGGTCGGTTCCCATCACGGAGGCCAGTTGCCATATTGGAAGGTCCTTATAGAGAAAATGATGAATAAAGGTCACCTGGAAGCTATATTTTCCACATCGACGGTGGCCGCAGGAGTTAACTTTCCCGCTCGGACTGTGGTTCTAATGCAAAGTGACCGTTTCAACGGACGCGAATTCGTCGATCTTACAGCTACAGAATTCCATCAGATAATAGGACGGGCTGGCAGGAGAGGAAAGGATCACATAGGATTTGGTCTTATCATACCTGGATTTCACCAGGACGTAGAGCTTATCAATTCCCTTAAGAACTCCCCTCCTGAGCCTGTTCTCAGCCAGATTAATATCAATTTTTCTATGACCCTCAACCTTCTCCTTTCTCACACGCCTGCAGAGGTAAAACAGCTTCTCGACCTTTCATTGGCAGCTTTCCAGGAGAAAGAAAAAGACCCAAATATAAAGAGGCGCCGGGAGAAATTACTGGATCGCCTGAAAGATTCACTTCCCGGGGCGGTATGCGATGTTTCAGATCCCTATGAGATTATGGAGAATATACAGAAGGGGTCTGAACTGCAAAGACAGATCCGCAGACTAACTCGAGGAGTCTTTTCAGAGCAGAGGAGAGGAGCTTACGAAAAGCTCCTTCAGCCAGGGCGGCTGTTTCTCCATAAAAATGGAGACATCTACACAGTCATTCATACACATCACAGCGACCAGAGGCTTATTTGCGCAGCCCGCAACATTAAGGAAGCTTCTTGCCCTGGTAGGAAAGGGGAGCGGCTTAAAAAAGTTGACCTGAATCAGATAAGAAAACTGTTTGATTATACCATTGAGATTCCTGGAAAAAATTCTGCCCGCCAATGGGAAGCTATTGTTAAGGATATCCCAATCAATAAACTCAAGACAATCAGAATTGAAATCCCCTCTAAAGACCAGATACAGACAAAAAGTCTCAATAAGGCCGAGGAAAGGCTGAGGACACTTCCGTGTGAGCACTGTGATCACTTCGGGTTCTGCAAGAAAAAAAAAGGTGCTATACAAACTCTTCTTCGTGAATTCAGATCCCTTGAACAACGCACGGATGGTAAAAATGGGGGATTATGGCTGAGCTTCAAGCGTCATTTGAGGTTTTTGAGAGAGACGGGCTTTGTTGATGATTATGATCAACTTACACCCGACGGATACTGGGCCTCCAAACTTAGACTTGACCAACCACTCCTTATCGCAGAGGCAATAAGGAAGGGTGCTTTTGATAATTTGTCGCCTGAAATCATGGCAGGGGTTTTGGCTCCCTTTGTCTGGGATAAGGTCCAGGAAACGGAAATAAAAAATAATGCACATCTTTCCTACAAGGAACTGGAGTGGGCCTTTAACAGAATACTTGCTTATATAGAAGATATCGTCACTTTGAAAAAAAGCAGGGGGTTCGAAAGTCCACAAATCGTATTCTGGCCCTCGGCTGCTCTCTTCATTTGGGCCAGGCGACTTCCATGGGAGGAGCTACTTGACTGTTTTCCAGTCAGCGAGGGAGATATGGCGTCACTAATAATGAGAACGGCTGACCACTTAAGACAGGTTGCCAATCTGCGGCAAACACATTCCGGATTGGCATCGACAGCAAATGAAGCTATACAACTTATATTAAGAGAGCCTGTTTACATCTTTTAGACAGTCTTTTTTTTAGTAAGACGCGGAAGGTTCTAACGGTTATACCTTAAGACCATCATGGTAATATCGTCAGTCTGTTGTGTGCCTTGGGAAAACTCTTTTATTTTTTCCATTACATCTTCGACTAACTGTTCAACCGGTATGTTTTGAGTTTCTGCAATAAGATTTTCAAGCCTCGTTTCCGAAAATAGCTCTTCCTCATTGTTCATCGCTTCTGTAACACCATCAGTAAAAACAAACAACGTATCACCTTTTTTTAGCAAAACCTTTCTTGATTCATATGAAAAATCTTCCACAACCCCGAGAGCCATTCCGTTAGTCGTTTCCAAGGGTGTAACTTTACCGTTAGCATGGATAATATAAGGAGGATTATGCCCGCCATTGCTGAATTCGAGGTCCCCGGTCCGAACATCAAGAATTCCCATGAAAAGGGTAACGAACATCAAAGAGGGATTATCAATGGCAAGATCTTCGTTGACGCGACTCAAAACTTTGGCCGGTGAAAGCCCTTTGGTTGCTTTTGTTTTTATAAGAGTTCTGGTTACGGCCATTAGAAGTGCCGCTGGTACACCCTTTCCCGAGACGTCACCCACAGTAAAGCAAAGATGATTTTCATCCATAAAAAAGAAATCATAGAGGTCCCCGCCTACCTCTTTTGCAGGTTCAATTGTTGCATATATATCGAATTCCGGCCTTTCCGGGAAAGGGGGAAAGGTCTTGGGAAGTATGCCCATCTGGATATCATGCGCAATATTTAGTTCGCTTTCGATTCTTTCTCTGGCTGCGGTTTCGTTCGTCAGGTCTTCTATATATTTTTTTAGAGAATCCTTCATACTGTGGAAGGAATGTGTTAGCTTACCGACCTCATCCATTGACTTTATGGGTGGAAGATCGGCTTCCATATTTCCGGTGGCTATCTCTTCAGTGGCATTTACTAGCGCCGACAGTGGACGGGTTATAGAACCGGCTATCAGAACCACAACGATCAGAAGAAAAAGAAAACCGGATATGATCAAAATTATAACCGTATGAGCAAGACGCGAGACATCGGCCATCATTTCATCCCGGGGGAACAGGACGCCCAGAGACCAGCCACTGGAACTCAAGGGGGCATAAACCATCCAGCATTTTTTCTTGGTAACGAGACTCGTAACAGGAATGAATCCTGACTTTCCTTTGACCATACGCCTTCCTATTTCCCGAAGAGAAGGGGCTTCGCTAGCCTCGGCAACACTGAAAATAGTTTCATTCATGACAATTTGTTCATCTGGATGTGTAACAAATGTTCCATTCTTAGAAATCAGAAAACCGTAACCGCTTTCTGCAATTTTGATTGATGATACAATATTCTGCAGCCAGGACAGTGAAATGTCGGCAGTCACAATTCCCATAAAAATTTTTTCCCCTTGGATCTTTTTATAAAAGGGTACTGAATATGTCGACATGACAATATTTCCACCACCTTCGTCATAGTAAGGCTCGCTCCAGGTCGGGGAATCGAGTTCTTTAGGGATTTGATACCAGTCCATATTGAAGTAACGGTATTTTTCGTCCCCTAAGTATGTAAATTTTATTTTACCATTATTTCTGTAAAAATATGGTGCGAAACACAAGGCGTTCTGATCATAAGCATATGGTTCAAACGCAATAGATGCACCGTATATCTCAGGATTTTTTTTTACCGCAGAGCGAAGTAGAGCGATTATTTCACCACCTGAGAACGATGTGCTCTCCAGAAAAAACGACAGGTTTTCAGCCACCTTCTCAACCGGGCGAAGCATCATATCTATCTTGTTGACTGTTGCCCCGGCCAGATTTATGGCATTTTGCTCAATGTTCGTTAATATAATCCGGCGTGAAAATTTATAATTATACCAGAAAATTGAAATAAAAATCAGCGTGCTACTGGTCAGAATAAGCAGGATAAGTTTAAAGGCTATACCTCTATTTTTCATCATCACCGGTGCGCCTTCCGCAGAAAGATTTAAAATCAGGGATTCGTTTTATAAATCCGTTCTGTTTCAGGGCGTTTGCCACTCGAAAATAATCTTCGCGGTTAAGCCGTCCCATAGTACTTTGCTTGCCTTCGGGAATGATGAGGTCCTTTGTCCTTTCTAACATCCATCTTTGATGCACCCTGGTGGCCGGGATGTGTTCACTTTTTAGGTTTCTCATAACAATATCGAGGGCCTCTTCGCGGTGGGAAAAAGCATAATTCCATCCCTCCAGCGATGCATTTTTAAAGGAGCTGCACAGTCCGGGATCTTTGTGAAAAATTTCTTCCGTAGTGTATATCCCGTCTTCTGGGAAATTCAACCCATGTTCATGAAAGAAAAAGGTCGTCAATTCTTCAGGGTTAAGGCCAGAATTAAGGATGGTATGATATTCATTATACCACATGGCAGAAGCCACATCTACGCCATCTCTCAGAAATAGATTTACTGAGTATGATTGAGGAATGAGTTTAACTTTAAGACCGTATCTCTTGAAAAATGCCCTGGGCTGGATTTGAAACACCGGACCCCAGACTCCGACTTTCTTGCCGTCGATTCCCCTCGGCGTATTTATTCCACTCGATTTCTTGGCAACCAGCATTAGGGCTGATCTCTTGAACAGCTGGGCTAGGTTGATTATCCCTGAACCGTCCGCCCTTATTTGTATACCGGTAGCGAGCCACATTGTGGCAAATTGTGCCTTACCATTCATGAGAAAATCAGAAGGGGAATTAGCTGGACCACCCGGAATTATGGTAAGGTCTATACCATATTTTTTATAAAATCCTTTTTCGAGAGCCATATAATAACCAGCGAATTGTGCATGGGGGACCCATTGAGGTATGAGTGTTGCCTTTTTTAGAGGTCTATCCGTGGCCCATGATATCGCAGTAACAAATAGAAAAAAAAAGATAGAGAATAGAACAAAAAATTTTTTTGACATATGAATCTCTCCATGGATTCCGGCTTTGCTGAAAAAAGGGAAAGCGGCTATCTGTTTCCGGAAGGTATTTTTTTAATTGAGATTCGAGATAAGACAGCCTTAACACTCTTGAATTAATGGTGTGTTTCTGTTTTGGACTTAAGAAGAGAGAAATTCCCCTCCTGTTTAAAAAGCGACATTCTGATTTTTCTGTTTTAACTTAACCTCTTGAGTGTAGGCAAATAACTAAGCCTTGGCACGTATATGCTGAACAGCAGATCTAATCCTTTTAAGCGTCCTGTCTTTACCAAGTACCTCCATGACTTCAAATATTCCAGGACTGGCAGTCTCGCCCGAAAGAGCCATTCTGAGAGGTTGCGCAACTTGTTTAAGCGAGATATCTTTCTCTTTCAAGAAGGATGAAAAGGTCTTTTCCAGGCTTTTCTGGTTAAACTCCGGTATTTGTTCCAGCCTTTCACTTAAGGCTTCAAGTGTATCTATAATAGAAGGTTTGAGAAACTTGTCGTCTCCCTTTTTTTCGAAAATGATTTCCTCCTGAAAATAAAAAGACATCCTATCGGCCATGTCAACGAGGGTCTTGCTTCTTGCCTTGACGGTCGCTATCGCCTTTAAGAGCGTGTTTTTATCCAGATTATTTAATCCAAGTCCGTGTAAGAAGGGTAATACTGCTTCAGCGAGAGATGTATCTGAGGATTCACGGATATATCTGGCATTCAAATCAGTTAATTTCTCAATATTGAATATTCCCGCCGACCTGCCCACGCTGTTGAGGGAAAATTTTTGTATTAGTTCTTCTTTTGTGAATTTTTCCTGGTCTCCGTAAGACCAGCCCAGACGGGCTAGTGAGTTCAGCAGGGCGTAGGGCAAATAGCCCATGTCCCGATAAGCACTTACTGACATGGCACCGTGTCGTTTGCTCAACCTGCGTCTGTCCGGCCCGAGGATCAATGGGATATGCGCATATAAAGGTAAGGGTTGATCAAGAGCTTTGTAAATAAGTATCTGCCGGGGCGTATTGTTTACATGGTCATCACCCCGAATCGTGTGTGTTATGCCCAGATTGATATCATCAGCAACAACTGCTAAGTGATAAGTGGGGCTTCCATCAGAGCGTCTAAGTATAAGATCGTCCAACTCTGAATTATCAAAGGTGATAGGGCCTTTTACGAGGTCATTAAATTGAGTAATCCCTTCTAGAGGCGTTTTCAACCTGACCACTGATCCAGGAGCGGGACCCAGGCCAAGTTCCCTGCATTTTCCATCGTATTTAGGCTTAAGACCTTTCACTCTGGCCTGGTTCCGTTTGTGCTCTAGCTCTTCTTGTGAGCAATGGCAGTAATAGGCCCGTCCTCCTGAAATGAGATTTTCTATGACGTCGTTATAGAGGGAATATCTCTTTGACTGGAAAACGGGGCCTTCATCCCAATCCAAACCAAGCCAGTCCATCGATTCAATGATCGCTTTCATGGCATCTTCTGTAGACCTTTCCCTGTCAGTATCTTCGATCCTTAGAATGAACTTGCCCTCGTTTTGTCTGGCAAAAAGCCAGTTAAAAAGAGCTGTTCTCGCACCTCCAATATGAAGGTAGCCTGTGGGGCTGGGTGCGAACCTAGTTACGACCTTTCCTTGGTTCATGGTTAATTAACAACCTCCATCACTATCTGCAATAATTACTCTGTAAACCGTAAAATATTTATCCGGCGTGATTTATCAGGCCGATTCACCGAGAGGGAGGGCAGAGTCTAGCATATACAAGACCTTGATACAAGGCCGGCAGGTAACTATTTTTATGTGATTCAAGATACGGTGTTGTTGTGAGTGAGTTCAGGGCCATTAAGCAACGGATAACTAGCCATCTATCGATTTTCTGGGATTGTTGGACCATGGCAAGAAGGCAAATTTTCCTCCTCATATTGTAAAGGTTAAACAGGTGAATAAGGCCAAAAGTATTTGTTGATTTCAAAAACCTTGGGTTAATTTCTGAGCTTGATTATGTACTGGTGTAAGTCCAGGAATAGCTGATAGGTGAGGCGTCCAGGGCGTCAATCTTGGGGTGGAGCAATTCGTCTCTTATCTTGAGCCAGTTATATGCCGGTTTCAGTTTCCTCAGTTTGCCGTCATCGGGGGGTTTGGAATATTTGGTGTAGCTGTATGAGGCCTCTGATATGCCGACATGAAAATTTTTTGCAGGGTAGAGATAAGCAGATATAAAGGCCTTTGTATCCACACCCTGTTTCTCGGCCAGGGCGCTGACTTGCTTGTTTGTTAACTGGATGAGAAAAAATTTTGACACGCCGCGTTCCGAGTATTTATACATGGACCTTGACTCGGAACTTGAAACAAATACCGTCGAATTACAATCCAGTTGCCTCAGCAGTTGGGCTGCAATAAGACCTGCGGTGCGCCTCCCCCCCACACTGTGGTGACACCCGTAATATTCAAAAAGTTTGTTTTGCAAAACCCTTGCTGTTTCGTCACCGTTTTCATAAAGGTTGTTTTGGATATATCTGAGCCATTTGGCTAAGTCTTCAGCCGCATCCGCAATCGGCCAGTCTATTTTTACATGAAAATGTGTCAGGGAGTAACGGTTTTTTTTTCTAACTGTTGGATCCTGCTGAATCAGCAATGCGTAATCAATATTCAGCAGTTGCTCCACAACATCCAGGAAACCTTGGTGCTCAAAATGTCTAAGATTTTTATTAAACTGTTTATAAAGAGTAAAGGCTGGGAGGTACTCCAAGTTTTTTTTGATAGCACTGTTTTCAGGAAAAAATCTTATGTAATTTTTCAATCTGGAACTGACAACGTCTTCACAAAAAATTACAATAAAGGTATTGAAAAGCTCGGATTCCTTTTCCATCTTTTTTGATTTTGGCTTTAATTCGCTTTTATCGAGGAAGCTGTATTCAACTTGAGCCTTCTGGTGGTTATAAAAGGAATCTATGAGAGAGACTTTCATTAAACGTCGCTCCAGCACATCCCTTAGAACTTCATAAAGAGATCTTCGGAGTTTTTCATAGTAATTAAGGTGTTCCCTGTATTTCCACATAGAGTAATTTGACCCAAAACATGATCACGGGAAAAAAGGAGTAGTTCTTTATTCCATATATACGTTGAGTTACTATTAACGGTTGTTTCAATAGAAAAATAGTAAAAATAAGACGTAAGTGTCAATAAAAAAGACAGTTTTCTGAAAGACGCTATGTTTTGCTGGATCTTTTCTTGGCCATGGAGCGCACTCTAGTACATAAAATTTCTTGACAATAGAAAGGCGTTTTATATACTCATACCTTTATTTTATTTTAATGATAATCACCTTTTTTCTTGCTCTTTGCTAAGGTTAGGCCCTTATGATTGTTGACCTGAAGACGATTTCCCAGGTCCCTCGTCACTTTGATCTTTCTTTTGAGCCACAATGGTGGCGATCTCAACAACAAGGTGACGACCAGATACGTGGGCTTCACGGTTCATTGAGGGCACACATAGAAATTCATAGAGCCGGTTCAGGGTATCAGGTAAATGGAAACCTGGCAGGAATCCTTGAGCTTCGATGCGATAGGTGTCTGGAGTGTTATTTGCATCAGCTTAATCTGAATTTCAGTTATCCTCTGGTCCCGCTACCACATACAGGAGAATGCGAACTGGAGCTTTTGGAAGAGGAGATGTCAGCTGATTTTATTACTGGCGAAGAACTCCACTTAGACGAAATTATCAAAGAACAAATATACTTATCGCTGCCCATAAAATGCCTTTGCGATGAATTTTGCGCCGGTCTTTGCCCAACGTGTGGGACAAACTTGAATACAGGAAAATGTACCTGCCAGCGAAAGGAAGGACACCCGGGTTTTTTCAAACTGAAAAATCTGAAAATACAAGGAGAATAAATAAGAGTTATGGCTGTACCAAAAAAAAGGAAATCAAAAGCCAAGCGAGATACGAGGCGGTCGCACGATAAAATCCGTTTAGCAAACGTGGCTACCTGCACTCAGTGCCATGAGCCTGTGTTGCCTCACCATATCTGCCCGGAATGTGGAGCTTATAAGGGTAGGACTATAGTTAAGACCGAACAGAGCTAACATGAATGTCGCTGTGGACGCCATGGGTGGCGATTATGCTCCGGGAGTCATTGTACGCGGCGCAGTTGAAGCTGCTTCTGAGCTGGGAGTCGACGTTACTCTTGTGGGTCATAGAGAGGCAATTTTAAGAGAGCTTACCTCCAAAAAATCTGTGGGTTTTATAAACCTGCATCACTGCGAAGAAGCGGTACAGATGGGGGAATCACCCCTCAGAGCAATCAGACAAAAAAAGGATGCTTCAATAAGGGTGGCCTTTGACCTTGCGAAAAAAGGGGAGGTTGATGCCGTAGTAAGTGCTGGGAATTCTGGAGCTACTCTTGCCGCCGCTATTTTGATATTGGGCCGCCTGGAGGGCGTTGACAGGCCCGCCCTGGCGAGCATATTTCCCGGAGAAAAAGCGCCGGTGGTTCTGATAGATGTTGGGGCGAATGTTGATTGCCGCCCCGCTCACCTCTTTCAGTTCGGTGTCATGGCCCATGCCTTTACCACCTCCACGCTGGGTGTAGCGAATCCCAAAATAGGGTTACTGAGCATCGGCGAGGAGCAAGACAAAGGTAATGAACAAGTGCGCCTTGCTAGGCAGCTGTTTAAGGAAAGCAAGCTTAATTTCGTAGGCAATGTCGAAGGCCGAGATATATTTACTGGAGATGTCGAAATAATCGTATGTGATGGTTTTGTTGGAAATGTGGCCCTGAAATTGAGTGAGGGAATGGGAGTAGCAATGACAAAACTCCTGCAGAAAGAGCTCATGGGTTCCTTTATGGGTAGGGTATCACTTATACTGGGAAATCGCCCACTGCGTAGATTTAAGCAGATACTGGATTATGAAGCCTATGGAGGAGCACCATTGCTAGGGATAGACGGTGTCAGTATAATCTGCCATGGCGGTTCAACATCAAGGGCCATTAAAAATGCAATCAAACTAGCTGCTCAGTATGTCCGTGATAAAGGTGTAGAGAAAATGGCCGAAGAATTAAGAAATTTTAAAACAGAAAACCTCACAGTTTAAAACTTTGGCTCCATACAAATGGTCGTGCCGCATTTTGGTCGGAATCGAGATTACTAACGGGTTGGCCATTTATTGAACACGAGGCAGCAAAAATATGGACAGTTCAAAATCGAGGATTGTTGTTATTACAGGTGGTTCGAGAGGGATAGGGCGTTCCGTTGCACTTAAATTTGCTGAGGAAACGGCCACGATTGTAGTAGTTCACTATGATCCGGACGACGCTCCTGCAGATGAAACAATGGATTTATTGAACAGCATGGGTGTAAAAGCAGAAGTCAAAAGGCTCGATGTATCCTCTTTTTCCGATGTTGACCTTTTTTTTAAAGATGTAATATCCAGACATGAAACAATTGATGTCCTGGTTAATAATGCTGGAATAACAAGAGACTCCTTGTTCATGAGGATGAAGGAAACGGATTGGGACGCAGTCATAAGTGTCAACCTGAAAAGCGTGTTTAACTGTACTCAGGCCGTAATAAGGGCCATGTCGAAACAGCGAAAAGGCCGTATCGTCAACCTGGCCTCGGTTTCAGGACAAATGGGAAATATTGGCCAGAGTAATTACTCAGCTTCCAAGGCGGGCGTTATGGGTCTCACCAAGACCATAGCTAGAGAGGTGGCCGGAAGAGGCATTACTGTTAATGCTGTGGCTCCCGGTTTTATTGATACGGAAATGACGGCCGTGCTTCCTGAAAAAGTCAAACAGAATATGCTTCTCCAAATACCAGCGGGTCGAATTGGAAAACCTGAAGAGGTGGCAGATGCCGTCTATTGGCTTTGCTCGGATGCCGCTAGTTACATTACCGGTCAGGTTATTCATGTTAACGGTGGAATGTACATGTAATTCAGCTTTTTCTATGAACGATTTCAGGATGTTTAAAGTGCTTGAATCTAACTGAAAACTGAGGATGAAAAAACAGGGAAGTAAATTTTAGGAGGTAATGGGTAAATGGCAAATATCGAGGAGAAAATCAGGGAAATCATTTGCGAGCAATTGGATGTCCCTCAAGAAGACGTTGTTCCGGAAGCATCTTTTGTAGACGATCTAGGTGCTGATTCTTTAGACCAAGTAGAACTTATTATGGCTATGGAAGAAGAGTTTGATGTTTCAATCCCAGACGAAGACGCCGAGAATATCGGGACTGTTCAGGACGCAATAGACTATATCAAAAAGGCAAAAGGCAATTAATAAAATAGAGCGAACAGTGTCAATCAGTTCATATTATGGGCGTAGCGCTGACGGATATCAGGGAAGTCGCGCAGGAAAGCATGATAAAAGTTTGTTTTTAGAAATGCAGTCAGCACAAGCATCTTTTTGGAAAAAGGAGTCACTATAATGCCCAGAAGGGTTGTTATTACAGGCCTAGGCATGGTTACACCCCTTGGGACCGGTGTAGAAAAATGCTGGGAAGCAGTCTGCTCAGGGACTTCAGGTATTGGAAAAATTACGAAATTCGACCCTACTGACTTTTCCTCCCAAATTGCCGGTGAGGTGAAGGACTTCAGGTCCGAAGATTTCATGGATAAACAGCAGGTGCGGAGGTTCGACATATTTATACACTATGCAGTGGCTTCTGCACGGATGGCTATGGAAGATTCGGGGATTGTGATCGATCCGTCAAATGCTCATAAGGTAGGCTGCGTAACAGGTTCTGGACTAGGTGGGCTCACCATGCTGGAACACTACCATAAGGTTCTTCTCGAGAAAGGACCACGGCGGATAAGCCCCTTTTTCATTCCCGGCATGATCGCAAATATGGCACCTGGACAAATTGCCATAGAATTTGGAGCTAAAGGGCCGAACATGTCAATTGAGACCGCCTGTGCAGCCAGCTGTCACGCAGTTGGGGAAGCCTTCAGGTTGGTCAGAGAAGGAATTGCAGATGTGATGATCACAGGGGGATCAGAGGCGGTTATTTCACCGCTGGCTCTTGGAGGATTCTGTTCAATGAGGGCTCTGTCAACAAGAAACGACCAGCCTGACAAGGCATCGAGGCCTTTTGAAAGAGATCGAGACGGTTTTGTAATTGGTGAGGGTGCGGGGATACTAATTCTTGAGGAGCTCGAGACAGCACTTGCGAGAGGCGCTGATATATACGCGGAGATTGTCGGATACGGGCTTACCGGTGATGCCTACCATGTATCTGCTCCTGAACCGGAGGGTGAGGGGGCGATCACCTGTATGAAAATGGCTCTTGATTATGCAGGCATAAAGCCCGAAGATATAGACTATATCAATGCACATGGAACATCGACAAAACTCAATGATCTTTCAGAAAACAAAGCTATAAAGACCTTGTTCGGTGAATACGCATATAAACTCGCAGTCAGTTCGACCAAGTCCATGACAGGACATCTGCTGGGAGGCGCTGGCGGTGTGGAAGCCATTTTTACGGCCTTAACCGTCAAAAATAGTATTATACCTCCTACCATCAATTACGAAAACCCAGACCCCGAATGCGATTTAGATTATGTCCCCAACGTAGCAAGAAAAAAGACTGTGAATTACGCTATGTCAAATTCTTTTGGATTCGGGGGTACAAACGCCAGCCTGATTCTTAAGGCATATAACTAACAATTCTGAGCTCATTTATTCATAACTGAGCCTGCATGGCCGCTACCCTGTCTTTAGGAACAGGAGGCAGCCCGGTGCGCGTGGCATAAAGAGGCGGGATGAAAATCATAATAGGTTCTGATCATGCTGGCTTTGATTTGAAAGAGGCTTGCAGGGCCGATCTTCAAAAGCGAGATGGCTATGAAGTTCAAGATATCGGAGCGTTTACCAGAGAATCGATAGATTACCCTGCAGTAGCGCACAGACTTGCCAGTGGCGTGGCAAAGAATGAATTTCAAAGAGGGATTCTGATTTGTGGTACTGGGCTAGGTATGAGTATCGTTGCAAATCGCTATTCGGGAATTCGGGCAGCCCTGTGCCACGATCTCTATACAACCAGGATGAGCCGGTTACATAATGACTCAAATATACTTGTAATGGGAGGGAGGGTCATAGACCCGGGTCTTGCCCTTGAAATGGTAGAACTCTTCCTAAGCACACCTTTTGAGGGTGGCAGACACAAACAACGTTTAGAACAAATCGATTAAGAGGAATGTTTTGGAGGAGAGGAGCTTAAAGGAAATCGACCCCGAAGTGTACAGGTTGATTAGAGCAGAAATCAACCGGGAACAGAATAACCTTGTCATGATAGCCTCCGAGAATTATGCCAGCCCGGCTGTTATCCAGGCTCAGGCCAATGTCATGACTAATAAGTACGCAGAAGGCTATCCCGCTGCCAGATATTACGGCGGTTGTGAGTATGTTGATCAAATAGAAAACCTCGCTATTTTGCGCGCTAAAAAACTATTCGGTGCTCAATATGTAAATGTTCAACCCCATTCAGGTTCCCAGGCTAATATGGCCGTTTACTTCGGCTTTCTTAAACCCGGCGATCTGATTATGGGCATGGACTTGTCCCATGGTGGACATCTGAGCCACGGAGGGTCAGCTAGTTTTTCAGGAAAGATTTTCAAGACGGTGTCTTATGGAGTTAGCCGTGAAACACAGCAGATAGATTATGATCATCTTGAAAACATGGTGAAAAAGCATAGACCCACGCTTTTAGTTGCAGGTGCTAGTTCCTATCCCAGACTGATAGATTTCAAGAGATTTAGAAGGATAGCTCATGAAAATGACGCTTACCTCATGGCAGATATTGCCCACATTGCGGGCCTTGTTATAACAGGGTTACACCCCTCACCGGTAGGAGAGGCAGATTTTATTACATCTACAACCCACAAGACACTTCGAGGGCCCAGAGGAGGGTTAATACTTTCGCAGGAAAAGCATAGCACTGTGCTGGATAAGGCTATCTTTCCGGGAATCCAGGGTGGGCCTCTTATGCATGTGATAGCAGGTAAAGCGGTTGCATTTGGGGAAGCCTTGAGGCCTGAATTTGCTGAATATCAAAAACAGGTGATTAAAAATGCGGTCCGGCTTGCAGAGGAGCTAAATGGTTTTGGACTAAATCTCGTTTCTGGAGGTACTGACAACCACCTCGTTCTACTAGATTTGACGGCTTTGGGGCTTACTGGCCAGGAAGCCGAAAGAGCGCTTGTAAAGGCAGGTATTGTTGTTAATAAAAACAGCATCCCTTTTGATATAAGGGGCCCTAAGGTGACAAGCGGCCTGAGACTCGGAACCCCCGCATTGACGACAAGGGGAATGAAAGAACCTGAAATCAAAATAGTTTCAAAATTAATTATTAAGGTGCTGGAACATCCGGATTCTTTGAATATTTGCTCGGAAGTCAGAGAATCAGTCCTTGATTTGTGCAAACGTTTTCCAATCTACCAATGCCTCGACGAGGGTTTCTAGTTGCCCAGACCTTCCTGGAACGAATATTTTATGAGTATTGCCAATATGGTCGCCAAGAGATCCACATGCCTTCGCCGCCAAGTGGGCGCCATACTGGTCAAGGAAAAGAGGATACTGGCTACCGGGTATAATGGCGCACCAGCAGGTCTTAGACATTGTGAGGAGGTGGGTTGCCTGAGAATTAATTCTTCGGTACCTTCCGGTACGAGGCATGAGCTATGCCGGGGACTCCATGCAGAACAGAATGCGATTATCCAGGCCGCTTATCATGGTATTTCTATTGCGGGTTCCACCCTGTATTGCACTAACAAGCCGTGTGTAATATGCTCGAAAATGCTTATAAACGCAGGGATAAAAAAAATTTTTTTCGAAAAGGGATACGACGATGCGTTGGCTGAAGAGATGTTAATGGAAGCAGGTATTGATATTGAGAGGCTCGTCCCATGAAATGCCCCTATTGCACCAAGATAAACAATAAAGTGATTGACTCTCGTTTGAGTAAAGATGGAAGGATGATAAGGAGACGCCGTGAATGTCTCGAGTGTTCCAGACGTTTTACCACATATGAAAAGCTGGAAGATGTCCTTCCGATGCTTGTAAAAAAAGACGGTAGGAGAGAGCCTTTTAGTCGAGATAAAATCGTTTCCGGCATAAGGAAGGCGTGCCAGAAGCGTCCTGTCAGCATGACGAAAATCGAGGAATTTGTTGATTCTCTGGAACTCCATTTCCAGGAACTCGGGAAAAAGGAAGTAGCCAGCTCTCAAGTCGGGGAAATGGTTATTAACAAACTGAAAGAATGGGATGAAGTTGCATATGTCCGGTTTGCTTCGGTTTACAGGCAGTTCAGGGATATTAATGAATTCATGTCGGAACTCGAAGAAATACTCAAATCCAAAAAGGATGAAGAAAATACGTAGAAGGAGTGGATATTGAGCAGATCGGTTTGCCTCAGTGCGGATAATAATCGTATTAAAGCTTTTTAGAGTGACTATGTCCTGCATCTTAATCCTGCCGGAAGATACAAGTTCATGTACTTTTTAAAACTAGGGCCATGATTTGATTACCGGTCACTATTAAAAGTGTCTCTTTAAGTACAAAGATAACCGGGAGCAGTAATTGAACGAAAGAGATATAAAATTCATGAAGGAGGCACTGGCTGAGGCTCGTAAGGGTTTTGGCAGAACATCACCCAACCCCGCGGTTGGGGCGGTGATTGTCCGGAATGGAAGAGTGATTGCCAAAGGTTATCATCATAAGGCCTCTCTACCTCATGCGGAAGTTGAAGCATTAAACAGATTAGGTGGAAAGGCTTTGGCGAATGATACACTTTATGTCACTCTTGAGCCCTGTAATCACCATGGTAAGACACCACCATGTACCGAGGCTATTCTAAAAAGCGGGCTAAGGAGAGTAGTAATAGGAATGAAAGATCCAAACCCCAACGTCTCAGGGGGAGGCAGTGATTTCCTTCGCGCAAATGGTGTTTCTGTCACAACAGGAGTTTTAGAGAAGGAATGCCAAAGTCTAAATGAAGTATTTATAAAATTTGTGACTTCAGGTCGTCCCTTTGTGGTTGTGAAATCCGCTATGACTCTCGATGGCTGGACAGCGACATCAACAGGAAATTCCAAGTGGGTAACCAATGAAAAATCCAGGCAGTTTGTTCATAGACTCAGAGATCAACTGGACGCTGTATTGGTGGGGATAGGAACGGTTATCGCCGATAACCCTCAACTCACGACACGCCTGAAACGTGGAAAAGGGAAAGATCCCATTCGCATTGTACTTGATACACACCTAAGAATGCCCTCTAATTCAAGAATCCTGAGCAGTGATTCCAAAGCAGAAACGATTATCGTGTCAGCCCCTGGAGCCCCCAGGAAAAATCTTAAAATCTTTGAAGACATGGGAGTCTCAACGTTAATTTGTCCAACTGAGAAAGGCAGGATTGACTTGTCGTCCCTTTTGGATATATTGGGAAAAATGGCTATCACAAGCCTTCTCGTGGAAGGGGGAGCCTCAGTAGTAGGCTCTTTTATAAAGAAAAGACTGATTGACAAATTTTATATTTTCAAGTCTCCTAAAATATTAGGTGGGGATGATGGCATTTCCATGGCTAAAGGTCCTGGCGCGGTGAATATGGATCAATGCCTTGTCGTAAAAAACACTCGTTTCAAAAGGTTTGGAGAGGATTTTCTTATAGAGGGCTACCCCGAATACGAATAGTACAGGCCTGCCATTCAATCAGGTTGAGAGGAAAATAGCTCAAAAAAGTTATAAGTTTTACTGACAGATCTATAGGAAGATATAAATGTTTACAGGACTGATTGAAGGAATCGGAAAGGTAGAATCTGTGCAGCGTCTGGGCGAAGACATGAGGATTAATATCTCCGCTTCCATTGATCTGAACGACTGTCGGGTGGGGGATAGCATCTCTGTTAACGGCGTTTGTCTGACTGTAACAGCTTTATCTAAGAATAGTTTCAGCATGGACCTATCTGAAGAGACACTTTCTAGAAGTACATTACGCTGGCTTTCCAGAGGAGAGCGGGTTAACTTGGAGAGGGCCCTTCGCCTTTCAGACCGTCTTGGGGGCCATTTGGTATCGGGACATATAGATGGAACCGGCAGGATATTTCAAAAATCCTCGCGTCAGCGTTCTTGGTCCATAAAAATAGGGGTTGATAAAGGCATTTCGAAATATCTTATTGAAAAAGGATCGATAGCAGTTGACGGAATCAGCCTGACTGTAAATAAATGTGGAAAAGATTTTTTTGAAATAAATATTATTCCCCAAACTGGAAGGGAAACAACAATTTTGGAAAAAAAGGCGGGCGATATGGTGAATATAGAAACAGATTTAATAGGAAAATACGTAGAAAAATTTGTTATAAAAGATGAGGAAAATCAAAGGAAAAAGACATCTTCCTCAAGTATTACTTTAGAAACACTTTTCGAACAGGGATTTGGTGACTAGCATGTCTATATCGACCATCGAAGAAATTCTGGAAGACTTGAGACAGGGTAAAATGATTATCCTGGTCGATGATGAGAACAGGGAAAATGAGGGAGACCTAACGATTGCTGCGGAAAAAATTACTCCAGAAGCAATCAATTTTATGGCCAAGTTCGGCCGGGGCCTAATCTGTCTCGCGTTGGCCCCTGAAATAGTCGACAGATTGAAACTTATGCCTATGGTTTATGATAATCGGTCTCCATTTGAAACTGCCTTCACTACATCAATAGAGGCGAGGCACGGGGTGACAACTGGTATTTCAGCTGCTGACAGGGCAAAGACTATCCTGACGGCTGTGGATGACAACGCGAAACCCGAGGATCTCGTACAACCCGGCCATGTATTTCCTCTAAGATCGAGAAGGGGGGGTGTTCTATTCAGGACAGGCCAAACCGAAGGATCTGTTGATCTGGTTCGGCTAGCAGGAATGAAAAAGGCCGCAGTCATTTGCGAGATAATGAATGACGATGGAACCATGGCCAGGTTACCCGATCTTGAGAAATTTGCCAATGATCATGGCTTAAAAATTGCGACAGTGGCCGATATTATAGCTTACCGCATGAGAACCGAGTCATTTGTGCATAAGGCAGCAGAAACAGTCCTTCCAACGCCTTTCGGCGAATTTAAGGCAATAGCCTTTGTAAACGATATCGACGATTATGAACATATGGCTCTGGTTAAGGGCAATATCGACCCTGAAAAGGAAATAATGGTAAGAGTTCATTCACAGTGTCTTACAGGGGATGTTTTTGGTTCCTATCGCTGTGACTGCGGAGAACAGTTAAAAAAGGCCATGACTATGGTTCAGCAGGAAGGCCTTGGTGTCATACTTTACCTTCAGCAGGAGGGAAGAGGGATAGGTTTGGCAAATAAGCTGAAGGCTTATGCGCTGCAGGACAAAGGGCTGGATACTGTTGAAGCAAATGAGGAATTGGGCTTTGATCCGGATTTGAGGGATTACGGCGTTGGGGCTCAAATTTTAGTCTCTCTAGGTGTAAGAAAGATGAAGTTGATGACAAACAATCCGAAAAAGATTGTCGGTCTAGAAGGTTATGGCCTGAAGGTAACGGGTAGGGTGCCTATTGAATGCGAGCCCAGACCGGAGAACAGAAAATATCTTATGACCAAATGTGAAAAATTGGGTCATATTATGAAGTTGGCGAATGAGAAGGCCAGATAATAGGTTTTCACCATTAAACAGCGGGGGTGACTATGCCCAAAGTTATTGAAGGCCAGTTATTGGCAGAAGGTTTCAGATTTGCAATCATTGTGAGCCGATTTAATGATTTTATCAGCTCGAGGCTGGTACAAGGTGCGATGGATGCTCTACAAAGGCATGGGGCTCCAGAAGATCAGGTAGTTCTCATAAAAGTTCCTGGGGCCTTTGAAATTCCGCTTGCAGCTAAAAAGGTGGCTGAAAGTGGAAAGTATGACGCCGTTATATGCCTTGGTGCGGTAATAAGGGGAGCCACACCACATTTTGATTATGTGGCTGCAGAGGTCTCAAAAGGCATTGCGAACGTCGCGCTTGAGAGCCTTGTTCCGGTCACCTTCGGAGTTCTAACAACCGATACTCTTGAGCAGGCGATTGAAAGAGCTGGTTCAAAATCAGGAAATAAAGGATATGAAGCCGCCATGGCTGCGGTGGAGATGTCTGATCTTTTCAAAAGGTTGAAATAGCAAGCTTTTTTTATCGCTATACATAGACTCTCAATTGTTCAATCGCTGTTATAAGGCTTAGGTATTGGCCTGTTAGAGTTGTTGCAATTCCTGCTTAGGCAGGTCCTTTTTCGGGCAACGGCTTTTTGTATATATCCACACTGATATGTGTTTTTAAGGTTCAGAAAGAAATGGGTAAAAGACGGAGAGCCCGGGAATTGGCCGTCCAGGTTCTTTTTCATCTAGAATTCGGATCCGATGATCCCAATGAGGTTTTTGATCTTCTTTGTGATAACTTTGAACCACGTAGATCAATCAGGCCCTTTTCAAAAGAACTGGTCCTGGGGGTTTGTGAAAACAAAGAGACCCTGGATCAGCTGATCACTCAGGCCTCAAAAAATTGGCGGTTGGAAAGAATGCCTCGGCTCGACAGGTGTGTATTGAGACTGGCTACTTATGAAATTCTTTTCAGAGATGATATTCCCCCAAAAGTTTCTATTGATGAAGCGGTGGAACTCGGCAAAAGGATAGGAAGCGAAGATTCTGGCAGTTTTATAAACGGTGTTTTAGACAATATTTACGGCAAACTGATAAAAGAAGGTCGGTTAAAAAGACCTGTGGCATAATCACAGGTTGTTTTTATGTCGCTTGAGCTACTGATTCTCAGACATAAACGTTAGCCTGTCGAAGAAAATTTTAGAAGCCCAATCATCGAGATGAGTTTAATTTCGACCTCCTTTTTCATTCCTTTTAAAATATATTAGAGGCTGACGAAGGCAATGAGACTGGATCTGCGGTTTACCGCTCGTCCTCTAAAGGAGCTCTGGTGTCAGGCTGTTATAGGCTTCATATTTCAGGAGCCTCTCCAGGTTTCGAATACGGTCGACGGCCTTGATTCTAAGACTTTGTGCTTTTTGGATTTTCTTCAAAAAAGAGGTTTTTTAACAGGAACAAAAGGTGAAATCCTGCTTATTGCTTCCCAAGATAGAGTGAAGGCCGATAAAATTTTTTTAAAAGGCCTGGGAGATCGTCCTCAATATAACATAGGCGTCCTTGCCGAAATGACCGGTGAGATAGGTATTTCTCTGGGCAGGATGGAAATTAGCGAAATCGGTATTCATATACCTGCAGCAGATGGAGCTAAAGGGGAATACATAAGTTATCTTGAAGTTGCTTGCATGCAGATCGTTGATGCCTTTATTGCGCATTGCGAAAAAACCCCTGATTTCAGTTTGAAGTTAATTTTTTCAGTAAATACCTGCTTTATGGAAGTGCTTGAGCCTGCACTCAGAGATTTTAGGGCAAGGTTAGATCTGAAGGTGGACCATACAATCGTCATTAAATAAAATTAAAGCAGATTATTATATATCTTATTTAAGTTACTAATTCAACGCTAGATCTTTTGGAGGAAATAGTTTGCAATGAAATATAATCCTCATGAGCTGGAAACCAGATGGCAGGAGGCATGGGAAAAACAAGGCCTTTTCAAGGTCTCAGAGGACCAAACAAAAGAAAAATACTATCTATTAGAGATGTTTCCTTACCCATCCGGGAAAATTCATATCGGGCATGTAAGAAATTATACCATAGGGGATGTAGTTGCTCGCTACAAACGTATGAGGGGAAAAAATGTGCTCCACCCGATGGGCTGGGACGCCTTTGGTATGCCTGCAGAAAATGCAGCCATTGAGCATCATACCCATCCAGCCAAGTGGACCTATGATAACATTGAAACTATGAAATCTCAGTTAAAGCGAATGGGTTTCAGCTACGACTGGGACCGTGAACTGGCAACATGTGATTCCAGCTACTACAGATGGGAACAGCTCATTTTCCTGAAGATGTATGAGAAAGGCCTGGCTTACAAAAAAAGGACATACGTTAACTGGTGTGAAAAATGCCAGAGCGTCCTCGCAAATGAGCAGGTTGAAAATGGCTGTTGCTGGCGCCATACAGATCAGGAAGTCACCATAAAAGAAATGGATAGCTGGTTTCTCAGAATAACGGATTACGCCGAGGAAATCCTAGATTTTTGCGACAGACTTCCCGGGTGGCCCGAAAGAGTTCTTACCATGCAGAAGAACTGGATCGGAAAAAGCCACGGCGCGATAATAAGGTTCCCGATGGTAGGTTCTGATGAAGTCATTGAAGTCTTTACCACTCGCCAGGACACGCTTTTTGGAGCCACGTTCCTATGCTTTGCACCGGAACATCCTTTAGTCAGGGATATGATAAAAGGCCGCTCCCAAGAAAAGGAGGTCCTGGACTTTGTAGATCGTACTCTAAAAATGGATAAATACGACCGTACTGCGGATTTAACAGCCAAGGAGGGAGTTTTTACGGGACGATATTGTTTAAACCCAGTGACAAAAGAAGAGATACCTATATATGTAGCAAATTTTGTACTTTTTGACTATGGGACTGGAGCCATTATGGCTGTCCCGACCCATGATCAGAGGGATTTTGAGTTCGCAAAAAAATATAACCTGCCACTCAGAATTGTAATTGCACCTCCCAATCAAAGTCTTACTGAAGATGCAATGACTGAGGCATACGAGGGGGAAGGAGTATTGGTCAACTCCCCACCCTTTAACGGACAGCATAATTTGGACGCTCTGGAAAATATAGCCAAATATCTGGAGTCAAATGGTATGGGGCGCAAGACAGTTAATTACCGGATCAGGGACTGGGGCATTTCAAGACAGCGTTACTGGGGAAGCCCCTTCCCCATTGTCTATTGTGACAAGTGCGGTATTGTCCCTGTTCCGGAAGAGGAACTACCGGTCACACTCCCTCTAAACCTGGATCTGAGACCGAATGGAGGCTCTCCTCTGCCGGTTGAGCCTTCATTTTATGAGACGACCTGTCCTAAATGCAAAAAAAAGGCCGTACGTGAAACCGATACCATGGATACCTTTGTGGAATCATCATGGTATTTTGATCGCTACGCAAACCCCAAGTATGATCAGGGGCCCTTGGATCCCGAAAAAGTAGATTACTGGATGCCGGTAGATCAATATATCGGAGGAATAGAACATGCCATCCTTCACCTGCTTTACTCCCGCTTTTACACAAGGGTTTTGAGAGACTTCGGTTACCTCAAGGTTAGTGAGCCTTTCACAAATTTACTTACCCAGGGAATGGTGTGCAAGGAGACAGAGAGATGTCCTAATCATGGGTACCTCTATCCGCACGAATCCATTCAGGGAAGGTGCGTTTACTGTCAAGAAGAAGTGACAACCGGGAACAGTGTCAAGATGTCTAAATCTAAGAAAAATGTAGTCGATCCAGAGGATTTGATTAACCAGTACGGCGCGGATACTGTCCGCATGTTCTGTCTGTTTGCATCTCCCCCTGAAAAGGATCTGGAATGGTCTGACCAGGGCGTGGAAGGGGCTTACCGGTTTTTAAATCGGGTCTGGCGCATTGTGGTAGATAATCTTGATTTAATAAAAAAGGTTCCAGTCTATGACCGAAAGTCCGCTATTTCTGGACAAGTGAAGGATCTGCACCGCAAGAGCCATGAGACTATTAAAAAAGTTACAGGAGACATTGAGAACCGGTTTCATTTCAATACGGGCATCTCCGCGGTCATGGAACTGGTTAATGAAATAAACCAGGTCTTAAACAGTGACGAGGTAAAAGATAACACCTCATGGTCCGTTATTAGAGAGGGGATAGAAACGGTCCTGCTTATGCTATCGCCTATAGTTCCTCACATTACCGAAGAATTATGGCATATGTTGGACTATACCAGGAACTTGTTAGAGGTTTCCTGGCCCGGATATAGCGAAGAGGCACTGAAATCGGAAGAGAGGTTGGTTGTAATCCAGGTAAACGGAAAAGTGAGAAGTAAGATAAAGGTGCCTGTCTCGGATGATGAAAAAAAGATTGAGGCTAAGTCACTGGCAGATGAAAAAGTTAAGCGCTTCATTGAGGGGAAAAAAATCAGAAAGATTATCGTAGTTCAGAAAAAGCTGGTCAATATAGTTGTTTAGCCGGCAGGCTAATGATGCGTCGTCTATCGAATTTTTAACTTATCCTTTGAATTAGCAATTGCAATTTTGCGGGTGATTCGGCGAAGTCATGTTAAAGCAAATGAAACCTACACATAAGGGAAATATTTTTTTTTGGATAATCGCAACAGGGCTGCTTATGTTTCTGGGAATCTCAATAGGATGTGGATATCAGTTCAGGACGACAGGTGAACCGGTAGGTCTTAAGATCCGCAGTCTGGCAATTCCTCTGATGGCAAGCACTTCTTCTTCGCTTGGTTTTGAAGGTTTTTTTACTAAGGCTATCCGTGACGAGTTCGTAAGTCACTCAAAAGTGCTCCTTATTTCAAAAGAGAAGGCCGAAGCCGTTTTGCTCGGACAAGTAGTTGAGATTCGAACGGAGCCACTGACGTACAGCCTTACCCAGAGTACAGTTGAAGGAAAAGTGACCACATATGAGTTAACAGATAAACGGAGGTTGCGAATTAAGCTGAGTGTCAGTCTAGTAGAGGGGAGTTCAGGGAAAATAATATGGGCGGATAAGGATCTGGAAGAAAAGGGGACATTCAGTGTAGGGACGGATCCGCTCGTAAATAGGTTTAATGAGAGGAAAGCCATACAGGAAATTGCGCGAAGCCTGGCCAGGAGACTCTACCTTAAAACAATGGAAAGGTTCTGATGCAGGGGGATCTAGCACCTGAATACGTATTGAATCAGCTTAAAAAAGGTGAATTATCACCATATTATCTCTTTCATGGGCAAAGCGAATTCCGTCTTGAACAGGTTGTGAATGTAATCCGCGAAGCGTTTATTCCTGAAGGTGCAAGAGATTTTAATCTAAAGATCTTTTACGGCGAAAAGAATACAATTCCCGCTGATATTATTGATGAAGCTCGGTCTCTCCCTTTCATGTCTGAGAATAGGCTTATTATTGTGCGAAGAACCGAAGAGTTTTCGAGCGATGCACTTGAAACTTTTATGCCATATCTTGATGATCCGATAGAGACAACCTGCATAATATTTATTTCGTCAAAACCTGATTTCAGAAAAAAATTTTTTAAAAAAATCAGGCAGATGTCATGTACTATCAATTTCAGACAATTATATGACAATCAGGTGGTGCCTTGGATTCGGGACGCAGGGAAAAATTTGGGTATAAACATCGACATTCAGGCCTGCGCCTATCTTCAACAGATGGTTGGAAATCGATTGAGAGACCTCCACTCCGAACTTGAAAAGCTCAGCCTGCGATATCACAGACAGGTTATAGGGATCAATGAAGTCAAAGCCCTTGCTATCCACAGCCGTATATATTCTGTCTTTGAGCTAATGGATGAAATATCCTTTAAGAGGAGATCCGAAGCATTATCTGTACTGAACAGATTTCTGGAAGAAGAGGGTAAAGATAGCATTTTCAGAGTTATTGGAATGTTGAATCGTCAGATACGTCTCTTATGGCAGACAAAAACGTTCATTGAAGAAGGTGGGAGTTCATCGGAGGTTGCCCGGAAATTGGGTCTTAAGGCTTTTCAGGTGAAAAATCTGATACCCCAGTCAAAATGTTGGAGTACCGACGACTTTGATAAGGCCTTTCATCTTCTTCATAAAGCGGACGGCCTTCTCAAATCCGGGAGCCAGGAACGACTTGTTTTAGAAAATGTTGTTATTAATCTCTGCAAATGAGAAGGGGCAGGGGTTATGAAACATTGGTCTGGTTTACCTGACGAGCCAGGCGGGAAATCTTTCGAGCGGCTTTATTCTTATGAATCACACCTTTGGAACTGGTCTTCTGAATAATCGAGACGGCATTTACAAGACTTTCGGCTGCTTGTTCAGTTGATCCGCTGGCGATTTGGACTTTGACGTCTTTAACGGCGTTTTTGACTTTGGTTTTGTAAGTCTTGTTTCTCAACCTTCTAACTTCGCTTTGCCTGGCCCTCTTCAGGGCTGATTTGTGGTTTGCCAAGACCGAACCTCCGTAAAAAATTTGAATTTAAAAAAGTATTCTTGTACTGCAAATAAATCCTAGTTGTCAAGGAAATTCTGTGGAAAATACCGACCTGTCGATATCTGAAGAAAAAAATGTAAGCAGGGCTGCCGGAGCTGTCGGCTTCCTCACATTTCTGAGCCGAATCCTCGGTCTTGCACGTGATATGGTGCTAGCCGCATTATTCGGTACGGGCATGGCAGCTGATGCTTTTTTTGTAGCATTCCGTATACCAAATCTGTTGAGGCGACTGTTTGCAGAGGGTTCCCTCACTATTGCTTTTATCCCGGTCTTTACCGAATACATTACGGTCAGGAATAAAAAGCAAGCCTTTGAACTTGCCAGGGCTGTATTAACTATACTTGCTCTAATTCTGACAGTTGTTACGCTTCTTGGGGTTATATTTTCGCCCTGGATTGTGAGGGTTCAAGCGTTTGGGTTCGGTGGTTCCGGAATAAAATACGATTTAACTGTATTCCTTACTCGTATAACTTTTCCCTATATCTTTTTTATAAGTATAGTAGCTTTTTTTATGGGGGTCCTAAACTCTCTACGGCATTTTGCGGCGCCTGCGGCAGCGCCTGTCTTTCTAAATGTGGGTATAATTGGAGCCGCATATATTATTTCTCCTAACTGTACCGAACCGATAGTGGGTATAGCCATAGGTGTCCTAATAGGCGGAGCCCTGCAGGTATGCATCCAGATACCCTGGCTGATAAAGGAAGGGTTCAGGTTTATGCCTCTCTGGATGCCACTTCATTCCGGCGTAAAAAAAATAGGGCTATTGATGCTTCCCGCTATTTTCGGGTCTGCTATCTATCAGTTCAATCAGTTTATAGGAACACTTTTAGCTTCTTTGCTTGCCGGGGGAAGTGTTTCATGGCTCTATTATGCTGACCGTCTCGTTCAATTTCCCTTGGGTGTTTTTGCCATAGCTGTCAGTACTGCAGCGCTTCCTTCTCTCTCCACACAGGCGGCTAAAAATGAATATGATCAGTTTGAAGCCACGCTAAGCCACGCCCTGCGCCTTATTTTCTTTATTGCGCTACCTTCGACAGTGGGTCTAATGGTTCTCGGAGGACCCTTAATAAAGCTGTTTTTCCAAAGAGGGGCCTTTGACGCTTATTCTACCACCATGACGAACCAGGCCCTTATATTCTATTCTATGGGTCTATGGGCTTTTTCAGGCATCAGAATAATAGTCTCAGGTTTTTATGCGCTTCAGGATACAAAAACACCAGTCAGGGTGGCTTTTGTTGCAATGGCAGCTAATCTCTTTCTCAGTCTTTGGCTAATGGGGCCTCTAAAACACGGAGGCCTGGCTCTGGCTCTTTCATTAGCTTCTTCTATTCAGTTCTGTCTGCTGGCTTTTTTACTCGCCAGAAGAGTCCGGATGGCCATATTTAAGCCTGTTCTGATATCAGCACTGAAATCAGCGGTTGCCTCGGGAGTCATGGGTGTTGGACTTTACTATTGCCGCTACCTACTAGATGAAGGAGACACAACACTGGATTCTTTGATAAGGCTGACAAGTCTCGTCTTTATAGGAGCAACAATATATTTTTGCTCAGCTCGCCTGTTGCATTGTCGTGAACTGACTTCCGTTTATGACATGATTAATCCAATATTCAAAAAGTCTGGTTCTAAATGACTTCGGACGTATCTAATCACTGAAAAAAGGAATCAATGTATCTTAGATTAGCCAGTAGAGTTTTTTATTCAGGGTGAGTGGGCGAAAAAAAATATCTCTGTGCAGATGAGCTTTATTTTCAAAAATAGAAAAGAAAGATTTGGTTGGTGTCTCTACGACTGGGCCAATTCAGCTTTTGCAACAACCATCCTGGCTGCAATTCTTCCTGTCTATTTTGCAGGGACAATAGTGCCTGAGGGAGGAATAGCACTCTCTCTGATGGGCTACAATGGATATGTCAGCGCTACGAGCCTTTGGGGATATGCAAACGGCTTTACATCTCTCCTAATACTTATCTCTGCACCGGTTCTAGGCAGTATCGCAGATCAAAGTAACCGTAAAAAAAGCTTTTTAAAAATGTTCTGTTATTGCGGTTCGTTCCTGACACTGCTGTTTTTTTTAGTGCTCCGGGTGACATTCTGTATACTTTGATACTTTTCTGTCTGGCCCATTATTGTTTTGTTGGCGGTAACGTATTCTACGATGCTTTCCTTCCTTCCATATCTAAAGGCAAAGAAATGGATCATCTATCAGGACAGGGATATGCTTTTGGATATCTTGGAGGAGGCCTCCTTCTCGCGTTCAATGTGATTTTTATCAGCTGTAGCCTTAAAACCTTCTTCTTAGATGAAGGAACTGCAGTAAGACTGTCCTTGGTGTCCGCGGGTCTATGGTGGGGGTTGTTCGGATCCATTTCATTTGCTTTATTCAAAGAACAAGGTACTTCAATATACAGGCACCCAGGTACACTAAAAAGCGCTATTATCGGATGGCGCAGAGTCTGGAAAACTACACTGTCGATCGCGGGCCAGAAAAATGTCCTGATATTTCTTATCGCATATATGGTTTATAACGATGGAATACAGACAGTTATCAAAATGGCATCAATTTATGGAAAAGACGAACTCCAGCTTTCCACTGGAACCCTTCTCGGGGCGTTGCTTATGGTGCAATTGATAGGAATTATCGGGGCACTCCTTATGTCAGCTGTTGCACAGAAAGTAGGTACAAAGAAAACTATAATGGGAGGCCTGACAGCTTGGTTCGGACTAACAATTTTTGCCTACCGTATAAATTCTTCTCTGGAATACTGGCTAATGGCCCTGGTGGTTGGTTTTATCCTAGGCGGTACACAGGCGTTGTCCCGTTCTTTTTATGGGCGCCTCATCCCGAGAGACCAGGCCGCCGAATTTTTCGGTTACTTTTCAGTCTTTGGAAAATTTTCTGCTATCTGGGGACCTATTATATTTGCGGTTTTGAGTCAAATCTTCGGCACTTCGCGAATATCAATTCTCAGCCTTTCCCTGTTTTTTCTTCTGGGAGGGGCACTGCTCTTTTTTGTAAGAGAAGATATGCCTTAAGTGTATGCAAACATGAAGCTGAAGGGGAAAGATGTTCTTATTTTAATTGTCTGGGCAAATGCCAAGAATTCCTAAAAATGTCATTATGTTAGAAGAGGTGTTACTATGAGATGGTTTTTAACAGCGTGTATGTTTTCGCTTTTTACCTTTATTTTTTCTCAAGGCGTTATGGCTAAGGATTACATCTCTGAGTCTGACGCCTTATTTGAAAATGGAGGTCTTGAGAATTACAAGAAGGCAATCACCATATACCTTAAGTTCCTGGAATCAAACCCGGACAACTACGAAGCTAATTGGAAATGCGCCCGCGCGTATCGCCAATACGCGGAGGAAACAAAAAAACAGGGCATCGAGGGATGGAAGCAAGTCTGTATGAAATATGGCAAAGAGGGTATGAAATTTGGAGAGCAAGCAAGAAAGCAGAGGCCAAACCATCCGGCAGGGCATTATTATTACGGTCTCAACGTGGGGACCTATTCTGACGGCGTAAGTATAATCACAGCATTATCTGAAGGCCTAAAAAATAGGACACAGGAAAGTTTTGAAAAGGCCTATGAATTGGATAAGACATTTGACAGGGCTGGTCCGATACTGGCTCTCGGCAGGTTCTGGGCTGTCTTGCCATGGCCATTTAGAGACAGGGAAAAGGCTCTTCGCCTTTATAGGGAATACCAGACTACCCCATATTTTAAGTCCCAGGAAGAGGGCAAAATATATCTCGCAGAATTACTCCTTGAACTAAATGGAAAAGAAGACAGAATGGAAGCCAAGGGGCTGTTGATTGAGGCTTGTCAATCAAAAGATCGTTATTTTAAAAAATGGGCGCTGAGACTTCTCGAACAGATGAATTAAAAATGGAGACGTTCTAAAAGCTATTTAGACTGTATAATATACTATATTGACAAACTAAATTGATATTGTATAATTCTATTGTTTAACTTTAGACACTAAAACGAACAAACGGTTTAAAGGTCTAAATATCTTGGAAAATTTTCCCGAAAATCATATTACTAGCAAAGAACTACTTAAAGAAACAGGTATTTCCAGGGCAACCCTAAACAATTACATTAAAATTGGAATCCTCCCCAGGCCTTTTGTGGGAAAGGCTCCTTCAGATTTAAAAGGCGCAAAAAAAATAGGCTACTTTCCAAGAGCGGTTCTTGATCGAATATATCTGCTCAGACAACTTAAAAAAGAGGGAAAGACAATACAAGAGATTTCCCTCCAGCTCGACTGCAACCAGGGAATAGGTAATGATGAATTGAATTCGAATCCAACATGTTTAGATCAAGGCCTTGAAAAAAACCTGAATGCCAACAAGAAACAGAGAAGCCTAGTTTTAACATTCAACGACCTGGACCAACCCGCTTATCTGCTGAATTTTGATTTCTGCATCGAATGGATTAACCACCTCGCTGAACAAAAAATTTTCAGACAACGTCTAAAGGATAAAGAGCCCCAAAGTATTTTCAGATGGTTTTTTCACTGGGAATTTCACAATCATGTCAGCAACTGGCGGGATGTGATTTTATTTCACATGTCATTTGCAAAGCTCAAATACAATAGAACCTGGATGAAAAACCTTTATGAAGGGATATCCGCACGTGAAATAGAAATACTGGAAGATATTTATGACCAGGCCAAGCCTTTTACTGGAAATGCCGTAAGCGAAACTCCGATTAACCTGTCGCATCCAAACGGCTTAACAGAAACATACAGAATATATAATTTATTTTGCTGTGAAGGCCTCTTTCTTGTTTACGGATAATAATGAAACAACCGACCTGGGGAGTTTTAATCCTATTAATGCACAAAAATATAGGCATCATGCACATTTTTGTGTGCATTTGAAAATAAAAGACTCGATGTTTTATGTTTAATGGCGCTTCAAATCAGACTTACCTGCTCCACATGAAGATGGTGTTGATCCTTTTACAATAAGGCTTTTGGAATTTTGGTGCATTGGATTACCCATAAAAATCATCAATGAAGATCCGGAAAACATCCTTGGCACAGATATTGAAATATTAAAAAGTCCAGCGATGTTTTAATTCTGTTGAGCAAAAGAGTGGAGGGGAAAAATGGAAAACAAGAGACCAATTGAAGCCTTTTCTGAGTCCAAAAAGCAGGAATATTTCAGGCATACGCTGGTAGAATGTTTTAGTCTTCCACCTCAATTACTTGAACATGATGGAGATTTTGGGCAGGTTTTTGATAAAATTAATTCAGTGGATAAAGAAAGGCTAATAAATATTCTTAATCACATCAATTTTATGGATAAGGTTATATTCATACAGTTAAGGCATTTCAAATACGAAGAGAGTATTCTCCTGACCGCAAAGCCCGAGTCCTGCCTGGGAGGAAAGCTCATCTGCCACTGGTCGAATGAAAATCAGGGTGATATTCGACTGCAAGACTACAAGTTCTTAAACCTTGTGATTGACGATGGCCGGAGTATGCTTATGGTGCCAGGGACCATAAGCAAATTAACAAATGAACATCTTGCAGTCCTTCTCCCTGAAACCAGCTATGAAGTGGGGCGCAGAAGAGCAAAGCGTTTTGAAGGTAAAGGAGTCTCAGCGGAATTAGGTCAGAGCGGTTTTGTTGCAAAAGGCGAATTGCTGAATTTCAGCCCATCCGGGTTTAATATTCGTGTGAGCGCGGATTCATCGTGTTCATTTCAGTGGTTTAACCCTGACCAGACAGCTGTTTTAAGCTTGAAGGATGAACAGCGCATATTTTTTTCGGGATCATGTTTGTATGTCCGGCAGGGAGAGAATGATTTTCAGGGAAGACAAATAGTCCTTGCACCTAAACAGGAATGGATCAGTCGATACAGGAAAAAACTGGTTCGCAACCCTCGTCAGCATTTATTGCCCAGCCCGACTATCAGTTTTGAACATCCTTTTTTAAAGAAAAGGGTTCAGTTTGAAATATCTGATATCTCTACTTCGGGTTTTTCGATCTACGAAAGTGAGGCTGATGGTGTTCTTGTGCCCGGAATGATTATTCCGGAATTAACTATAAATTTTGCCGGGGCCTTAAAAATCGAATGTTCGGCTCAGGTCATTTATCGTATAAATGAAGAGGAAAAAGGAGTCCGATGCGGTCTGGCCATTCTGGACATGGATATAAAGACCTACAGTCTGCTAAGCCACGTGCTTAGCAGTGCGCTGGATCCACATTTCTATCTTTCAAATGATGTCGATATGGATGCGCTATGGGAATTCTTCTTTGATTCGGGATTCATATACCCTACAAAATATCGCAATATACAGGCTCGCAAAGAAGAATTCAAGGCAACCTACAATAAGCTTTACCAGTCAGATTCTGATATCGCCAGGCATTTTACCTACCGAAAAAACGGAAGAATATTCGGTCATATCTCATTGGTAAGGGCATATGAGAAATCCTGGATCATTCAACATCATTCAGCAAGGGCGTTGAAAAGCAGAAGAACTGGCTTCCTGGTACTAAAACAGATCATGCATCACCTGAATGATATGTACCGGCTTCCCTCCGCAAATATGGACCATGTAATGACCTATTTCCGTCCGGAAAACAAATTCCCTGATCGCGTTTTCGGTGGTTTTGCGAGGCAACTAAAGGACCCAAAGGCCTGTTCTCTGGACCTATTCTCGTATCTACCCTATACAAGCCTTGCTCTTCCTACGAAGCTCCCCGAGGGATGGCTGCTAAGAGAGTGCTCAGCATTTGATCTCTGGGAATTGAACCGTTTTTACAACCACTCCTCAGGGGGAGTATTCCTGGATGCTCTTGGCCTCAGCGATCATATAAAGGGCAGCGAATCGCTTGAAATGACTTATAAGAATTCAGGTTTTTTACGAAAGATGAAAGCATATTCGCTGGTCCACAATGATAGAATGAATGCTGTGCTTATTGTCAATCAGTCAGAAATAGGATTTAATCTCTCAGAACTTTTGAACGGTATTAAGGTGCTGGTAACTAATCTAGATGAGACACCCTGGAATATATTGTCCGCTGCCCTGGCGCAACTCACTGGTACTTATAGTAAAGAAAGGGTACCCATCCTCTTTTTCCCTTTTGATTATGTGATGTCACAGAACATACCATACGAAAAACAATATCAATTATGGATTCTGAATGTACAGTACGCTAATGATTATATGGAATATATGTATAAAAAATTCAGGATAAGGTATGACTAAACCTCCTTCCCTTCGCTCATGTCTATCGCCTCGATCTTATTTTTCACGGATAGTGCAAAGCCAGGGGCATTATTTTTTATAAGCGGCTCCAGATTTTATCCAAATCTGTTGTGTTGACATAACGGCGGTCTTGATATAATAATTTCAGCGGCAGTTAAAAGTTCAGAATATACTTATAATGGAAGGCTCCTCTCCCGCGCGGCAGGACTCCATGAAGGACATACCCCTTTATAACAGCCGTATTATAAAAACTTATCTGGAACACACCGAAAAGTATTATCCTGAAATAGATATCGATTCCGTAATTAGATACGCCGGAATGACTACCTATGAACTGGAAGATAAAGGCCACTGGTTTACCCAAGACCAGGTTGATCGCTTTTATGAAATCCTTGTAGAAAAGACAGGTAACCCAAACACCGCCCGGGAGGCAGGTCGGTACGCGGCGATTTCCAAGGCTTCTGGTGCCCTGAGACAGTACGCTATGGGCTTTTTAACTCCCAGCACTGCCTACCGAATGCTGGAAAAACTTGCCTCCAATTTGAGCCGCGCCCATATATTTAAGACCCGACAAATTGCAAAGGATACGGTAGAAGTCACGGTCACTTTAAAGCCTGGCATTATGGAAAAATTGTACCAGTGTGATAACCGTATTGGCCTGCTGGAATCCGTAGCCAAATTATTCACCGGAAAATTCGCTAAGCTGGAACATCCTTCGTGTCTTCATGATGGTGCGGATATAGGGCGCTATATTATTTCCTGGGAAAGGAATCCTTCTTCCCTTCTGAGGCATATGCGCAGTTATCTAGCTGTATGCTGCCTTATCAGCGTTATTACGCTTTATTTTGTAATCCCCTCTTTACCCCTGTTCACTTTCTTTCTTTTTTGTTGTCTCCTTGTACTTGGGATCTCGTTTTACTCCGAGAGATTGGAAAACCGTCAGCTGGTCAAAAATATAGAAAACCAGGGTAATGCCGCGAATGAACTCTTGGTTGAAATTAACACCAGATATAACAACGCCCTTCTGATAAAGGAAGTGGGGCAGGCGACATGTATGTTGTCGGACTTTGATAACTTGCTGAAATCTATTGTAGACGCGATGGAAAGCAGGCTGGATTATGATCGCGGAGGGATATGGCTGGCAAACAACGACAAAACTCAGCTCATTTACAAAGTTGGTTACGGATATGACCCGAAAATGCAAACTTTTTTGGAAAATACAGCTTTTCGGCTGGATAATCCAGAATCCAGGGGCGTATTGGTCAAGGCCTTCAAGAAACAGGATCCTTTTATGGTTGGTGATCTGTCAGAAATTGAAAAGGATCTTTCTGAGCGAAGCCTGAATTTTGCCAGAAAGATAGGGGCAGAATCCTTTATATGTGTGCCCATAGCGTATGAGAGAGAATCACTGGGGGTTCTTCTGGTAGATAACATCAGAACGAAAAGGCCTCTAAGCCAGAGCGATATGTCTGTATTAATGGGTATAGCCCCTCAGATAGCCATGAGTATTCACAACGCTATATCATATAGGAAAATCCAGGTTAGCAAGGAGCGAGAGCAAAATCTTAGGGAGCTATTTGAAAAATATGTCCCAGCCCCTATTATAAAGCGGTATGTAAATTCCGGAGAAATGGATTTATTCCGTGGTGAAGAACTTCCTATAAGCGTCTTTTTCCTGGATATTCGGAATTTTACGGCCCGCTCCGAGGACAGGGCGCCTATAGAAATTGTATCTTTGCTGAATGAATACTATGAGCAGTGTGCCAATGCGGTGATTGAGGAAAATGGGCATATAAACAAATACACCGGAGATGGATTTTTAGCGGTTTTTGGCGCGCCGGAACCGATCAAAAATCATATAGAGTCTGCGTTTAATGCGGCATGCCGGATTTTAAACATAACAAACCATTTTACTATAGGATCAAATCCCATGGAAATCGGGGTAGGGCTGAGCACCGGAAGAGCTATTTTGGGAAACATAGGCTCCAAGTCCAAAATCGAGTATACACCCATCGGGGATACTATTAACATGGCTGCGCGTCTTCAGGAGATGACCAAGAGCTTCCTGGATTATCATATTATAATGTGTAAAAATTCATGGAAGGGGTTGTGCGGACATCCTTTTCATAAAGAAATAAGATGCTTGGGAATACATGAGATACGAGGGAAAAGGGAACCGGTAGAGATTTATGGGTGCCTGTATGCAGGAAGACGTTATGAGCCAGCGAATCAAAGGGAAGCGGGCTTTGTCCCCTTGCAGGAAATCAAAGGTGTATAGATGAAACGCCGTGGGTTGTGAAAAAAACTGAGAAAATCTGAAAAAAACCCTTCAGTTCCCTCAGGGTAACGTGCAAAAATATTTTTTGCCTTTTCTGATGCCACCTCTACTTTTTTTAGCCAGTTAAAGGCGTCTACCTCCTTTAATTCTCCATATATGAGATGGTGTGCGGCGACATCTACTTCTATTTTCTCATAACCAAGGTCGTATAGGTAAGAATATAATTTTCGTCCGGAGTAAGGATCGAAATTATAATTTTCTTCAAGCACTGACATCAACTCGAACAGGGTTTGTTCCAGTCTTTCAGGCAAGGGGTAGTGGTTCAGGCAATTATGGTCCAGGTCCATAAGGCATAGGTTTCCACCTGGTTTTAGGCAAGCATTCAAGTTTTTAACCACTGCCGGACCGTCAACGCGATAGTACTCCAGTACAAAACGGACCCAAATTAGATCAAATTCTCCGAGTCCGGAAATCGGTTCCGTGAAGTCACATAAATGGAAATCGATACCTCTTTTATCTCCATATCGTTTTTTTGCATGACTGATTCTTTCTTCTGAAAAATCAAGGCCTAACAATTTACCACCGGGCTGTGTCATCTCATGTAGTATAGAGCTTGTTTTTCCAGGCCCGCATCCGACATCCAGAACCCTCAATCCAGGTTTTATGCCGCACCATTCAGCCTGCTTCCTGACAACATCAGGGTTTGTCTTAACCTCTAAGCGGATTGCTTCCTCAAGGTTTTCCATGAGATAGCGAGTAGATTTCATAATCGGAACCCTTTGTATGTCTGTGTGTTTTTATACTTAAAATTTTTATATGGCATTTATAAAGCTGAAACAGACTATAACCAAACTGTCTCTGCCATGGAAAAGATACTTTTTATTATCTTCATCCACACGGTGTATTTAAATTTAATTCGGGGAAAATACAATTGAAAAAGGTTGTAGATTATCTCAAAATAGAGAAGATAAGGAGTTTTTCCAGCGTGTATCATATGATTGAATTATTATCCACGGTTCTCAATTGATATTTAAGTGATTGATATATATTTTTTTTTGTCATAGAAAAGATACAAACCTAAAAAAATAAGTGAGACGGAAGAAACGCGGTATGAATGAAAAACAGCCAACATTTGAACAGGGACCGATTCGACCGCCCAGTGAGGCGAGAAGCCTACTTTTGCGCCTGACCAGAAACTGTCCTTGGAACCAGTGCCTTTTCTGCCCTGTTTACAAAAAAAGAAAATTTTCCTTGAGGACGGTTAATGAGATCAAACAGGATATCCAGTGTGCACGCGATATAGCAGATGAAATCAAAGAAATCTCGTTCAGGCTCGGCTCAAGAGGTGAGGTGGATGGCCGTATCATAACTCATCTTTTTGGCAAGTCTGAATATAGCGAAAACTACCGCGGTATTGGAGTGTGGTTGCATTATAAGACCGGCGCGTGTTTCCTCCAGGATGCCGACAATATGATAATGAAGACAGAAGATCTTATAGAAGTACTGAGGTTCCTTAGAGAAAGATTCCCCGAAATACAAAGGGTAACAACTTATGCCAGATCCAGAAGCATAGCACGAAAGTCACTGGCTTCAATGCAGCGGATCCATGATGCTGGATTAGACAGGATACATATTGGTTTGGAAAGCGGCTGTGACCAGGTCTTGAAATCAATGAAGAAAGGTGTGACTGCGGCCCAACATATAGATGCGGGTATAAAAGTAACTGAAGCTGGAATCGAATTATCTGAATATGTGATGCCTGGACTGGGTGGTAGGGAATTTTGGAAGAAGCACATGCTGGACACAGCGCATGTTCTCAACCAGATCAATCCACATTTCATACGATTAAGAACTCTCCGTGTACCTGAACATATACCTCTTTACAAAAAACTCAAGCAAGGAAAATTTACCATTCAGCCAGAGGAGATGATACTCGAAGAAATCCATCTTCTGATAGAACATCTTCAGGGGATTACCAGCAGGATAGAAAGTGATCACATAATGAATTTGCTTGAAGAGGTTACGGGAGACTTGCCGGAAGATAAAGAAAAAATGCTCGATGTAATTGATGGCTATAATAAACTTCCGAAAACGGAGCGTATTGTTTACAGGTTAGGGCGACTGGGCGGGGCTTATCGATCGGTAAAAGATCTTGAAAAGGATCCTGATACCTACAGCAAAATTAAAAATCTCCTAAAAGACATTCAATCTAAGCATGGTCTCCTCGGAGTGGAAAAGTTTTTGACAGAGATGGTGGACAGATATATCTAGGCGAAAAAATAAACTAAGGTCTCAGAAAAGGAGAGGGATTTGGATTGCGGGAGCGGGAATTTTTCCGCACCGCTTTCAGGCCTTTTGGTAAATGAGCTATTATCCTATTTTTTTGGAACTTAAAGAAAAAACCGTTCTTGTAGTTGGAGGGGGCAGGGTAGCCCAAAGGAAAATTGAGACTATGCTGGAATATGGAGCTATAATACATATTGTTAGCAGGAAGTTAACAGAGAAACTTAAAAAACTGGTTGAAAGTGGCATTGTAAATCATCTTGGGGCGGAATTTAGAGCGGAGCAACTGAAGGACGTATTTTTGGTAATCGCCGCCACAAATGATAAGAAACTCAACCATAAAATCAGCGAAAAAGCCAGGTCAAGGGGCCTCCTGATAAATGCAGTAGATCAGCCTGAGGACTGTAATTTCATTGTGCCTTCAATAGTCAAAAGTGGAGACTTGATGATTGCGGTTTCCACTTCTGGGAAAAGTCCGGCTCTTGCAAAAAAGATAAGGAAGGAACTTGAATTCCAATTCGGTACGGAATATGGAACTTTCTTGAGCCTGATGGGTCGCATTCGAAATGAAGTGCTCACGAAAGATTTCTGTCAGAGCGAAAAGACCAGGATTTTCAATGAAATTATTAATGCCGGTCTGCTGGAGGCCCTGGCAAATAACGATCTTGAATATGTCAAAAATCGTCTGAGCAATTTGCTCCCAGTAGAAATCGACGTAGAGAATATACTCAAATATCTATGAAATTTGAGGGATTCATGACATTTTTATGGTATAATTTAGCTGTTTTTTTTGAACTTTTGGCTGCTGGAGGGTTTATTGTTTTTATCATAAAACAGCAGAAAAGAGTTTTTAGGGCCTCACACTGGATACTTGGTGCCGGCTTTGTATTCCATACAATTTTCCTGGCATCCCGCTATTACACTCTTGGAACTGCTCCTGTTCTCGACCTTAAATCAGCCCTGTCTTTTTTTTCATGGAGTATTATTCTGACATATCTGCTTTTTCATTTAAAGTTCAGACTCATGGTGCTGGGCTCTTTTGTCGCACCCCTGGCCGCAATCCTTATGATTATTTCGTCTGCCATGCCATGGGTCGATGTACCTATAAAACCAATTTACAGTAGCCTCTGGCTTACTGTTCATATCCTGACGGCTTTTATAGGGAATGGGCTGTTCGTGACGGCATTTGCCGTTGCCATTATGTATTTAATCCAGGAGTACCAGATAAAGAAGAAACACCTGGGTTCCTTTTATAGCAGGCTTCCCTCCCTCGCAACCCTGGATAAAATAAACCATTACTCGCTAGTTTATGGTTTCTCTTTCCTGACGGTAGGAATGATAACCGGTTCCGTGTATGCACAATACGCACTCGGACAGTATTGGCAATGGGACCCTAAGGAAGTATGGTCTATGATCACTTGGCTTTTTTATGCTGCGCTTTTGCACGAAAGGATTGCTGTAGGTTGGCGAGGGCGAAGGGCTGCTATAATGTCCATTGTATGTTTTTTTATACTGATTTTTACTTTTCTCGGCGCCAGTCTTTGGTTAGGAGGCTATCATAGATTTGGAAGCCTGGGAACAAAAGACTTGCTGTGATGAAGATCGTGAACATAGGAATGAATCATGAGACTGCATCCGTTGAGCTTAGAGAACGCCTTGCAGAAGATCCTAATAATAACATCAGGGCGCTCACTTTTATTAGAGACAATGAGTGCATAAAAGAAGGGCTTTTCATCTCTACGTGTAACCGTATAGAAATGCTCTTGACCACTGACGCGGTTTCAGAAGCCACTGACGCAGTAATATCGTTGATGTCAAGTTTGGCGGGAGTCTCCGGGAACAGCTTTTTATCGAGTCTCTACACATATAAAAATAATGATGCAATAACCCATATCTTTCGAGTCGCCTCCAGTCTTGATTCAATGGTGGTCGGAGAACCACAAATCCTGGGGCAGATAAAGGATGCCTATGCCCTGGCCACCCAAAAAAAGACATCAGGAGTAATTCTAAACAGGCTTATGCACAAGGCTTTTCATGTGGCAAAAAGAGTCAGAACTGAGACCGGAATATGTGGCGCTGCAGTTTCTATAAGCTATGCTGCAGTGGAGCTGGCAAAAAAAATATTCCATATTCTAGAAGGAAAAGAGGTCCTTCTGATAGGAGCTGGTGAAATGGCAGAAGCAGCTGCCAGGCACTTGATCAGTCAAGGTGTTAGTTCCATGACTGTGGCGAACCGGACACTTGACCGGGCTGTTCAATTGGCAGGAGTATTTAACGCCAGACCAGTGGCCTTTGAGGAGATAGATGCCTCACTGTTAAAAGCCGATATTGTAATCACCTCGACAGGTTCTCATGAGCACATAATCACAAGAAACCAAATAAAGTCATGTCTAAGAAAAAGACGTAACCGCCCTCTATTCTTTATCGATATTGCAGTGCCTAGGGATGTCCAGCCTGAGGTGAACCAACTGGAAAACGTATACGTATATGATATTGACGACCTAAAAGGTGTCATAAATCTGAACTTAAACCAGAGACAACGGGAAGCAGTGAGGGCGGAGCGTATAGTACAGGAGGAAGTTTTAAAATTTGAAAAATGGCTGAAAACTCTAGCAGTCGTCCCCACTATAGTCTCGCTCAGAGATAAGATCGACTCCACGATTGAAGCCGAGTTTAACAAGAGTCGATCAGCTTTTGGTGATATCACTCCTTCTCAGGAGGAGGCCATCATGGTCCTGGCCCGTTCTATTGGCCATAAGGTAATTAATGATCCGATAGTTTACTTAAAGAGAAAGGCTGACAGACCTTCACTGGACAATTACCTAGACGTGACAAGGAGACTATTCAACCTTGATAAAGAGGATGACATTAATTCCAAGTGAAGCGGCTTATAGTTAAGGGCTGAAAAGGGTACAGGCAAACTAAGCCCCTGGATAAAGGAGCGTGAAATGGGCTTAAATAACATGATAAAGTCGTTAAAAGAGCATCCTGACTACCCTAAAATGGGGATGATAGCTATGCACCTGGGCGTCGTTAGGGAAACATCGCTCAACGGTAAAAAGGTTTCCGGAATAGAAGTTACATTTTACCAAGATGTCATAGCTACAATAATTCGAGATATCGAGATGTTACCTGGAATAGTTAAAGTTATGATAGAAACCTATGACGGTCGACTTAATATAGGAGATGAAATAATGGCTGTGGCCGTGGGTGGTGACACCAGGGATCATGTATTTCCAGCTTTGGAAAAGTTAGTTGACCTCATAAAAGAAAAGGGCGCGATTAAAGAGGAGCTGTTTGAGGAGGCACCGGAGGATGTTTAGAAATGGGCATGGTGGATGTAGGTGAAAAACCAGTTATACAACGAAAAGCAGAAGCCTCGGGAAGGATTATTCTTTCTCCTGAAACCGTTAATAAAATCAGGAAAGGTGAAATAAAAAAAGGGGATCCATTACTGGTAGCGGAAATCGCAGCTATGAACGCCGCAAAGCAAACCCATATCTTGATTCCCCACTGCCACGGAATACTGCTCGATACAGTAAAGGTGTCATTTGAAATAGGGGAGGGATATATCGACGCCTTTTGTTTTGTAAGCTCAAAAGCCCGTACAGGAGTTGAAATGGAGGCTCTGGTAGGGGTGGCCATGGCATTGAACACTGTCTGGGATATGGTAAAATACCTGGAAAAGGATAAAAATGGCCAATACCCGGACACAATGATTACTGATATTCGAGTTACCTTAAAGGAGAAGGGCTCTTAAGTTTTCTGCTTTTTTACCTGGGAGGGACGTGAATGAAAAATAAAGAAAGAGTACTCCTCTATGTGCTGTCTTTGATTCTTCTAATATTCATATGCACACCGACGAACCATGCTGCATCTGATAAAATTGTCTGGAGGGCGCAATCCAGCTATCCTGCAGGGCTACCCCAGCTTTATGAGCCTGCAGCTCGCTTTGCCCACAAGGTACAGAGAGTGACAAATGGACGACTGGTGGTTAGGATGAGTCCCGGCGGTGCTATTGTGCCATCTACAAAGGTTTTAGATGCCGTGAGTTCCGGGACCCTTGATATGGCCTGCACCTGGGCAGGCTGGTGGATTGACAAATTTCCAGCATCTGTGCTTTTTGCTAATTCCTTTCCCAACGGACTACAGATGCGCGAAATGCTTGGCTGGATATACACAGGAGGCGGAATAGAACTCTGGAATGAGATGTATAAGGGACAAAACTTAAAGGTATTACCCCCTTATGGAGTGCTGGGGTCTGAAAATTTCTGCTGGTCGAGAAAGCCCATCAATTCACTGGAGGACTTTAGAGGGCTCAAATTCAGGACTGTAGGAATTTGGGGCAAATGCCTGGAAAGGCTTGGAGCACGTGTGATCAGCCTGGCCGCGGGGGAAGTGTATCCCTTTTTAGAGAGAGGTGTAATAGACGCCTGTGAATTCGGTACGCCTGCCATTGACAGGAAGCTGGGATTTCATGAGATATGCAAATTTCTTAAATTACCTGGCATACACGAGCCCTGCGCCCCCCTTGAAACACTGGTGAATGAGAAGTCTTGGAATAAACTGCCTGAGGACCTCAAGTTTCAGGTAGAGGTTGCCTTGAGGGATTCTTGTTTTGAAGCGATGTATAAAACCATGAAACAAGATGCGGAGGCGATGGCCTTTTTCAGAAAATACTCCGGGCTCAATATCTCAAAATTGACTCCTGAGATGATTAATGAAATAGTAAAGATCGGTGACGAGGAACTCGACAGGTATGCAAAAAAAGGCGTTTTTTTTGCTAAGGTATTAGAATCTCAAATAACATTTAGGCAACTGGTTGAGCCTTATGCGCAATTAATCAGATTACCTTATGCATATGCAAAATGATAGGCGGCAATCCATTTACTTTCGCCACAAAGTGACCGTTGTAAATAACAGGCCCCTCCCCAAAATTAAAATATTATAATCTGGCAGCTTTTTTTGTCTGAGGCTCCTGGTCCATGCGCTTCGGACTTGAATATTTCCTCCTATATATCTTATAGTGCCTTCGAACCTCGAGAGGAAATAAAAGGGAATGAAATTAGAGCCAAACATGAAACAGGCGGTGATTCGCCGCACCGTCAGAAAATTTGCCGAATCCAAGCTCGCTCCTGCAGCGGTTGAAATGGACAGGACAGGGCTTTTTCCTATGGATATAGCCGAAGAGATGGCTGAGCTACAGTATTTCGGGCTGGAGATACCCTCCCGATATTGTGGTGCAGGCCTTGATTCGATTAGTTATGCCATAGTCATTGAAGAAATATCAAAAGCAAATGCAGCCATGGGTCTCTGCATTTCAGTTCATAATAGCGTTTCCGCTTACCCAGTTTATGCTTTTGGAACTGAAGCACAACGACAACGCTTTCTCATTCCACTGGCATCAGGCAAGAAGATAGGGACCTTCTGTCTTACTGAACCTAATGCCGGTTCCGATGCTTCATCCCTGGAAACTTATGCGACACGTGACGGTGATTCTTATGTACTGAATGGAAATAAAATATTCGTTACCAATGGGGGCGTATCTGGAATAAACCTTATTTTCGGTAGATTGCAGGGCCCTGACGAGTCAAAAAAACTAACAGTTTTCATAGTTGAATCTGACACAAGTGGCATTGAAAAGGGGCCGACCGAGGAGCTTATGGGTATGAGGGGAAATCCGGTTTGCCCTATTTCACTCCATGATTGCCGTATCCCCATTGAGAACTGCCTGGGAAAAGAGGGAGAAGGGCTCAAGATAGCTCTTTCCACTCTTAGCGGGGGACGTATAGGAATTGCCTCTCAAGCCTTGGGTATCGCCCAAGCCTCTCTAGATGTCTCTCTTAAGTACGCTAAAGAACGTCATCAGTTCGGAAAACCCATAGCCCAATTTGGAACCATTCAAGGCTTCCTCGCAGATATTCATACCCGTATTGAGGCTTCGAGACTTCTCATCTATCGGGCCTGTAATCTTAGAGACAAAGGCCTTGATCATGTAAAAGAATCTGCGATGGCGAAAGTTTATGCAAGTGAGACCTCTGTAGAAGCGACCAGGCTGGGGCTCCAGGTTCATGGCGGATACGGGTATACAAAAGCCTATCCCATAGAAAGATTCTATAGGGACGCCAAGATTTGCGAAATCTACGAAGGCACATCTGAAGTGCAAAGGATGGTCATAGCAAGGAGTTTGATCGGAAGGTAAAATAAAGAAGGACTTTTTGGGTTCGGCTCTGGACTCGTGGTTTTTAGCCCAAACGTATGCCGCGTCAACTGCTTTGTGGGAGGGCCCAGAGTCTGAGCAGGTCTTTTTCTTAAAAATCTATTTTTTTACAATGCTAGAGGCATCAATCAATACACAAGAGATTCATATGAATATAGTAACTTGTATAAAACAGGTCCCCGATTCACCAACGATTAAGATTGACCGACAAAGGATGACAATAATTAGAGAGGGTGTAGAGAGTATAATTAATCCGCTGGACTATGCCGCTCTTGAGGCAGCTCTTTATTTGAGAGGAAGAGAAACTGGTGAGGTTCTCGTCATAACCATGGGGCCCCCACAAAGTGAAGCCGCTCTTCGGGAGGCGTTAGCTGCAGGCGCAGACCAAGCCATACATTTGACTGATCCTTGCTTCGCCGGAGGAGATACTTTGGCCACCTCACACGTACTGGCCACTGCAATTTCCAAATTGGATCCATTCCCTGATCTTATACTATGTGGACTACAGACTATTGACAGTGATACAGGTCACGTCGGCCCCCAAATTGCAGAGGAATTAGGTCTTCCCCAGGTGTGCGGTGTAACCGAGATTCAACATTTTGAAGACGGTTTTTTGCATGTAAAACGAGTAAGCTATGGATCATTGGATACCTTGAAGGTAAAACTTCCTGCTCTCCTGACCGTGGCTCAAGGAATCTGTGAGCTAAGGAATTTTCCTTTAGGGGCGCTGGAAACCGCCTTTTCTAAAAAGCATATTACCAAATGGGGTATTAAAGATCTTGATCTAGATGTCGGCGAGGTTGGTCTAAAGGGCTCTGCAACCCAGGTCTGGAAATTATACCCTCCGCCGCCCAAGCGGGAAGGAGAGCTGGTTACAGGCTCACAGCAAACCCTGGTTGACAGCCTCATACGCAAACTTGAGTCGTTAAGTATTTTGGACGAGGAAGATGGCAAAGAATGATAACCCTGGAGAAGTTTGGGTCTTTGGGGATTACAGAAATTATTTTCAGAACAGAGTCACCCTTCAACTTATATCTAAAGGCAAATCACTGGCCAAAAAGTTGAATACCAGAGTGGTGGCTGTTTTACTTGGTGATCAGGTATATCAGTATGCCATGGAATATGTCGCTCACGGGGCTGACGTGGTAATGGTAGCGGAACATCCTGATCTTAGGGACTATGACGTAGAAATATACACTGCAATATTAGCGAAGTGGGCAGAGGCCTTTAAGCCTGAAGTTTTCCTTGCTGGAGCCACCAGTTTCGGACGCGAATTTTTTCCGAGATTGGCTAAACGACTGAAAACGGGCCTAAGCGCTGATTGCGTATCCCTGGAAGTGGATGAAAAAACCGGGCTGCTGGTTCAAACAACACCAGCCTTTGGGGGAGAACTCCTAGCAGAAGTAGTGACCCCTAATCACCGGCCTCAGATGGCCACGGTTCATCCGGGAGTGTTTCAGGAACTAAATCATAACTCAGAGGCGGTAGGCCGAATCATTTATCCTGACTTAGCTGGATTTCCAAAAAGGCGGACAGAGATGATCCGAAGCCAGAGGCAACAGGCGCATGATTCTAATCTGGGTAATGCCGAAGTCGTCATAGTCGGGGGAAGGGGTCTCGGCTCAAAGGAAAATTTCAGGCTTATATTCAAACTTGCAGATCTGCTGGATGGGGAGGTGGGCGCTACCAGGCCGGCTATACTCGCCGGATGGGCGGGTGAAGAAAGGCTCCTAGGCCAGACAGGAAAGAGCGTGAAGCCCAAGCTGCTTATATCAGTAGGCACTTCAGGGGCACTGCAATATACAGCGGGCATACAGGGTGCCGAAACCATTGTGGCCATAAATCGCGACCCAGGTGCGCCTATATTCAGACTTGCTGATCTTGGTCTGGTTGGGGATGCAGCAGCCACGTTATCCCTATTGCTTCAGGCTATTCGAACACGAATCTAGAAATTTCTATTGGGAGACATATAAAAAGAGGAACAGTTCTGGTGATCAATTATAAAGAAAGTAATATAAGCGCTCATCACAATTATCTGGTCAACGAAATGCTGACTCCTGGATTCGCCGTAGGTAATTACGAAGGTGAAGAAGGTTTTTATTTCCTTGCTGAGATTGTGCTTTCAGGTGAAAGCACTCCCAGGATCTCCGCTAAAATAATGGATCAAAATGGCTTCCTGCTGACTCACCTTAAATGGAATCGCATTTATGAAAACCCCGGCGAATGTTTTCATAAATCTATTCCAAGCGGGTTTCTTATCAAGACTTCGAGTGGTGAAATGATTTTAAGCATCACTACAGAGAGTTTTGCAAACGGTTATCTTACCCATATCAGGAGTTCCAAGCTCTTTGATGAAAATGGAAAGTTGAGGATTGAGCCTTCAGAAAATGGAATATATGTCCATGAGAAAGACCTTGTGTTAAACCCGCCTTGGAACTTCACAATAAATTGAGGCGGAATCCCTGATAGGAATTGAATACCATGACAAACGCCGATTTTAATTCACCTGATTGTGAGATTATAACCATAGGCAGTGAACTCCTTTTGGGACAGATAGTCGATACTAATACTACATATCTGGCTCAGGAGCTGGGCCGGCTGGGTGTGCCCGTGCTTTTCCGTACTGCTGTTGGCGATAGACTTGAAGATATATGTGGAGTCATAAAGACCGGCACAGAGAGATGTCAACTGGTAATCACCACAGGTGGAATCGGGCCAACCGTAGATGACATGACCAGGGAGGCTGTTGCCCGGGTAGCGGGTGCGGATCTTGAATTCAGTCAAGATCTTATGGACCAGATAGAAGAAATGTTTAACAAAGCCGGTTATAAGATGCCGGAAAATAACAGACGTCAGGCATTCATGCCCAAAGGCAGCCAACCAATAAGAAACCTCGTGGGGACAGCACCAGGGTTCATTAAAGAAGTCAATGGAAATCCTGTTATCTGCCTGCCTGGAGTACCTCGAGAGCTGAGGTTCCTAATGCGTGAAGAAGTTATCCCATGGCTGAGAAGGCGTTACGGTCTGGGGGATCAACGGATTACCTATCAGGTATTAAAAGTAGTCGGTATAGGCGAAAGCTTGGTTGACAGCATGATAGGCGATCTAATGAAGCCCGGGCGCAACCCCGAGGTGGGACTGCTGGCATCACAGGGGCAAATCGAGGTCCGCATCACAGCCAGGGCGGCTGATGCAAATCAGGCCAAGGAGCTTATCCAGCCAACTGAAAGAGAAATTTTATCCAGACTGGGTAAGAATATATATGGGAGAGACCAAGATACTCTCGAAGGAGTTATAGCCGATAAGCTTAGAAAATTGAACTTGACGCTTGCAGTTTTGGAGTCCTTTTCGGGAGGACTTGCCGCCTGCAGGCTTTACGAAGCCGGCTCAAACCGATTACTGGAGAGCCATGTTATCCCTGAAAATCAAAACCTGAAGAGATGGCTGGGTCAAGATTTGCCAGGAAACATAGAACAGAAGGCGGCAGGTCTTAAGGCAGCACAAAAGGTAAAAAAGGACGCAAAAGCTGATGTGGGGCTAGCGATACTAGGCCATCCAGAAAAAGATGGATCAGCTTTTTCACTTAAAGGTATTTCAGCCGCTGTCGGCCCCCGCACTGAAAGGAGCTTTTTTGGGGAGATGGGCGGCGATTTGGCCACCCTGCAACAGAGAGGTGCGATAATCGGACTCAACACCTTGAGACTGGCCCTTATGGATACCCCTCTGCTTGAACAATAGATTAAAAATATAATCTACTTTTTCCCCAAAATTTCCCTTATCTTTTCAGCAAGTTGGTTTATATTGTAAGGCTTTTGCAGGAAGCCTTTGCAACCTCGTTTCAGTATCTCGCTCGCCTGTCCGTCTAATGCGTATCCGCTGGAAAGGAGGACATTAATATTTTCGTTGGCATGTTTCATCCTATCAAAAACCTCACCGCCACTCATGTCCGGCAGTATCATATCCAATATCACCAAATCAATCTGTTCCATTTTTTTACTGTATGTAACTAGAGCTTCCGTTCCGTTGCTTGCCGTAAGAGGCTTATATCCGAGTCTTATCAGGATTTCCTGACCGAAATCTATGACAGTCTCGTCATCATCTACCAGTAGGACCGTCTCTCCCCAACCTGAAAATTCATCAACGGTGCTTTTTCTATCTACACTGTTTACCTGTGCGGCTGGAAGACAGATTTCAAAGGTAGTGCCTTTTCCTTTTTGTGACCAAGCTTGAATATACCCACCATGGTTCTTTATAATGCCATAAGAGGCGGCCAATCCGAGGCCGGTGCTTTTGGCCAGTCCCTTGGTAGTAAAAAAAGGCTCGAACACCCTTTTCAGTGTATTTTTATCCATACCCACACCTGTATCCCTGATTGATAACACCACGTATTTTCCAGGTTCAGCCGCGTATTTTCTATCTTTCATATATTCATGTGTTACACCCTCTGTTTTCAGTAGAAGATCACCGCCATCGGGCATCGCATCTGCAGCATTAACGAATAGATTAAGCAGAACCTGCTCTAGCTGACCCTGATCTGCTTCTATCTTTTGCAGGTCATCCGCAAGGTCCTGGCGTATACGGATTTCTCTCCTCGCTGCGCTGAAAGTTGCGGCTACATCCCGCACCAGCTTATTCAAATCAAGCAATTTTACTTCATACCTGCCTTCTCTAGCATAACCAAGAAGCTTGTTAGTGAGGTCAGCCCCGTTTTGAACCATACTTTCAAGGTTTTTCAATAGAGGGTGATGAGTATGATCAGGATTGGTGTCAAGAAGCATGAGCGAGGCAGTAGCCTGTATTCCCATAAGAAGGTTGTTAAAGTTATGAGCGACACCGCCGGCCAGAGTTCCGATAGCTTCCATTCTCTGTGCCTGGAATAGTTGGTCCTCCAGCAACTTTTTTTCTTTTTCTGTCCTTTTGCGTTCTGTTATGTCCCGTATAAAAATCAGGCCCGCTGGTCTCTCCTGATAGAGGACGATGGCCGCCGTTATTTCAACATTTACCTTACCGCCGTCTTTATGAATAAGGAGAGTCTCATATGTCGACGGAGGAGGGTCTTCATGCAGGCTTTGTCTTTTGTAATAACCCACCACTCTTGCACGTTCATTCGGATGTATATAATCGGCAAAGGGATGGCCTGTCACTTCAGCTTCAATAAAACCAACCATTTTTAAAGAACTGGGGTTGGCGTATTTTATTACTCTGTCCTGAACCATGACAATGCCGTCATTGGCTCGCTCAACAAGAGTGCGGTACCTCTCTTCACTTTCTCTGAAAGCTGCATCGGTCTGGCTCAGGGCTTTCACTGCATTTTTCAGCGCACTGTTTTTCTGAATTAATAGCCCATATGTGCTTTCTCTCAGATCCTCTCCTATATAAGCAGCCAAAAATAAAAGAAGGGTTGAGATGGCAAATCGTAGTAGAAAGTCAAAGGAATAATATCCAGCTGAAGCGATCCCAGTAATGACGAACAGAAAAGAGGTCACGAGCAGCAAAAAAGTAGCAATGGTGCCCCTTTTTTTCCCCAAAATAAAAAGGGAGCAGAGAATGAAAGGGTAAAACCAGAGATGTCCGGTGCCACCTGCAGTCCCCGTAACAAAAAGATAAAACAGGAGTAACCCTGTGAAGAACATACCAAGACCGGCCGCCAGGCCATAGTCTTGAGGTTTTTTCCAGTGGGAGCGTATAAAGATTAAAAATAGGGCCACCCCAAGTTCAAAAAACCCAAGCAAAGGCCTGTCTTGGAAAAATTCAAATACGGCGAACGGGATCAACACCCCTACACCAATAAACCCGGCGGAACCGATCAGAATCATTTTGCGCCGATGTTCAATGTCAAAATTTTCATCACCTTCAGACATGAAGGCATTCCTAAGCAGGTCTTTTATATTTTTTTTGGGAACACGTTACACACACTCCCTATTTTTAGGCGACATTTCTTTCCCCATAGTAAAGAGCGGCGCGGTCTGGTGTGAGCTGTCTTTCTTTTCCAGACCTTAAAAATTTGAAGCAGTATTTTTGGTGAAATCTCACATTAGGTGAGCTTGGTAAATTTGGTTTAGCTTAGCAGATGAAAACTTATTTAACCAAAACATTCGAAAAATGCAAGAGTTATATTTTTTTTCAACAAGATATAAAATTCAAATAACCTTTGCAATCAAGGTAGATCCTTGAGCCAGCTCTCATCTTCAAAAAGTATGAGTTAGAAATTTCAGCAGGCCCCTTTTTAGTTAGTATTAAATAGCTGCGCTCTATGGAAAAAAGATGGCCTATTGATACAATCTGCAGAAGATACCCTGAAAAACAGTGCAGGGAAGTGAACGTTTTTGCACAACGTGACAATAAATAAGCTTTAAATGCCGTGAACATGTTAAACAGAAATATGGATAAATATAGGGAAGTTAGTCTTTCCCTGACTTTATCGCCGCTTTGAAGGAAAATCGAATTTTCCGCTTGACACGAAAAGGCCCTTGATCTATAGATTAGCGGCGAATTGGAGGAAAGTAGCATCGGCAATTCTCCTTTTTTGAGCAAGAGGCGAATATTTTTGACTTCAAAAAGCATGGCAAATGGATTGATGATCTAACGCTGGTCACCCAACTTGGGCTGACCATGGTGGGGTCTATCCTTTTTTGTTTTGCAATAGGCTATCACCTTGACAAATGGTTAAATACAAAAGGTGTTTTTATAACTGCCTTTTTGCTACTCGGCATAGCAGGTGGTGGATACACGGTCTACCGTCAAATTATGAGGACTGGCAAACCGAATGGAGACAAAAGCAGAACTGAAAAATGATAATGGTAGCGAGTTCAGGCAGGTTCAAAGAAGACTCTGTTTAGGGGCGATTGTGGCATCTGTTTTGATAGCGTTTGTTTTTATCTGCCTGAATGAAAAAGCGATAGCAAAAGGGCTTGTTCTCGGTACCTGCTTCAGCATCATAAATTTCGTCCTCTTGAGTAAAACAATTCCCATTACGTTGGGGAGATCGAGGCACAAGGCTGGCTTGATAGGGTTGGCATCTATATTATCCAGATACTCCCTCCTGGCGATCCCTTTGATCGTTGCCCTGAAGGCTGACTCCTTTAATTTTATAGCGGTGGTAATAGGTATTTTTGCAGTGCAGATAGTGACACTGGTTGATTACATTATGATCAGACCTGCGTTGGAAGGGAAATAGATTAATGCGTCTGTATTAAAAAAAGACGCCCGGGACAGGACACAAACAATGGAAGATCTTACCCAAATACCGCAACTTACATTTAAACTGTTCGGGTACAATCTGGTTTTCAATACAGAGACAATCCTTATGACATGGATTGTAATGGCCATATTGATTCTTTTTGGGTTTTTGGCCACCCGGAATCTGGGATTTATACCTAATCCATTTCAGGTTGTTGGTGAGTTATTCGTAACGGCATTTTATGACCTCACTAAGGATGCCCTGGATGAAAAGATGGTTAAGACCTATTTTCCCCTTATATGTACACTTTTTATGTTTCTTCTGTTGAGCAATTGGCTCGGTATGTTTCCCAAGCTTTCCGAACCGACAAAGGACCTAAACACTCCCCTTGGCCTCGGAATTATGGGTTTTTTTATCGCACATCATGCAGGAATAAAAACCAAGGGCTTTAAAAATTATCTAAAGGAATATTTTCAGCCCATTTTTTTCATGGCTCCTTTGAATGTGATAGGTGAGCTTGCCAAGGTGGTATCTATTTCATTCCGTCTGTATGGAAACATACTGGGAGGTGCCATTATTATACTGGTGGTCTCGCATCTAATATACAGCCTGGTTCTCCCTCCTTTTTTAGTTGCCTTTTTCAGCCTTTTTATAGGGACTATCCAGGCATTCGTTTTTACTATGTTGACCCTTGTATACATCTCTGTTCAGGTTAAATAACTATGAATTTAGATATTTACACGACTATACAATTGGCTTCTTTTGTAGGGGCTGGCCTTTGCATCGGCCTGGGGGCCATAGGTGCCGCCCTTGGTGAGGGTTATACCGCTGGTCTGGCCAATGAAGGTCTCTCCATAAAACCGGAAAAATCGGGCGATATTCTGAAAAATATGCTCGTGGGCCAGGCGGTAGCAGAGTCAGCAGCGATATTTGCGCTCGTTATTGCCATTCTTCTGATTTTCATGGATTCACCTGCTAGCAGCATGCTTAAGGGATCAGCATTGCTAGGTGCTGGCCTGTGCATGGGATTCGGTGCTGTTGGGTCGGGTATCGGGTCCGGTTTTCCCGCTGGAAGTGCCTGCCTTGGAATGGCCAGACAGCCTGGTGTTACCAGTCGTTTGACAACGAATATGCTTATAGGATCAGCGGTCTGCCAGACTCCGGCAATTTTTGCCATGGTCGTATCGCTGATGCTTATGTTTATGGATTTCGGCGAAATGCCACTTTCACCAACATGGGCAGCTTTCCTGGGAGCCGGCCTTAGCACAGGCTTGGCCGCCATTGGTTCAGGGCTTGGGGGTGGTCTTGCCGCGGGAGCAAGCTGTGAGGGTATAGCCCGACAACCCGAGACTTTTGGTTCAGTAACCACAACCATGCTGATCGGACAGGCGGTGTCACAGACTCCTGCAATTTTCGGGCTTCTCATTAGTTTCGTTCTCATGTTTAAGGCCTTTCCTGAATCGACAAGTTTTGCCGCGGCCATGGCTTTGCTGGGAGCGGGTATAAGCATGGGTTTCGGAGGCATCGGTCCGGGAATCGGGAACGGCCTGACTGCGGAAGGCGCAGTAAAATGGGTGGCAAGAAATGTAGAGGCCGCTGGTGAATTAACCCGGACAATGCTGGTTGGGCAGGCGGTTTCACAATCCACGGCTATCTATGCGATGGTTGTGAGCCTGGTTCTTGTCTTTGTAGTTTAAATTTTAAAAGTAATTTTGCTCAAAGCAATTGAGGAGGAAAAAATGGCTATAGAAGGTGTTGATTTGATTAAGGCGGCTGCATTCCTGGGAGCAGGTATTGCAATGGGTATAGGGGCAATAGGCCCGGGAGTAGGCGAAGGTTTTGCGGCTGGTAAAGCCTGTGAGGCGATTGGGCGTAAGCCCGAAGAGGCTGGCCTGTTGACCAGGACCATGCTTGTAGGCCAGGCGGTTTCTGAGTCCACGGGTATATATTCACTGGTGATAGCCCTGTTGCTTCTTTTTGTAGTCTAGTTTTAGTTTATACGGGAAGAGGATCATTACCTCATGATAAGTATCAATGCTACCTTAGTCCTCCAGGTAATTCAGTTCCTGATTCTTGTGTTCATTATGAACCGACTTATGCTTAAACCTATTCTGAAGTTAACAAATGAGCGGTCGGAGCATATAGAAAAGAAGAAAAAGGAAATAAAAAATATTGAGGAGGAAACCGAAAGATTAAGGCAGGAATACTTTTCCATTCAAGAAAAAGCCAGGAAAGAAGCCGTTAAGGAAAGGTCCAAGCTCAGGAACCTGGGACTTACTGAGATGGAGAGAGTAGTAAATGATTCACGCACAGAAATGGCTTCTATCAGGGCACAGGCCGATGATAAAGCAGATAAAGAGATCGCAAAAGTAAGACCCTCCGTACTGGAAGAGGCCAGGGCTGTGGCTGACGAAATCATTGAGGTGGTTATTGGAAGGAGAATTGAGGGTTGAAATATACTAGGAAAAAAATTCTCATTGTTCTTTTTTTGGTTGTTTCATCGGTAACCTGCTGCTTTATCTTTGTCCCAGGTGCGTTTGCGGAAGAAGAATTGAGTTCACATCGAAAGCTGTGGGACAACATAATGCTTTGGGTGAATTTCGGAATTCTGGTCTTCTTCTTTGTTAAATACGCTAAGGGCCCCCTCATGAATTTTCTGCGCGGAACACGGAAAGAGATCGAAGAAAATCTCGAAGAGGTGGAAGGACGTTTCAATGAAGTGAAATCAGGAATGGATGCAGAGGCGGAAAACCTGGGGAACATAGACAGTCGCATCGCTGAACTGAAAGAACAAATTATTGAAATGGGCAGAAAGGAGAAAGAAAATATCATAGAGGAAGGCAGAATCACCGCAAAAAAGATGATTGACGATGCAATTTTTTACTCTGACCGCAGGTTGGTAATGGCCAAGAAGGCGCTGTTGGAAGAAATGACTGAAACCGCCATTTCCATAGTGGGAGAAAAATTGAGCAAGGGCCTGACAGATGAGGACAATGAGAAGCTGGTTACTAGCTTCCTGTCCTCACTAGAAACCTCAGAAACTCTTGATTAATATCCTGTTTGTAAAAGTTTATTGTTTTACAGGGCACTTGTGTGCAAAGCATGTTACCTCATATCGGATTCAAGAGAAAAACTTCACACATCCAAATAACCCGCATATACCCGAAAGAGCAAACCTGATAATGAAGGTCGGATTCCTAAAGAAGCCATTGAAATATTTCTGGCGTTCTGATAACTAAATATACCCCTGTCAATAAAATAAAGATTGTATTCACTTCATGTTGTAGGAGGAGGCCCCTGTGGATGAGCTCCGGAAACAGGGATTTTTCTGTCCACTGAATGATCAGTCCGTGTGTCCTCTGCTCGAGGAAAACAGGCGGTTAAAGAAAGAAATAGCTAGACTTAGAAAACTTTCTCAAACCGATCCTCTTACAGGGCTTTTCAATCTGCGTTATTTATTTAGAGCCTTGGAAGGAGAGATGGAGCGTACAAGGAGGGTGGGACTTCCTACCAGCCTTATAATGATCGACCTGGACCATTTCAAGGATATAAACGATACCTATGGTCATGAATTTGGCAACGATGCCCTTCGTCAGACCAGCAAAATCTGGAAAGAAAATATTCGGCGAATCGATATACCCTGCCGGTATGGCGGGGAAGAATTCGCTATCATACTGCCAAGTACCGGCTTGCAGCAAGCGCTGTCCACGGCCAACCGATTGAGAAATTCATTGGAAAAATCAGTTTTTTACTGCGATACCGAACGAGTGAGATTAACGGCCAGCCTGGGGGTTGAGGTTTATAACAAAAACGAGGGAGAGATCCCTGTTAAGGATTTCATAAAAAAAGCAGACAGCTTTCTGCTGAAGGCAAAGGCAATGGGTCGTAACCTGGTCTGTCATGACAAAAACAGAATGGTGAAAAAAGAGGAGGGGATTACTGAAGAAGAACGGCAGGCATTGTTTACAAGGAGATCTAGAACGACTCAATAAAGATGCTTAAAGAATCTGAGCCTGGTACAATCCTGGTTGATTATTCGCCCAGCAAACCTGGCAAAAACAAACTAAGAGCAGGCCAATAGGTAATAAAGAGGAGCGCAATTATCAGAAGTATTAAAAAAGGTAGAGTAGCCCTGTATAGTTGTACAATAGGCCGATCAAATCTTGAACTCGCAATAAACAGGTTAAGACCTACTGGTGGGGTATTATACCCGATGCCCAGATTTGCCAAAAAAACCACTCCAAGGTGGAGAGGCTCGATTCCAAAGCGGTTGGCGAGGGGGATAATAAGAGGCACCACTATCAATATTGCGCTGAATATATCCATCATACAGCCGACGACAATCAGGAATAGATTCAGAATAAGAAGAAATCCGATTTTAGTCTCAACTAAATCTTCCATAAAAGCCAGGATTTTCATCGGTATGAAGGCATCGACTAGATAGTTGGTAAAGCCCAGAGCGGCCCCCAGTATAATCATTATCCCTCCCACCATCTTCATGCTTTCTTTCATGATTAAGGGAAGATCTGTGATCAGATCAAGCTCATGAAAGACAAGCGTTTTCACAACAAGGACGTAAACTACTGTCAGCGCTGCAGCCTCAGTCGCAGTGCTGAGCCCTGAATAAATCCCCGCTAGAATGAAGAAAGGGATGGGCAGTTCCCAAGCGGCGCCTCTGAGTGCCAATATGAATTCCCTCCCAGAAAAAGAAGGTCGGTCAAGCTTCCATTTCCTGCCCATAAAAACCGCGAAAATACAGGGCAGCGCTACTATCAAAATTCCGGGGAGGAGCCCAGCCACGAAAAGTCCCTCTATGCTGGTGCCTGAAACAAATCCATATAATATAATTGGAAGGCTTGGTGGAAAATGCAGACCCAGACTGCCGGAAGAGGTCATAAGTCCGAGTGCAAAATTCTCTTCGTATTTTTCTGATAATAGAGCAGGGAAGAGCAGCCCCCCCAGAGCTATGATTGTAATACCGGTAGCACCTGTAATGGCTGTAAAGAATGCACATGACACTAGTGTCACGACACCTAGTCCACCCGGAATCCAACCGAAAAGGCTTTTTGAGAACCTCACGAGGCGTGTTGAGGTCCCGCCCTGAGAAAGTAAATAACCTGCAAACGTGAACAGCGGAATAGCAAGCAGCACAGGAGCATTGGCAAGACGGTAGATCTCAATGGGTATGGCTGCTAGCTCCACCTGATTCACATGCAGACCAAGCATAGCTGCACACAGTATGCCCATAAAAAGAGGCATCCCCAATAAAACCAAAATGACGAGCAATATCACCATTGCCAGAATCATTTCTCAATTCTCCCGACAATTTCTAGAATCTGATCAACCGCCCTCACGATAAATCTGAAAGTGAACAATGCGAAACCCACAGGAATGATAATTTGACCAATCCAACCCGGAAGCCCTAAAAAGATGCTTCCTCCAAATTTGAGTTCGATATTTATATAATCAATAGATACCTTAACCATAAGAGAAGAAACAAATACACACGCAACAGAAATAATTAGTTCGCGAACCAGAAGCCACCTCGGAGGTAGTAGCGTTGCAAAAAGGTCTATTTTGATGTGTTTGCTTTCGCGTGTAAGAAGTGAGGCTCCCAGGAAAGTAAGCCACAACACCAGGAGTCTGACAAGAGGTTCTGACCAGTCCAGATGGCCCATCAGAGTGTTGGCAAAATGCAGATCTCCCTGGGTAAAGAGGCTCCTCAGGCATACCTGTAAAAAAGTGAAAAATACCATTAGGCACAGAAACAGGACCACCATCCAGCCTTCGATTCTGGCAATCAATCTGTCAGCCAGCTTCAGAACCTTCATGATATTCTCCCTGGGGGGGCAGCATTATACAGAACTAGTAATGTTTTTCAGAAGTTTTGTATAAGGGCCTATTTATGGTGCAGTCAAGTTTCTTGTGTAAATTTTTTATCTTCCAATGCTTTGAGGAAAG
>CAZVGY010000008.1:0-58047 GCA_964627015.1 uncultured Desulfobacteraceae bacterium
CTATGCCGTAAGGCGGCTTAACATAAACTGTCCGTTTTTATTTGACCACAACAGTTTGATCACAAATTCGATTTGGGCGATTTTCCTCAGGTTATGCAAAGTTCACCAAACAGACGCTAAATTACGGAGCTCAAATCTTCTGATAACTCTCAATTAATGGCGGGATTAGCAACATCAATCTGAGTTTTGTTGAAAAGCATATGTGGATAAATTCAGGTAGAGAGAACCTTGAATTTTATTTTATTTTTTGACCTGTCCAGAAAAGTCAGAACCATGGCTACCCCAATTCCTTTGGTTAATAAAGCAGTAGGCAGATCAGAACTTATGATTAATGAATAAATGGGTATTATTAGAATTCCCAGAGCTGCCCATTTGGGAATATTTTTGTGAGCGATACTGTCGATGATCCGGAAAAGAAATCCGACAAGCATTCCATACAACACAACCCCCGAAAAACCGGCATGCATGTATCCAGAAGCCAGGAAACCATTATTGGCATGAGCCTCGTTACCCCTCCACCTGCCTATCAAATCAGCTGGATTTAAATCGTAAGGATAATTCAGTAATCCAAAACTCAACTTAGAATTCGACCACCATATCCATTGATTGTTTGTAAAAAATTCATAATATTCAAAAGTGAGCAAAGTCGGGGTATAAAATACTCGTCGAACAAGCAACGAAGCAGGTATAACTGTATCAAATACAAAAAACATATACATGCATGCTAAGATGACAATGGTCAGGCTCAAAGGCAGCCAGGTTAAAGATTCTGTTTTACGCAACCAAAGCCAGACGGAAACAACCAGTGTTGGTGCAAAGAGTACTATCTTATGTGTACTAACTCCGAACCAGAACAAATGCAGCAATAAAACAAGGCCGAAAAAAAGGGGTGACCTTTTCTGAAGTGCTATCGTCAGCAATGCCGGTCCAAAAACGAAATAGGCCCATGTGTTGAGATAGCCCATTGGACCTGCTCGAATCACCTCACCAGCCATATCCCGGAGTTCATATACTTTTGACAAATTCAAATTAAAAAATCTGACTCCCCCAGACAAAAAGAACCAGACACTGATCCCCATAACACCGAGGATCACAATGCTTTTCGAAATAAATCTACCTTCCACAATTACTGGAAAACGGAAAAATTTCCCCTGGCGGGTAACTGACACGAAAAAATAACCCAATAAAACAATATATAAATAACTTCTGCTTTGATCTGCCAAGGCATAAAATGTTAATATAGGAGTTATTATGTTAAACATAATAATTACTAGAAACAGGTCTGAAATTCTATTCAACCGTTTCGGTATGAAAAAAATAAGAATACAATATATAATCCAAGATTCGAAGTATTTTATAATAGTAGGTGCCCAAGAAAACCCCATGTATTTAAACGATACAGAAATTAACGTTCCGTAAGCAATTTCCAATGATATCCTGAAAATAATCGCCCCAAAGACAAAAGCTTTTGGAGAATCGAGTGTGCATGCGGCTAAACGCCTAACTTTTTTAAATGTTACTGCCATAGACTCAGCATATGGTTCTTTAGGCCTTTTTTAATGTTCGTCGAAATGTCAAAATGGGTTTTTAACGTAGCGCTTTAACCTGCGCGTACCATACTTCAACATTTTTTTCCACTTTAATGGTATTTCGGGTACCAGATCGGACCCTTGAAATATACTAGGATCTTTTTGATACTCTTTGTAAAAGGATGTGCAACTCATAAACTGAACGTCCTGTCTTTTTGATAATAGTTCAAGAATTTTTTCCAATTTGTAAGCATCATGTGTATCGGGCTTCAATCGCCCCCATCCTCTCGTTAAGTCTATGAGGGAATAACTATGCATGAATAAGTTCAATAACTTCACCCCGTGATTCAAGGCCTCTTGACAATAAAATAAAAATTCATCACAGCTGAATATATCCAGACCAGTTTTCATCAATCGCCTATAAAAAGGGAATTTAATGGTTCCGAACCCTGCTGAAGCAACATACTCGCCAACTGTCACCGGAAGCTCGACTATTCCACTTCTTTTAATAATCGCATTTTTGGACCAAGTAAGAATCGAATTTGGGTGGCTACAGTTCATGCTTGAGTCTATGGGAATGCCAACTGCCGCAAGCGCTGCTATGGTATCCTGGTTTATAGAGTATCCGCCACTGCGATGGGCAATGGGTCTTTTTCCTATCCATTTTTCCAACAATTCAACACCATGCTCAAGCACTTTCTTTTGTTGTTCGAATGGCAACTTAGCCATAAAATCAAATTCAGAGCCGAGGTAGGAATATCGGTGTCTGTGCCGTTGCAACCAAGGTGCATCCCGCGGATCTATCCGCCAACCGGGGTGCGAATGCAATTGCACATCTTGGCCCCTATCGACCAGTTGTTGACAAACCTCACGCCAAGGCTTTTCGCCCCACATGGTGTATTCGTATACATCCACAAAAAAAGTGGCAGAGATCCCGAATCGGTTAAAGATCTCTGCCTGTCGGAAAACGCCCCAATTTTGAGCATCATTAAGGTCACCAATAACCATCTGTTCAAATGGTTTATCTCCATGAACGCCTTCAACATCTATTGTTGGAAGTACGATCAGCATGACTCTTCATCATTGCGTTGAGCGACTATAATAATATTGCTTTGGAAGCGGGGACTTAATAGTTTTCCGATTAGTTCGCAAGCCGCAGGCAGGTAAGCACTCGACAAAATTTTTTGAAAAACCTTGGTTGCACTACCAAGTAAAACCTTTCCTAAAATATTATGAAATAGGAATTTTAATTTTTTGAAGTATAGCTCTAATCTTGCATTTCCTGGTTCTTCTCCATTACTAATAAGATCATTAAAACGTACTACCCGATATGGGAGCGATATTAGTTTTTTATATAAGCCTGAGTGGATATATTTTACAGTTAATATTTTAAAATGCGGTGTAATTAAAGAACGGGCTGAGGACTGAGTGAAATATTTACCCCCTATAACTGAGGTGAAGAATAAATATCCCCCAGGGATAAGGATGTTATGAATATTTTGGATTGTTCGCTTTTGTTCTTTCTCTGTAAGATAATACAGTATTTCAGATGCAATAACTATGTTTACAGATGCGTTCTGTAATGGAATATCTGGCAAGGAGGCGACTGCAAAATTCAAATCTGGATAACGATAATGTCCTTGGTGAATAATTTTTGTTATAAAATCAAGTCCTATTGCAAGGCGCGATTTTAAGGTCTTATAGACAAGGTCTAGGAAATCACCCCCGGCACACCCTAAATCCAAAATATAATACGAATCTGATAGAGGAATGTGTTCTTGAAGGAATAATGTCAAAGTTTTATGTCGAAAACGTTGATAACCATTTACATGATGCGCAAAGTAACTGGCGGGGCTATCGGCATCGCTCTTTGCTTGCCTCTCGAACCATGCACGGGTGCCCCATATTCGGGATCCATTAGTATTTGGTATTTTCGTGGACAGATCAGATTCAAAATCCATTAGCTCCACCCGTTAAGATTACGACCGGTTTTTTCTTTTATAAAATCAATATCAGATTTATAAAATGAGTAAAGGTATCTTCTTGTGGAATCAGCCATTGTTATTTCAAGAGTATTGGCTGACCGAATAGCCAAGTAACTGCTCAGGAATCTTTTTTTTGTCTTTGTCCACAACTCTAAACAATGAAATTTTTCTGCGGATTGGTCTAAAATTTTTTTTGCACCAAGTAGTGTCGATTGCAAAAGCGGCCACCGTAACTCTCCACGCTTTTTCTTTTTGGTTCTAGCATCCACTAGCACTAAATTCTCCGTGACGCCTAAAAAATGAAAAAATGGGTTGAGAAATTTTTCTGTACTTTCAAGTAAATCCTCATATATTAAAACATGGATACGTTCAGATGGAAACAGATCAAAGTATGGATTTAAAATAAGGCTATACCTGCCTCGATCAAGAAATGCTGGATATATTTCAATGGCCTGTTCGAAACTATAATTATGAGAAATTTCAAGGTTTTTGATCGATCTTAAATAATCTGAAAAAGCCCGCTCTATAGGATTGCGTACAGTAACAAATAGCTTAACATCAGGAAACATCTCTTTGATCAGGTGTGCTGCTGTATGTGCATATTCTGGATATGTGTAGGATATAGAAAACTCAAGTAGAGTCTTATCATCATTTTTTTTTGGCAGGCTATCTATATACCAATCCAAACCTCGGTCTGCAAATTCCGAAAAAAAATGAATACCGCGATCAGGCTTTATTACTTCTGGATGTTGATTCAGGCAATAATGTAAAAAGCTTGAAGCGCACCTTCGGCATCCGATTCCAATCGCATCAATTTGTTTAGCCATATTTTTTTTGCCCATAAAATCAAAATTCATACATTAATTTTATAAGTTAAATCACAACTTCACGATCAATTTTTACGCATTAATTTTTCAGTGCTTAGCCCATCTCGAGCTGTCATACGAACAATCACATAACCGATTACATAGCTAATTGCGAGGGCGGAACCGTAACCAATCACAGCATGCCGCGCCTCTGCCTGGGCTGCATGCATTATTATGATAATTCCTATTATTAATAATAATCGAATAGCGTCGAAAACCACCTGCCGACCTTGTTTTTCCAGCACTATAAGCGTTTGTATAAGAGGGCCAATAGCAAATTGCAGACACAATGCAATTGAAAGATATCTCGCGTAATAGCCTGCCTCAGTCCATTGTTCACCGAAAACCCATCCGAACATCACCGGACCAAGAAGCGCAACAAAACTAACTGGCAACGCTACAATCAAGAGAAGACGTATTAAAGTAGTATCCACAAATTTACCAATATTAAGAGTCCCCTCACGATGCCCGCTGCTGGCATGCCCAAGAAACACCTTAGCCACGCTGCGGCCTATAAATGCCAGGGGCCCCAAAACAACATGTTGGGCAAGGTAAAGGAAACCTACTACTTGAGTATCATAAAAAGCAATAAACAAAAACGGAGGTACCATAGAAGCACTTTTATTCAGGATACCGGCAGGGGTGGAATATACAGGAAATTGCCAGTACCGACGCGCCACAATCCATAAATGGGCCAGATAATATCGGCGCGGTCGTGATTTCCATTGCCTTTTAAAACTACGAAAGAGACTGTTAATGCCAAAAGACTTCCCAATGATATGTCCGATGATCAAGCCGGTCGGCCCAGCTCCGGCTGCTCCAAGGCCAATCTGTGTTGCTATTTGCCCAGCACCTTGAAAGATTTTTGTTTTTGCCAAAATACCATAATTTAAATCTCTTACAGCCGTGAATGTGAAAAGTTCATAAGTGCCTGCAAACAAGAGTCCTAAAGGCAGAAACCATAAATATTGACTGCTTTCTTGAAGCTTAAGCAAAGAAGCAATTGGCCCACTGAACCAAAACAGGGCAATACAAATTATAGAGACATTAAAAACAAGGACTATGCCACTTAGCCATACAATGACGATGGCTATGCGTTTTGAGGGGGTGATGGGAATTGCCCTTTCATATCGCCAGCAACTTGCAATAAGAAGTATACCCAGTCCTGCTGTAAAGGCTGAAAATATGCCCATCTCATGGGGCTTATATAGCCTGGTAAGGATAGGCGCTGCTGCAACAAGTATCAATTGAGATACGCCAAGCCCACTTGATAAGACAGCAACGCTTTGTATAAATCTGTCATTCGACCAAGCCTGCAACCGTCCAGCTAAGAACCCTCGGAGTTGGACCATGATTTTTACCAAAATATCAGATTGTTAAGTCTAATAAAACAGGCCCCAAATCGGTCTTAGAAGGATCTTTTCGACCCCGAAGAGGGCATTCTAAGCAAAAGCCATCCCTTCGATGCGTTCCGATCGACTTCATCCGGCAAAGCCGGGAGTTTACCCAGGGGCAATTATTATCCCAAAGTTTCCAGATAACCGTTTTCAGAGTAAGTATATTTTATGCCGCAAACTAAGCATTCCAGGTTTTTGGTCAATCTCTCTCCACATATGCACATATAGCCGATGTTCATTGCCGGATTGCCAACAACTAAGGCATGGTCAGGGACATCCTTTGTTACCACAGCTCCGGCCCCGACGAACGCGTAGCGGCCGATTGTATGCCCGCAGACTATGGTGCAATTTGCCCCTAAAGTTGCTCCGTGCTTTACTAAAGTTGGGCGGACCTGATCCATTTTCCGGATTTCCGCCCTTGGGTTGTAGATGTTGGTAAAGACCATGGACGGCCCGCAGAAAACGCCCTCTTCCAGAGTGACGCCTTTGTATACCGATACGTTGTTCTGGATCTTGCACCCCTTTCCGATTGTCACATCCGGTCCGATCACCACGTTCTGGCCGATGTTACATTGTTCTCCGATCCTGGAACCTGAAAGCACGTGAGAAAAGTGCCAGATTTTGCTCCCCCTGCCAACTGTTACGTTGTCATCAAGTATTGCAGTCTCATGAACATAAACATCGGCAGGGGGAGCAGGTGATAGGTCATGGGTTATAGGTGATGGGTGGCTTACGCCGGGTAAGGGGCCAGGGGTTATGGGTGATAAATCCTTTTGTATATTAGCTAAAGGATCAAAGCTCGAAGGTGAAAGCGACTCCTTATTCCCAACACTGTCTAAAGAACGTTGGGCTGCATTGAGGACTTTGAGAACACGGAGGCCTTCGTTGCCATCAGTTACGGGGCTGTTTCCGTTTGTCATACAATATAAAAAATGTTCGCATTCCTGGCGCAAAGGTTCTGCTTCGGGAATATCCAATTTCTCAGCTTCCCCTTTAACAGGTACCGGGGCATTATTCTGCCATTTGATTTTATGCGGGTACAGGAGCAGTTTGTCTTCCCATGGTTGGGTATCGTCGAAAACAGCCATTTCTTTGTCGCCTACAACCACCAGCTTCTGCTCCTTGAAAGGATGCAGCCAGGATACGAAAATGTGGGCCTGAAGGCCAGACGGAAATTCCATGTGGGTGGTGGTGACATCGGCAATTTTTTTGTGAAGGTAATATCCTCCCGTTGCATAGACGTGGTCAGGAACCTCACCTGCTAAAGAAAGGATCATTGAAATATCGTGCGGGGCAAAGGACCAGAGGATATTTTCCTCCCTCCTGATTTTGCCCAGGTTCAGCCGGTTTGAATAAATGTAGTTGATGCGGCCTAGCTCGCCGCTCTTTGCAAGCTCTTTTAAGCGGACAAAAACCGGATGATACTGAAGCAGGTGGCCGACCATCAATACCCGATTCTGTTCTTTTGCCAGGGATATGAGCTCTTCTCCCTGATCTTCATCTAGCACAAGAGGCTTTTCCACATAAACGTGCTTGCCGGCCCAGAGCGCCTCACGGGCAATGTCAAAATGGGTTTCAGCAGGGGTGGCGATCACGATGCCTGATATGTCGTCACGTGCCATGACATCACTCAGGGCCATGCAGGTATCGATGTTCGGATATTGCTCTTTGAAGGAGGCAAGGACTGTTTCGTTCTTGTCGCAGATCAGGGCAAGAGCGCCGATCTGGTGGTAATTTCGTACGAGATTTTTTCCCCAGTAGCCACTTCCAATCACCGCTACCGCGGGGTGATTGGAAGCTGGTGATAGGTCATGGGTAATGGGTGATAGGTTTTTTTTCATGAAAATAAATCCTTTCAGGATTGGGAACGGGCTTTAATTAAGCTACCAAGCATTTTTCCGAGTGTTTGGCATTTTTTATCGAGATCTCTTAATATCTCTAGGCTGAGGTATCCTATTTCATGAGCTATAACCAATTGAGTTTGGAGTTCTGCTAAAGATCCTTTAGCTATATAGAAAAATCGTACAGCTTCCTTATTCGTACCTCGTTCGTCTCCCTCCGCAATGTTGCTCGGGATGCTGACTATAGCTCGCCTTAGTTGATCTCTAAGGGTATAGTCTTTCCTGAATGATTCATTTTTCGTAATGAGATATACCTCCACAGCAAGCTTCTTCCCCTGCTGCCAGACTTTTAGATCCTTAAATCCGCTCATCAATTACTATCTCAAACCTTTCTATGACCTATAACCCATCACCTATAACCTTTGCGATTTTTTGTTGCTCATTCAATCGCAAATACGGATGCATCGGAATGCTGAAAATCCGATCTGAGGCGTCCTCGCTTATTGGGAAGTCGCCTTTTTTATAGCCGAGTTCTTTGAATGCAGTCTGAAGATGCAAAGGCTTTGGGTAGTAAACTGCCGTTGGGATGCCTTCTTCTTTCAGAGCGTTTTGCAATTTTGTTTTTGTTTCAGCGTTTTCGGCAAGCAGCGAGTATTGGGCCCAAGCTGACCGCATTCCATTTGGCAGGCAAGGGGTAATGGGCCATGGGTTATGGGATAACAAATCTGTGTAATTTTTAGCGACTTTCTGGCGAAGTTCAATTTCTTCGGGAAAGATTTCAAACTTGGCCAGCAAAATGGCTGCCTGAAGCGTGTCCATTCGGCCGTTGATGCCGATGCGGGCGTTGTCGTACTTGTGGGCCCCTTTGCCGTGTACCCGAATCGATCTCAGGGCTTCCGTTATTTCATCATCGTCTGTAAAGCACATGCCGCCGTCGCCATAGCAGCCCAGGGGTTTTGCAGGGAAGAAAGATGTTGCAGCAATATTGCCGAATGAGCATGCTTTTTTACCGTTTAGTTCTCCTCCAAGAGATTGGGCTGCATCTTCAATTACGAATAAGCCGAATTTTTTCCCGATTTCATCGATTCGTTCATAATCGGCGGCAAGACCGAAAAGATCGACGGCAATGATCCCTTTCGGGATCATAGGTGATGGGTTATTGGTTATTGGTAAGGGGTGAAGAAAGCGATCCTTTTTTTCTAGGGCTGTGATAGCCTCTTCAAGCTTCTTGGGATCGATGTTGAAAGTCTTAGGGTCAATGTCTACAAAAACCGGGGTAGCTCCGAGGAGGCTGATGACCTCAGCAGTGGCGATAAAAGTGAAAGGGCTGGTGAAGACGGCATCACCCGGTCCTATGCCCAAAGCCATGAGGGCCATGAGCAGGGCATCTGTCCCGGATGCACAGGCAATAGCATGATTGCAGCCTACATATTCGGCCAGTTTTTGCTCAAGCTCCGGAACTTCCGGACCCATGATATAGTTGCCATGGGAGAGGACGGTTTGGATGTTGGCGTCGATTTTTTCTTTGATCCGGGCTTGTTGAGCTGCAAGGTCGATGAATTGCATAAGACTCCTTAAAAGGTATAGGTTCTTTGCCACAGACACAAGCCCTTCGACATGCTCAGGGCAGGCAGACTTGAAAAAGCTGCTAAGCCGCTGAGCCGTTGGGCTGTTAAGCGAAAAACAAAAACGATTGAACCGCGAAGACGCGAAGAGCGCCAAGGTTTTTTAATTGAATCGTGAGCCCCGCGATAGCGGGACGACCCGATACCGTAATTTTTTTTCTTCGCGCCCTTTGCGCCTTGAGCGCCAGCGGGCGGTTAACTTCTATTTTTGTGCCTTTCAGACACCAAGCATCCCCTTTGCCAATGGCGCGGCAAGAAGTTTTTACATGTCTGCGGCAAAAAATCATTTATGGCTTATATGCGAAATAAGCAGTTCCACAACTTTTTCGCTCGCATGGCCGTTACCATATTGATCGATGGTCTTTCCGGGTTTGGCCGACAGAGTTGCCTCTATAATTCTATGGACATTCGTTCCGGCTAAGGTATTCCATCCGGCTTCGATCGTTTCCACCCACTCGGTTTCTTCCCGAAGGGTAACACAGGGGATCCCATGAAAATAGGCTTCCTTTTGAACGCCGCCGGAGTCTGTCAGGATTGTTCTGGCGTTCTTTTCCAATTGGACCATATCCAGGAAGGAAACGGGTTCGATTAATCGCAAATTTTCAGCGGTAAGTCGAGGCTTTTTTGCTGTGTGTTCTGCGATTTTCCCTTTTGTTCTGGGATGCACCGGGAAAACGACGGGATATTCCAGTTTTTCAAATGCGGTCAGGATGCTCATGAGCCGGGCCGGATCGTCGGTATTCTCGGCGCGGTGAACGGTAGCCAGGAAATATTCCTGTGGTGATAAACCCAAATCTTGCAGGATCGTGGACTGATCTTCTGCAATTTTTCCAAAAACAATGGCGGCATCGTACATTACATCGCCGATATGGGCGACCACAGGTCTATCGCTCCTGCCGTCCGGTTTTGGGGTATTCGGGATGCCCTCATTGGAAAGGTTTTCAACCGCGGTGTTCGTCGGGCATAAAAGGAGAGCGGAGACATGATCCGTCAGGATCCGGTTGATTTCTTCCGGCATCTTTTTGTTGAAAGACCGGAGGCCGGCTTCCACATGTGCAACAGGAACATGGAGTTTTGCCGCTGCCAGGGCGCCTGCAAGGGTCGAATTGGTATCGCCGTAGACCAACACCCAGTCGGGTTTTTCAGCGAGCAGGACCTCCTCAATTTTTATCAGCATCTCGCCGGTTTGTTTGCCATGTGACCCGGAGCCTACGCCTAGGTTTATGTGAGGTTCAGGGATCTGGAGTTCCTCGAAAAACACTTTGGACATGTTCTGATCATAGTGCTGACCAGTATGAATAATTATCTCTGCCAGGTGCGAGGAGTGAGGGGTAAGGCGGTTATATTCGGCGATGGCTCTGGAGACTGGAGCTGCTTTTATAAATTGGGGACGTGCACCAATGATTGTTGCTATTTTCAGAGACATTTTATATGGCTAGAAGAAAGATTGAACCGCAAAGGCGCCAAGGACGCGAAGGTTTGTCCGAATCGGGTCGCCGGAAGCCTCCGGCTCACGATTCGAACAAATAAGCTATTAACTACGAACATAGAAAGCCTCAGAGGTCGGAGACCGGAGGTCAGAGATCAGAGGTCAGAAGTCGGAGACCGGAGATCAGGGTCTTAGCAGGAACGCCTCTGGATTTCGTAACATTGAGCCAAGCATCTTCCCCACGGATTCACATTTGTCAGATAGTCTTTCATAATCAGTCACGTTAATATAGTCACAATCCTTGGCAAAACCTAACCACGTATTCGTTTCACTCTGGGCCGTAGGAGGTGCGGAAAAACTGAACCGAGAAGACGCTAAGAACGTCAAGGCAGCAAAAGAAAAATTGAACCGCAAAGGCGCGAAGGACGCAAAGGTTTGTACGAATCGGGTCGTCCCGCTAAAGCGGGGCTCACGATTCGAACAAATAAGCCAGTAAATACGAACATAGCAAACCTCAGAGGTCGGAGATCGGAGATCAGAACTGCGAACATAGAGAGCTTCAGGAGCGTTGAGAGACATTTATTCGGCTCAATAAAATGCGCTGTTTAAGGTCTGCATGTTGCAACTTCAATCGGCAAAAAACTCAAAGATTTTTTCCGGAAGTTTCCCCAGATCTTTAACAGGCCAGACATCCCAATCGGATCTCGACTGTTTTTTCTCACCGCCATATATCACTACACCCCCCCGGATCTGTTTTTTAGCTATCTTGGAAAAATTGTTTAATCCCCGAAAAAAATGGTCTGTTATTGTCTGGCCTGACTTTATTTCAATCAATACAACATCACGCCCCTTTTCCAGGACGAGATCAACTTCATTGCCTGTACTGTCGCGATAAAAGAAAAACCTGGGGCGCATGCCTCTATGGTAATATTGTTTGAACATTTCAGCCACGACCATATTTTCAAAGAGGTTCCCTCGAAGAGGATCACGAAAAACCTGTTTTTCTTCCTCCAGACCTAATAGATAGGCAGCAAGACCGACATCCCAGAAAAAAACCTTCGGTGTCTTTATCAGGCGCTTTGAAATATTCGCATGCCAGGGCGGTAATTGAAACAGGATATAACTAGCCTCCAGTATGGAAATCCATTCTCTGGCTGTGGTGTGAGAAATTCCCGTTTCGTTCCCCAGGCTCTGAAGGTTAAGAAGCTGCCCGATCCTTCCAGCACAGAGTCTAACGAATTTTTCGAACATGCCTGCATGACGTATTTGCATTAGTTGTCGGACGTCACGTTGCACGTATGTCTCGAAATAGTCCGCCATTGCCTGTGAGGGATTGATTTGCATATGATGTATCCGTGGATAAAAACCATGCAAAAGAACGCCGTCCGTATTTGACAGGTTTAAATATCTTTGAACCTCATTCCAGTCAAAAGGAAAAAGCGTCAAAATCCCTGTCCTTCCTGCCAGAGACTGGCTTAAGGCTTCGCTGACATTTAACTGCTGACTTCCAGTAAGGATAAATTTCCCAGGTGCGGGATCTTCATCCACCATGGGCTGGATATAGGAAAGGAGATCAGGGGTCCGTTGGATTTCATCAAGGATGGCACCTTCCTGATAAGCGTTAAGAAACCCGCGTGGGTCATCTAAAGCAAATTGCCTCTCATCGGGAGCTTCAAGGTTGACGTAAGCTTTTTTGGAAAAGACTTTACGGCACAAAGTCGTTTTTCCGCTTTGCCTCGGCCCGGTTACCGTTACAACCGGATACTTCTGTGCCAGGGTTTTTAAAACCGGTTCAATAGTTCTATCTTGCATGAAATAGACAATAGGCTAATTTTGTGTAGATTGCAAGTTTAACCTTCAATCTGTAAATATTTTAAAGCCAGAAGACACATTAAAACGTTTTTAGAGAGAGACAATTGAACCGCCAAGACGCTAAGATCGCGAAGGTGGTAAAAGAAAATCTGAACCGCGAAGACGCAAAGGACGCAAAGTTTTGTACGAATCGGGTCGCCGGAAGCCTCCGGCTCACGATTCGAACAAAGAGCTATTCTTAAATAGAGGGTCATTCGGTTGCTGGTCATATGGTCGATGCGTTAGCAGGAAGAATAAAAGCACAGTTATTTTAAAAGATAAAGATTGGGAAAAGATTGAACCGCAAAGGCGCCCCAGAGAAATACGCTTCGCTGATCCGTTGGATATTTCACGGGGCAGGCAAAGGTCGCAAAGTTTTGTCCGAATCGGGTCGCCGGAAGCCCCGGCTCACGATTCGAACAAAGAACGCTCACCCTCCGGGTAAGGAACTCTTCATAAAAGTCTATCCTACATTTAATGCATCTGTGCGAGTATATACACATTACTATTTTAGAAACAAAAGAGAAAATTAATGAACCGCGAAGGCGCGAAGGTCGCGAAGTGGGTCACTCAAAGGGCTGCTTACTGCAGCCTTCTGCTGGCGCAGGAACAGGCTCCGAACTTTCTGGCCGAAAACAAGTAAACTCGTTTTCAGCCATCAATTCGCCTCCCTGCTTTGAGCTGTCCCATAAAGACCTCCTAAAGAGAGCGATTAAACCGCCAAGAAGCAAAGGGAGCGAAAGGAAAAAATAGGCACGTCCATTTGTAAATCAGTAAGTTTCTCTTCCATTTGGTTTGTTGCAAACAGGAAGAGAGAAAAGGTTGAATGCGAGAAATGCGATAAACTTCCATATCTTCTCTTTTGTCGATGGCAATAATCTTGATGATATCGTCTATCACCTCATAAATTATTCTTATTCGTTTTTTATCAGCATAAAGTTTGAAATATCCCTCGAGGTTTATTCCAGCTTTATTGCCAAGTGGATCACCGTATTTTGGATTCTGTTCAAGTTTGATAAGCTGTTTTAAAACTATCTTTTTTACACTGCCATCCAGACTGTTAAAATCTTCCCGGGCTTCAGGGATCAGCTCAACTTTCCAGGTCGGCACGTGTCAATCCCTCTTCATTCAATAAATTATCCAAATTTACTGTCGGTTCGCTGCCCTTGCGTTCTTCAATTATCCCTGCAAGGTAAATATGCTCAAGAATATTTTTCGCCTTTTCTGTCCGCTCCCATTCATCATATGGGACAATTGCTGCCGTTTTATTCCCATGTTCGTCGGTAATAAATTGTATTTCCATTATTGCCTCCAAAAAATATCATCTCTGAGATTGATAATAGCCGGCATTTTATTTTCTTTGTTATTGTTTCTTTAAGAGTTATTTGAGGCATATTGCACCTCATTAAAATGGGAATTTTAAAAAGATATTGATTTATAGATTATCATTTATTGCTCCGAGTGTCAAAATCCGCCATTGAATAGGGGCCGCGATTCGGGCGTCCATTTGTGAGTTCGTTTAGAGCGTTTAGAGCAGGAAAAAGACTGAACCGCGAAGGCGCGAAGGGCGCGAAGGTGGTAAAAGAAAATCTGAACCGCAAAGGCGCCCCAGAGAAATACGCTTCGCTGATCCGTTGGATATTTCACGGGGCAGGCAAAGGTCGCGAAGTTTTGTACGAATCGGGTCGCCGAAAGTCTCCGGCTCACGATTCGAACAAATAAGCCATTAACTACAAATATAGCAAGCCTCAGAGGTCGGAGGCCGGCTGATAACGCATGTATGAATAGTTAAAAGTTAATGGTGAACTGTTTGGAACACAGAAGAACGGCAATTTGTAAATCAGTAGTGCACTTAGATCGTTTAGATCGAAAATGTTATCCTTCGGATGGAAGAGATTTACTCCGTAAATGGAATTTAATGCTTAGCATTGGAAGTTAGCCTTCGGCTGGAATTCTTTTTGCCAGCGTTGTGGGAATCTCGGGCCCTTCGTACTCCGCCCATCATCCTGGTCAACAAATATCCAATTTCATCCATTCTCTTAAAATAGGTGTCTTGGGATGGGCTATCGATGTAATTATTACCGAACGCTTCCCGAAAATGATTTCTCAATTCACCCAAAGACGCACGCGCTCTTTCGTAAAATGTCAGCTTGTCATTGAAATGGAACCTTCCATACCCTTCGCTTATGTCTGATGGGAGGCTGCGAGCTGATCGACGCATTTGACCGCTTAGATCGTACTTTTCATGCTTTGGAAAAGACTTTACGAGATCGGCAACATAGAGCGAAAGATCGTGCGAGAGTTGCCAAACTTTCAGGTCTTCGAAGCGAGGGACTTGGGTCATTTGGTCCTTTTGGTTTGTAAAAATAGAGCGTTAATAGCGTTATGAGCGTTGGGAACCTTATTTTGCGTTCGGTAACATCAAATAGCCGGTTTCGACTAAATAACCAAGGATTTTCATAGCGCCCCTTTGTGGACTTAATTGGCTCGTATCAATTATTAGCTCTGGATTTTCAGGGGCTTCGTATGGGTCGTTGATGCCGGTGAAATTTTTGAGCTCTCCTGCGCGCGCCTTCTTGTACAGTCCTTTTGGATCTCTCTCTTCACATACCTCGACAGGTGCATCTACAAACACTTCCATAAAAAAGAGGCCGGTTTCATCATGTATTTTTCGGGCGATGTCCCGATCCTTGCGGTAGGGGGATATGAAGCTGGTCATGGTAATAAAACCGGCGTCCGCAAAGAGTTTGGCCACCTCGCCTATGCGGCGGATGTTTTCTTCGCGGTCTGTTGCTGAAAAGCCGAGGTTTCTATTAAGGCCGTGGCGGATATTGTCGCCGTCGAGGACATATGCAAGCCTGTTTCTTTGTACAAGTGCGTGTTCCAGGGTAAAGGCCAGGGTGCTCTTGCCGGATGAGGGGAGGCCGGTGAGCCAGATGGTGCAGCCTTTCTGGCCGAGGGCGGCTTCGCGGGCCTTGCGGTCTACGTGGCCTTCATGCCAGGTGATGTTGTTTGCTTTGATTTCCATGATATTCTCCGGTGGAAAAGATACAAAACTAAGAAAAAGATTGAACCGCAAAGGCGCAAAGGACGCAAAGTTTTGTACGAATCGGGTCGTCCCGCTAAAGCGGGGCTCACGATTCGTGCAAAGATTCCATGTTTGCAGTAGGAGTTTCATTGAGGTTATTTACGATACGTTTTATGCCATGTTTCATTAAAGTGACATTCCAGTTCAGCAGAAAGCCAAGGTGAAGATTGGTCAGTTTAAGATATGTCAGGAGTTGTGCTTCATGAATGGGTGCTATCTGGTCAACGGTTTTGTTTTCGATGATTATAGAGTCCTCAACAATCATGTCCGCACGAAAACCTGCATCGATTTGCATGTTTTTGTACTGGATTGGCAGATTGAGTTCACATTTGACAGCTAGGCCGGTGTTTTCTAGTTCGTATGCCAGGCACTTTTGATAGGCTGATTCCAAAAGCCCGGGGCCCAGGGCTTTGTGGACAGTGATTGCGGAATTGACTATCTGTTTGGCTATTTGTTCGATTTCCATTAAAAAGATGCAGGGACAGAATAAGGATTAACTACAAGAAGCAAAGGTCGCAAAAGAAAAACTGAACCGCAAAGGCGCAAAGGTCGCGAAGTTTTGTACGAATCGGGTCGCCGGAAGTCTCCGGCTCACGATTCGAACAAAGAGCTGTTCTAAGATAGAGGATCGTTTGGTTGTTTAACAAGTGTTCGATGCCGTGGTGCGAGTATAGCGACATTGCTATTTTAGAAACAAAAGAAAAAATTATTGAACCGCTAAGACGCGAAGGTGGCAAAGTTTTGTACGAATCGGGTCGTCCCGCTAAAGCGGGGCTCACGATTCGTACAAATAAGCCATGAACTGCGAACATAGAGAGCTTCAGGCGCGTTGAGAGCGTTGAGAACGTTGGTTTTTATAACTTTGCCTGACGGAACTTTTCCTGGAGGGCGATGGTTTTGGCCGGGAGGTCCTTTCTCAGGTTGTTTCCGAGAAGGAGCCAATTCAGGCGGCGCTCCATTGGCCACGTCCTGTAGTCGAGTATTCGTTTATCGCTCAGTGTGTAACTGAAGCCTTTAGGGTTTTCCATTATTGATCCAGTAATTTTGTAAGATGTTCCGCGTCTGCAAGGTCCTGTTTTCTGCCGGCCTGGGTTTTTATCTCTATTAAGTCCTTCAGGCAAATTACGGGGATATTTAATCCCTTGATGGGTATACTGATACATCTGGCTTTGAGCTGATCAAAGGGTATGGGGCAGTCAATAATGAGGTCGATTTCCCCTATGGCTTCGTTGTCATTGTATAGGCTGAAGGCCTTCATTCCTTTGTCCTGGATCCAGGTGTTTCTTATTCCTTCATCCAGTAATTGCTCGGGATCTACAGGTGCCCTGGGCAGGTATCCCCATGTTTTGAGCTTTGACAAGATCCTCCTGATATTATCAGTAACAAGTGAGATGATCAAATCAATGTCATAGGTCATTCGGGGGATTCCATGGAAATTGACTGCCAGGCCGCCGGCGACAAGGTAGTTGATTTTTTCTTTGTTCAATTCTCTGAAAATTGTCTGGTAATCAAGGGGCATTGTTTAGATCGTTAGATGCGCAAAGATTTTTTGCCACGGATTACACGGATGCCACGGATAAGAGATTGCCTCATAAATCGGGTATCCGATTTATAAGGCCACGCATCCCCTCCGGGGGAAAAAATTGAACCGCAAAGACGCCAAGCTCGCAAAGTGGGCCACTCAAAGGTCGCTTTCAGCTTCCTTCTACTGCCGTAGAAACAGAAACCCGGATTCTATGTCTGAAAACAAACAACTCCGTTTTCATCCACTAATCCGTTTCCTGCTTTGAGCTGCCCTATTAAAGAGACCCTAGAGACAGCGGTTGAACCGCAAAGACGCTAAGGACGCCAAGAAAGACACGCTCAAAGGGCTGCTCACCGCAGCCGTCTGCTGGCGCAGGAACAGGTTCCGAACTTTCTGGCCGAAAAACAAGTAAAACTCGTTTTCAGCCATCATTCCGGTCCCTGCTTTGAGCTGTCCCATAAAGACCTCCTAAAGAGGAACACTCGGGGGACGTCCATGAAATTATGCCTTGAGGTTTAACTGCAAAGTTTTTTGCCATGGATGACGTGGATTACACGGATATTTAACAGGCGCTCAAAGTCCTGGGCTCACGATTTGAACAAATAAGCCATTAACTACAAACATAGAAAGCCTCGAAGACCAGAGGTCGGAGGTCAGAGACCAGAACTGCAGAAAATTTTTTGGCACGGACCTGCCCGCCATTGCTACGCTGCAGGCGTTGGCAGGCGGGTTTCACGGATTACGCTGATTCTGTTACTGATCATTTTCCGCGAAAGAGCGTGCCTATGGGCAACAATTGGATGCCATCGATTGTCCCATTCTCCTCCCCTAAATAGAAAAGAATACGCTTGACGGGCCGGTTTAAACGATCTTTAAATTGTCTCAAATTCCGAAAATCTTTGGGCCCCGGCCTTTTTGTGCTTTTAATTTCGATCGCGTGAACGGTTTCATCCACTTCAAATATCAGGTCAATCTCATTTCCAGCAGCACTTTTGTAGTAGTAAAACTGATCCGATTTAATGAATCCCAGTTTTCGTCGCTTTTCCAACTCAGATATGACAAAGTTCTCCAAAAGCTGTCCTTCATTTATGCTGGAGTTAAAACTGGCAATAATCCCGTTGTCGGAAAAATAGGTCTTTGCGGCTTTAATATAACGTTTTGCCGGGCCATATTGATAACCGTATAGTTTGAAAGTCATTTGGGCCTGTTTCAAGGCATTAAGATACTTTTTGGCAGTCGGGTTGCTTATTCCGGCTTCCCTCGCGAAATTTGAAACTTCAAGATGGGATCCGAGGGATCGAATAAGGTGCTGGAATACCGCAAGAAGCCCCTCAATGTTTTCAATATTTGACAGCTGCATCAAATCTCTGGTGAAGTATGTATTCCTGTAATTTACAAGGACATCCTTTTTTTTCTCACCATTTTGCTGACCAAGGACTTCGGGAAATTGGCCATACGCTATTGCCTCTTTCAATCTGCGATACGCTTCTTTGATTTGTGGTAAACCAGTCTGGTCATCTAAAATAGAATGAGTCGGCTCACCCTGATCCTCACCCCAGCAGGCAGTAGGAAGAGAGAAAATATTGATTCTACCGGCCAGGGTATCTGAGGCGGCGTCCATGAGCCCTATTGAGCTGGATCCCGTCATCAAAAATCGGGCGTCCTCGTTATCAATGGCATATTTTATCGCAATCGTAATAAGCGGAACTCTTTGAATTTCATCAATTATTGCCGACCTGCCAAGATTGCCTATAAAACCTTTTGGATCTTTTTTGGCCCAATCGAGGAAATCCAGATCGTCCAGTGAGGCATATGCGATTGAAGGATATCGTTTTTTGAGAAGTGTCGTTTTACCGGATCTCCGTGGTCCGATCATTAAACAGCTTTTGTTCTCTGGAATCTCAAGCCATCTGTTAAACATAGTTATAAAGTAACATGGATATTTGAAAAGTCAAGTTAGAATATAGCTATCTAAAATCTCTTCGGTCTATTTCCCGGGCAATGACGTGTTGTAAGAGACCTGGGCGTTTAGAGCGTCGTCTGAGATGCAGAAAAAACTCAACCGCGAAGACGCTAAGGACGCCAAGGCAGCAAAAGAAAAATTGAACCGCAAAGGCGCCAAGGACGCAAAGGACGAAAAATAATAATAAAGAAGTACCGCTCAAAGCCGTTTTCACGGCCCCTGCTGCGCAGAACCAGGTACCGGATACTATGTCTAAAAACAAATAAACTCGTTTTCATCCATTAATCCGGCCCCTGCTTTGAGCGCCGCCAAAACAATTAAAGCCTACCATTTCTACAAAGCATTAAAGGATAATAAATTGATAACTACGAAGTGACTCTCAAAGTCCGCTTACAGCGGCCCGCTGCTACCGCAGAATCGGGTTCTGAACTTTCTGGCAGAAAAACAAGTAAAACTCGTTTTCAGCCATCAATTCGCCTCCCGCCTTTGAGTAAACCCATAAAGGCGTTTTAAAGAAATCATCAGGGCCACAGAGCAAAAATAATGAAGTCGAATCTTAGTCGTCACCTCCTGTAAATATCCCGCCGGTGTCCAATTCTCAAAATCACGATATCTTTACCCTCCAGATCAAAAAATTACCCTGTAATCCCCTATGCGGAAACGATATGAGCCGAGTTTCAAGTCGGTTATTTTTTCAGAGTATTTCAATGGATTCTCTTGAAGTCGCAAAAGAGCTTCGCCTATACGGAGCTTTGTGGATGGCTCCAATTTTCTGACATCACGAATAGCTCGTTTGGTATAGACGAGATTGAAGTTCACTCCACAAAGACCTCAGAATGAGTGCCTGTTCGGCCAGCTTTGTAATCAGAACGGGCCTCCTTTATGCTCGCAAGATATTCGGGTGAGGTAGCGGCCAGAAGATCTTCTAAGAAAGCTTCCCTTTCTTTCTTCTTCATTTTTTTAACCGCTTCGATAATGCCCTCAGGGCTTACTTCAATTTGTATGGGCTTGTCCATTGAGATCTCCTGATTAGGTATGGAATCTGATTGTCCCGCTTACGGCGGGGGAAAATATAGGTGAAAACCGCTAAGACGCCGACAGACCGTGAAGAGTTAGGAGTGAAGCTAAGGGGCGTAAAGATTTTTTGGCACGGATTTCACGGATTGCACGGATATTAAGGACGCGCTCAAAGTCCGCTTCCAGCGGCCCCGAAAAGATTTTTCAAAGACAAAGATTGAACCGCAAAGACGCTAAGGACGCCAAGTGGACAACTCAAAGGGCTGCTCACCGCAGCCTTCTGCTGGCGCAGATTCAGGTACCGAATTTTCTGGCAAAAAAACAAGTAAAACTCGTTTTCAGCCATCAATTCGCTCCCTAGCTTTGAGCTGCCCCAAAAAGAGGGAAAAAATCGGTTCAAACAATGAAGACATTAGAACGTAAACGAAGCGCGCTCAAAGGCCTGCTCACCGCAGTCCTCTGCTGACGCAGTACCAGGCTCCGAACTTTCAGGCCGAAAACAAGTAAACTCGTTTTCAGCCAGCATTCCGGCTCCTTCTTTGAGCGGCACTATAAAGAGTTCATAAAGAGAGCAACTGAACCGCAAAGACGCGAAGGACGCAAAGTTTTGTACGAATCGGGTCGTCCCGCTAAAGCGGGGCTCACGATTCGAACAAATAGTGCATTGCCGTAAGGCCCAAAAAGAACTATTTTTGTTTCAGAGGTGCTAATTGGCCGTTAGTTAAGAGATATTTATTCTCACAAGAAGGACATGTATATGTTGCCTGATCATTACCTCCTATTACCTTCTTCCTATTGCCTCCTGCCTTCAGAGTTACTCCACATTCACAAACCCAGGAGGTCTGTTTAGCCGGGTTGCCCATTACGAGGGCATGGTCAGGGACATCTCTTGTTACTACGGCCCCGGCGCCGATAAAGCAGTAGCGGCCCAGGGTGATGCCGCAGACTATGGTGGCATTGGCTCCGATCGTGGCGCCCTGTTTTACCAGGGTGGGTCTGGCCTCGTCCATCTTGCTCATTTCAGCGCGGGGATTGTATACATTGGTAAATACCATGGATGGTCCGCAGAACACCCCTTTTTCCAGAGTCACCCCTTTGTATACGCTCACGTTGTTTTGTATCTTGCACCTGTCGCCTATGGTCACATCCGGGCCGATCACGCAGTTCTGGCCGATGTTACAACCCGTGCCGATGCTGGAGTTTTTGAGAACGTGGGTGAAGTGCCAGATTTTCGTTTTTTCGCCAACTTCCACATTTTCGTCTAATATCGCTGTTGAATGGACGAAAAAACTCACGTGAGGGGTGAGGGGTGAAGCGTGAGGCGCGGGGGGGGGAGGAGTGAGGCGAAAGGTGTGAGGAATCAGGAGCGCCGTGGTCCAGGGAGTGCTGTGCGGCATTAAGTACCCTTAAGACCTGAAGGCCTTCTGAACCGTCCGTTATGGGACGTTTTCCGCTGGACATGCAGTCGAGAAAATGAAGACATTCCAGTTTGAGCGGTTCATCCTCTTCTATGTTCACTCTTTCGGGTTCTGCTTTTACAGGGACCGGCATATTGTTTTTCCAGTTGATCTGGTGGCCGTAAAGGAGAAGCTTGTCCTCCCATGGCTGGGTATCGTCAAAAACCGCCATTTTTTTGTCGCCCACCACTACCAGCTTCTGTTCTTTGAACGGGTGCAGCCAGGACACGAAGATGTGCGCCTGAAGGCCGGAAGGGAATTCCATATGAGTGGTGGTGACATCAGCGATTTTTTTGTGGAGGTAGTATCCTCCTGTTGCATGCACATTATCCGGTGTCTCGCCAGCAAGGGAAAGGATCATGGAGATGTCATGAGGCGCAAAGGACCAGAGGATGTTTTCTTCCCTTCTAATTTTGCCCAGGTTGAGGCGGTGGGAGTATATATAGTTTATACGGCCCAGTTCTCCTTTTGAGGCAAGTTCCCTTAAGCGGACAAATGCGGGGTGGTACTGCAGGAGGTGCCCGACCATCAGCACACGGTTTTGCTGTTCCGACAGGGTGATCAGGTCTTCTCCCTGTTTTTCATCCAGCACCAGGGGTTTTTCCGCATACACGTGCTTTCCGGCTAAAAGGGCCTCACGGGCGATACTGTAGTGGGTTTCGGCCGGGGTGGCGATTACAACTCCTTTGATATCATTCCGTGACATGACGTCGCTCAAGGCCACGCATGTTTCTATATTCGGGTACTGTTCCTTGAAGGAGGCCAGCACGGTTTCGTTATTGTCGCATATGAGTTTAAGGCTGCCGATCTGGTGGTGGTTGCGGATTAAGTTCTTTCCCCAGTAGCCGCTTCCGATTACAGCGACGGGGGGGTGAGGCGTGAGGGGTGAAGGGTTATTGGCGCTCATTTTAAGATCCTTTGCGAGAGGATTAAATGGAAAAGATAGCTGATTATTAAATTCTAAATTCGAATATCGAAATCCGAAACACGAATCGTTTGTTAATAGATTAGGGGCGGTTGGAACAGCGTTTAGAGCGGGGTAAAGATTGAACCGCAAAGACGCTAAGAACGCGAAGTTTTTTTGCCACGGATGCCACGGATTACACGGATGATAATGTTTTTCTTTGCCCCTGAAATCGAGCATTCGATTTAAGGGGCTAGACATCCCCTTCGGGAAAATAAAAACTGAACCGCAAAGACGCGAAGGTCGCAAAGAAAGACAAGCTCAAAGACCGCTTCCAGCTGCCCTCTGCTGTCGCAGACCTGGGGGACAAATTTTGTGGCTGAAAATAAGTAAACTCATTTTAAGCCCCCAATTCGCTCCCTGCTTTGAGCTGCCCTGCCAAAGATTTTACTGAAGAAGGCAATTAACCCCGATTGTGCGAAGGACGCAAAGTGGGCCACTCAAAGCTCGCTTTCAGCTTCTCTTCTACTGCCGTAGAATCGGACCCCGGATTTTGTGTTTGAAAATAAACAAGCTCGTTTTCATCCATCAATCCGGCTCCCTGCTTTGAGCTGTCCTATAAAGAGCTCCTAAAGACAGAGATTGAACCGCGAAGGCGCGAAGGTCGCGAAATTTTTTGCCACGAATTTCATGTTTTTATCTTGTTCTCTTTCCCCTCGAGCCATTGGCCCCTTTCTAACCAGTGTGTCAACTATTTGACGGTGGTGTCAGAAGTGCAGGCATAGCTCCGCCCCTTTGGTTTCGGGAGGAAGTGGACATAACCGATTAAAATCATAATAGTTTTAGCGAAAACCGTGATTAGGGGATGATCAATCCCCATGACTGAGTAATTTCCAGGCCTTGTTTACTTCAAGGTGGCCGGGCTCTTCTTTTTCTATTTCCCGGGCCAGGTCTTTTATCTGTATACGTATTTGTTCATACTCAGCGGTCTTTTTCTTTAAAAAGCTCATGGTTAACCGGGCCTTTTCTTCAATACCATGTGGCGTCAGTATGTAAAAATATCCGGCCTTGTTTCTTGATCCCTTAAACCTGCTGACCTTTACAAATCCTTTTTTTACCAGCTCCGACAGGCAGTAATTTACCTTGCCCAGACTGATTCCCATGCTCCTGGCCATTTCACGCTGGGTGAGGTCAGGATCACTGTTCAGCATTCTGAGCAGGGAGTAGCGGATTTCTTTTTCAAAGTCTTTGTTCACGACATGAACATCTTTTAAACCATCCACCGCAAATCAGGATTGTATTTTTATTGCGGTTTGATGGGATTTTTTATTGTGGTTAAAAAAAGCGATAAATATTTGTGATTTGCCTGGTAGGCTGGATACTCCTTATGATTGTGTTCCCCTGCGAATAGCCCCTATCCCTACACTGGCAGTAGTCCTTAACTGGACTACTGCAATTCTTATGTTCATAATTTCATAATAGGGTTTTTATTATCAATGGTGGGCTGTAGGTGTAACGGGGTCATCACCAGAGACTGCATCTGCTGCCGCTGCAATACCCAGGGCGCCAAGTGCTCCTAGCCCTATGGTACCCGCCATACCAAGGCCTGCCAGGCCACCTGCTGCTGCACCGCCTGCCGCTGCACCGCCTGCTGCGCCTGCTCCAGCACCCGCGCCTCCGGCACCAGCACCCGCGCCTCCGGCACCAGCACCCGCGCCTCCCGCGCCTCCTCCACCTGCTGCTGGCTGGGCAAAGCAGGTCGAGGTTGCGACCGGTACTATCATGAACGCCATGGCCAATAGAATTATTCCTATTTTACCCGTGACACTAAGACTTTCCCTTTTCATTTAAAAACCTCCACTTCCGGAACAAATTTGCTCGCCCAAATAATAGATAATTGATTTTATATTTTTAAGCAAAAAGTCTGCCAAAATTGTAGCGGAGCAGTTTTAAGTTAAGTTACAAATTTGAACCTAATATTTCTAAATAATTTGTTCTTACTATGCACCTGGTTGCTTGCATTTTGCAAAAATACTAAGAGCCAAATCGCAAAAAACAGGTCTTTAATACTAAATGGTTGTTTTAGGAATTTCAAGAGGTTTTTATGTTTTTTTTAAATTTTTTTTACGTTTTGAACTTTAGGAGCGTTAATAGCGTTAAGAGCGAACATATCAGAGGTCAGAGGTCAGGGGTCGGAGGCCAGAACTGCAGAAGATTTTTTGCCACGGATGGCACGGATTACACGGATAAGAGATTGCTTCATAAATCGGGCATCCTATTTATAAGTCCATGCATCCCCTCCGGGGGAAAAAATTGAACCGCAAAGACGCCAAGCTCGCAAAGAAAAAAAATACAAGTATAAGATAAGAATAGCTAAGCTCAAAGGGCTGCTTACTGCAGCCTTCTGCTGGCACAGAAACAGAAACCCGGATCTTGTGTCTGAAAACAGACAAGCTCTTTTTCATCCACTAATCCGGTCCCTGCTTTGAGCTGCCCTATTAAAGAGACCCTAGAGACAGCGGTTGAACCGCAAAGACGCCAAGGACGCAAAGAAGGAAAAATAACAAAAAAGAAGAACCGCTCAAAGCCGTTTTCACGGCCCCTGCTACGCAGAACCATGTACCGAATTTTCTGGCAGAAAAACAAGTAAAACTCGTTTTTCAGCCATCATTCCGGTCCCTTTTTTGAGCGACACAAAGACCCTTTTAAAGACAAAGATTGAACCGCAAAGACGCCAAGGACGCCAAGTGGGCCACTCAAAGGTCGCTTTCAGCTTCCTTCTACTGCCGTAGAAACAGAAACCCGGATTCTATGTCTGAAAACAAACAAGTCCGTTTTCATCCATTAATCCGGTTCCTGCTTTGAGCGGACCCATAAAGACATAGTAAAGACTCAAATTTGACTAAGATGGCTCAAAGACTGCTCACCGCAGCCTTCTGCTGGCGTAGAACCAGGTACCGAACTTGCTGGCAGAAAACAAACAGGCCCGTTTTCAGCCCTCAATTCGCCCCCTGCTTTGAGCGGCTTGAGAACTCAAAAACATAAGCGTAAAAAACAGGATCCGGAGTAAGAAAGCCAAGAAGGGTTTAAGGCACATAGCTCCTGCTCAAAGGCAGTTTTCACGGCTTACTTCTATTGCAGGAACAGGTTTCGAACTTGCTGGCAGAAAACAAACAGGCCCGTTTTCATCCATTAATCCGGTTCCTGCTTTGAGCGGCTGTAAAACAGCAAATTACAAGCACGAAATCAGAATAAGGCGTAAGTAGTTAAGAGTTCTGGGATTCAAGGATTCGAGGGTGGAAGAAAGGATAGCGCGCTGGTTGTTTTGATGGTTTTACACGCAAAACGCTCTAAACAATCATAACGAACCTAACGTGGTTTAGAGGATAAATCCGAAATCCTAATATCGAAATACTAAACAATATCAAAATCCTAATGTTCAAATTACGAAAAGAAAACATTACACTCAAGGGGTCACCCATTAAAAGGCACGGGTCAGGTCTGCTGTTGACTCTTGTATATAGCAGCTTGGCAGGAAATCATTTGGCACAGACAAATTTAAGACAGAAAAATGAAAAGCAAAATCCAAATACCAAGCAACAAATCTGTTCGAAAAATCGTTAGGAGAGTTGGGAGGAGTGAGGGGGCTAGTCTTTCAGGGTGCCAAGGTCCTGCTTGAAGCCCGAGGGGGTCAGGTCGTTGGTCAGGTCGAAAAGGCTCTGCCACCTTGATACCGTGGCAGCAACGTCCCTGGTCCATGGGGCGATTGAATAGTTGTATTTGAGATTGCTGTCACGCTCCAGGAACATTCGGGCAGGCAGCGTAAGATAAACGCCTTTATCATTGTAACCTTTGTTGAATCCGGTCATGTGGTCCGTATCGGTAAAGCTGTACCAGAAGCCCACGGTCGCACCTGTGTTATATTGCCTGCTGACATCAAGCACACATCCCTTGTCGCCGGCCAGGAATCTGCCATAACGCGTACTGAGCGTGACCGCGATCTGGGGGATGTGGTAAGAGATACTTCCAAGGATGGTGTGTGCTTCAAAGTCGAGAAGGTCAAACTGGGAGTGCCTTTCTCTCTTTTTGACCCAGTCAGTTTCAAGGCCCAGGGCCAGGTTTCCCAGGCCGGGAAAAGTGAGAATCTCCGCGCCTGCCCCGGCATACATCTTTTCAAGATACCCGCCGGATAGCCGCCCAAAGATTTGGGGCGATATTTTAAAGACCTGGTCGACCATTAATTTGTCAAAGGAATAATTGCGGTCCTTGTAGAGCCATGCATCGGTCCTGACAGCTCCCAGTTCAGGGGTATTGCTGGAACTGATGTTGGAATAAAAGGGGATATCATAACGGGCGTAAAAAGCAGCACCCTTCCACAGGGAAGAAATAAAGTAGGGTTTTATTCCGGGGCGGTATTTGAATACACCGGAAGGGTCGTTCAAGAGGGTCTGGAGGTCCGGCTTTATGCCGTAACGAAAATTGAATTTCTGGTCTTCTTTTGTTGATGCCACAGGATCAGGGGCTTGTTCAGGGGCCGGCTTGGCAGGCTCTATATTAACCAGTTTGAGAAATACCTCCTTCTTTATCCTGTTGTAGAGAAATGCCTCCAGGTGATCCGGCCGGACAGAGACACTGAGCAAAGGGATCTGCCGGCGCTTGAGGATTACGGTCAGCATTTTTGTATTTTCCGGAGAATGAAAAAGCAGGATGCGCAGGGCCCTGCCTGCCGCCTTTTTTTCAGAGAGATACCTGGTGTTTTCAAACTCAGCAGTCAGGCCTGTACCATTGGTATAGACGGAAACATCCTTGAAGCCGGCTTTTTTAATGGCCTGGTGAATCTGCTCCACCATTTTTTTTGGGTCCCGTTTATTAAAGGGCCGCCTGTCCACGGGATATTGAAGGGCAGGGTCCGGTCTTTTGGGTAAAAGGGGTTCGCCCAGGAGGGTGTGCAACTGGCACATAAAGCCTATAGTATCTCCTCTCTGGTAGGAGACGCCCAGGTCCACCCCTTCAAGGATCTTTATCCTGAGCCCCAGGTTGATGGGCGAGTTTGCCCCTTCCGGTACTCCCCGGGCAGACCTCTTGTCCTTTTCATATTCAATGGGGTTGTATTCGGCCATCAGATGAACGTTCCTGTTAACAGCCCACTCTATGCCCCCGAAAATACCGAGGTCATCCCAGAGCGGAAAAGTTGTGGAACTTTTGAGTCGCTTTCTGCCCAGGCCGAAGGTGAAGTCCAGGGGAAAGATCTGCCGGCTTAGAGTAAGGTACTGAGCCTCATAGAGCTGGGTGCCGTGAAAGTCATGGAGACCCACTGCCAGGGCAGGGAGCAGTTTGGATTCGGGAAGAATCTGGTACTTCAAGTCAAAGGCCTTGTCTTTGTAAGCTCCATATGACGGGCCTAACCGTGTTGGGATATTTGACACCTCGGTAAAACGGCCGCTGAGTTCCAGGCCTGGAAATATGCCCATGCCGCCTGTGTACCACCTGTAAGGGTCTGCCTGGGCATAGCCGAACCTCACCTCGCCGTCGTCAAGGACACGGGCAGTGGGTATCTCCATAAGGCCTGTGCCTCCCCAGTTGGCTCCGTTGTTAAAGGGCTTGTCCACGGCAAGGCTTAGGGATGGCAGGAACAGTAGGGGAAGGAGGGCAAGTTTCATTGGCATACGCAGCAGGTACTTGAACCCTGTGGTTGCATAGAAAATATGACCGAGAATTTTGGAAAAGAAGAATATCATATACTTTATCAGGTTATGGTTGCGCCACAGGGTTAGGGCATAGGACGCCAAAAAATTTCCCTTTAGGGTTAAGTCAGGGTGTTGTTGACACCGACCGCAGATCATTGATAGAAATCAGATCAGCGTTTAGCAGAGGTAGGGGAAAAAAGCAATGGGGGAGCGTTCAATGAGTGAGGGGATAGGGGTGAGGAGCGAAGAGATCAGGGGTCAGAGATCGGAACCTCAGAGAACGGAGGTCAGGGGTCGGAGGCCAGAACTGCAGAAAATTTTTTGCCACGGATTTCACGGATTACACGGATAAGAGATTGCCTCATAAATCGGGCCCCCGATTTATAAGGCCTTGCATTCACTTCGGGGAAAGAAAAATTGAACCGCGAAGACGCAAAGGACGCCAAGAAAGACACGCTCAAAGACTGCTTACCGCAGCCTTCTGCTGGCGCAGAACCAGGTACCGAATTTTCTAGCAGAAAAACAAGTAAAACTCGTTTTCAGCCGTCATCCCGGTCCCTTTTTTGAGCTGGACAAAGACCTTTTTAAAGACAAAGATTGAACCGCGAAGACGCGAAGGACGCAAAGAAAGACACGCTCAAAGGTCGCTTTCAGCTTCCTTCTACTGTTGTAGAATCAGGACCCGGATTCTATGTCTGAAAACAAACAAGTTCGTTTTCATCCACTAATCCGGCATCTGCTTTGAGCGGCACAAAGGCATTTTTTTAAAAGGAAAAACGGAACCGCAAAGACGCGAAGGACGCGAAGAAAGACACGCTCAAAGGTCGCTTTCAGCTTCCTTCTACTGGCGCAGGAACAGGTTCCGAACTTTCTGGCTGAAAAACAAGTAAAACTCGTTTTCAGCCGTCATCCCGGTCCCTTTTTTGAGCTGGACAAAGACCTTTTTAAAGACAAAGATTGAACCGCGAAGACGCCAAGGACGCGAAGAAAGACACGCTCAAAGACTGCTTACCGCAGCCTTCTGCTGGCGCAGAACCAGGTACCGAATTTTCTGGCTGAAAAACAAGTAAAACTCGTTTTCAGCCCTCAATTCGCCCCCTGCTTTGAGCGAGAGAGTTTAGAGCGTTTAGATCGTTAGGTCCGTTGGGACCAATAAAGCCCGTATAGCGTGGGCTCTTTGTTCGAATCGTGAGCCCCGCTTTAGCGGGACGACCCGATTCGGACAAAACTTGGCGTTCTTTGCCTGCCCCGTGAAATACCCCGCAGGGGTCAGCAAAGCGTATTTCTCTGGGGCGCCTTTGCGGTTTTCACTTTCTTCTATCCTTATATTAACGTTCTAAACAACCTTATTAGAGAGTGGAGATGCCAGGATACAGGCATGGAGGCATGAAAAGCGTGGAAAAAGGTAGACTTAGCAGAAGAGGGGCTTTAGGGCTGACGGCTGTTTTGGGAATGTGTTTTCTTTTTATGAGCGGATGTGCCACAGACAGGGTAGGTATAGACCTGATTGAGTATATTAACCAGGGGCTTTTGAACACAGGGGATCTGGAAAAAAATGCGCTTCAACACTATGCCGCAGTAACCGGACAGAACTATACCACGGATAAAAGGGTATATGAGGCCCTTAAAGAGGAAGTTATTCCCAGGTACGAGAGATTTCTTCAGCTTTTGATGGAGATAAAGCCCGAGACCGATGAAGTGAGGCGGCTAAACGGGATGTATATAGGCGGGGTCAGGGATCTTTTGCGGGGCTTTAAGGCAAAGATGAGGGCTATAGAAAAGGGTGACGAGTACCTTATAAGGGAGGCGAATAAAAAGATAGAAAACGCGGGAGAAGAGATCGCGAAGTGGCAGAAGGAGTTGAGCAGGCTTTCCAGGGAGCATGGGGTGGGGATGAAGAAATGATGAGAAAGGGGTCGAGTGTGAGGAGTGAGGTGTGAAAAGAATTTTTGCCACGGATTACACGGATGACGCGGATAATAATGATGCGCTCAAAGTCCGCTTCCAGCGGCCCCGAAAAGATTTTTCAAAGACAAAGATTGAACCGCGAAGACGCGAAGGACGCGAAGAAAGACACGCTCAAAGGACTGCTCACCGCAGCCTTCTGCTGGCGCAGAACCAGGCCCCGGATTCTATGTCATAAAAATAAGTGAGCTTATTTTTATCCCTTGATCCAGGTCCAGCTTTGAGCGCTGCCAAAAACAATTAAGGGCTAAAAAACATTAAAGGCTAATAAATTGATAACTACGAAGTTGTGCTCAAAGGCCGTTTTCACAGCTCCTGCTAGGCAGAAACAGGCCCCGGATCTTATGTATGAGAACAAACAAGCTCGTTTTTATCCATCATTCCGGTTTCTGCTTTGAGCGAGACAGAGACCCTTTTAAAGACAAAGATTGAACCGCGAAGACGCCAAGGACGCGAAGAAAGACACGCTCAAAGACTGCTCACCGCAGCCTTCTGCTGGCGCAGAACCAGGTACCGAACTTTCTGGCTTAAAAAAAACAATTAAACTCGTTTTTTTCAGCCATCATTCCGGTCCCTTTTTTTGAGCGGACCCATAAAGACATACTAAGGGCGTAAATTGGACTACGATGGCGCGAGGGCCGCCGAGAGAGTTGCTCAAAGACCGCCTTCAGCGGCCTTCTGCTGGCGCAGATTCAGGTACCGAACTTTCTGGCCGAAAACAAACAGGCCCGTTTCCATCCACTAATCCGGTTCCTGCTTTGAGCTGCCCCATGAAGTTCTTCTAACGAACATAATGGACGTAACGTCGTTTAGAGGATAAATTCGGAATCCGAAGTACGAAATCAGAATAAGGGGTAAGAGGTAAGGGGTAAGGGGTGAGGAGAAGAAACAAAATAAAAAAATGAAATTCAAAATTCTAATATCGAAATACTAAACAATATCAAAATCCTAATGTTCAAATTACAAAACGAAAAGATTACAAGAGAAGGAGTAGGTAGAACGTTAAACGCAAAAAACGATCTTAACGATCATAACGAACCTAACGCTATTAACGCAATTAACGCAGGGGTCTTAAAATATGACCAAGAAGCATCGTTCGGTTTATGTTTGCCAGGCCTGCGGGTACCAGGCCGTTAAGTGGATGGGAAGGTGTCCTGACTGCGGTGAGTGGGGCAGCATGGTGGAGGAGGTGCCTGTCATTGAAACAAAGCGGGAAAGGCCGTCTGATATTACCAGGCCCCTGACAATTGATTCCATTCCCCTGGATTCGGAGATGAGACGCAGGACAGGAATTTCAGAGTTTGACCGTACCCTGGGCGGCGGGGTAGTGCCCGGTTCACTGGTACTGGTGGGAGGCGATCCTGGAATTGGAAAGTCTACCCTGATACTCCAGGCGCTTTACAGGCTCAGCCAGCAGGGTTTTAAGTGCCTGTATATATCCGGAGAGGAATCTCCCCAGCAGATCAGGCTGAGAGCGGAGAGACTTGGTGTTAGTTCTGACAGGCTTTTTGTTGTTGCCGGAACATGCGTGGAAGAACTTCTGGAGGAGATAGGAGAATCCAGGCCTGATATCGTGGCGGTTGATTCTATTCAGACGGTTTACACGGATGGCATTAATTCGGCACCGGGGAGCGTGGGGCAGGTTAGGGAGTCAGCCTCCAGGTTAATGGCCTTTGCAAAGGGATCCGGTGTATCCATATTTTTGATAGGGCATGTGACCAAAGAGGGCGCAATCGCCGGGCCCAAGGTTCTGGAGCACCTGGTGGATACCGTGCTTTATCTGGAAGGCGACAGGGGGCATGTGTTCAGGATATTGAGGGCGGTGAAGAACCGTTTCGGTTCTACGAACGAAATCGGCGTATTTGAGATGAAAGACAGCGGTCTGGAAGAAGTGGGAAACCCCTCGCGCATATTTCTGGAAGAAAGGCCGGAAAATGTTCCGGGCTCTATTGTTATACCCTGCATGGAAGGGACAAGGCCGGTACTGGTGGAGATACAGGCCCTTGTGAGCCCCAGCCCGCTAGGCATGCCGAGGAGAACGGCCATCGGGGTGGATCATAACCGGATTTCTCTGCTTGTTGCGGTGCTGTCAAAGAAGATGGGAATGGAACTGGGAGACCAGGATATTTTTGTGAATGCGGCGGGCGGGTTGAGGGTGGAGGAGCCTGCTGCGGATTTGGGTATTGTGTGTGCCATGATGTCCAGCTTTCTGGAAAAGCCTGTTGAAAGGGACCTGGTGATGTTTGGAGAAGTGGGCCTGGCAGGGGAAATAAGGGGTGTGAGCAGGCCGGGGATGAGGATCAGGGAGGCGGAAAAGATGGGGTTTTCCAGGTGCGTTCTTTCGCCAAGCAATCTGGAAGGGGTGGTGCCTGTTTCGGGGATAGGGCTTACCGGGGTAGGGTCTGTGCAGGAGGTTTATGAATTGCTTTTTAAATGAAGATAGAATTCGGAACAGGAATCGATAAGAGCGTTAAGAGCGTGAAGGGTCAGGCGTGAGGCGTGAGGTGCGAAAAGATTTTTTGCCACGGATGACGCGGATTACACGGATAAGAGATTGCCTCATAAATCGGGCATCCTATTTATAAGTCCATGCATCCCCTTGGGGAAAAGAAAAACTGAACCGCGAAGGCGCCAAGGACGCGAAGAAAAGAATTACAAGAATAAGAATAGCTAAGCTCAAAGGGCTGCCTATTGCAGCCTTCTGCTGGCGCAGAACCAGGTACCGAACTTTCTGGCTTAAAAAAACAATTAAACTCGTTTTTTTCAGCCATCATTCCGGTCCCTTTTTTGAGCGGACCCATAAAGACATACTAAAGACGTAAATTGCGCTACGATGGCGCTAGGGCCGCCGATAGAGTTGCTCAAAGACCGCTCACCGCAGCCTTCTCCTGGCGCAGATTCAGGGAACCGAAGCTGATTCCTGAAAACAAGCAAGTCCGTTTCCATCCACTAATCCGGTTCCTGCTTTGAGCTGCCCCATGAAGTTCTTCTAACGAACATAATGGGCGTAACGTCATTTAGAGGATAAATACGAAATCCGAAGTACGAAATAAGAATAAGGGGTAAGAGGTAAGGGGAAAAAACAGCGTCCTTCCGCCAGTCACCTTCGAAAAGACCTTATCCCTGCTGGGCTAGTGGCTTGTGAGATCAGAGGAAGGGTTCAAGTCTCCGAGCGAAAAAAAACAATAAGACCCACGATTAAATTCGAAACAAAAGATAAAGCGCAGGGGTTATAGAAAAGTAAATCCGAAAGTTAAAACAATGCTCATGTTCAGATGACATAAACCGGAGAGTTGCAAGAGACTGAAAAGTTAGGAATTTAGGGAAAGCCACGGAGAGGCATAAAAAAATTGACAGGATCGGGTTTTTATATATTGTAGGGGCTGTTTTAGAATAAAGGGCAAGGATTCAAGGGGCCAAGGGGAGGAAAAGATTGAACCGCGAAGACGCTAAGGACGCGAAGTTTTGTACGAATCGGGTCGCCGAAAAGCTTCGGCTCACGATTCGCACAAGATGGCACTTACCATTCGCGGAAGGTAAAATACGATACCCTGAACAATAACTAAATATAAAATCGAAAATCGAAATTCTAAATACTAAACAATTTCAAAATTCAAAAGAGATAAATTCAAAAAAACAGAAGTGAAAACCGCGAAGGCGCATCCAGTGAAATACCCTTCGCTGACCCCATTGGGGTATTTCACGGGGCAGGCAAAGAGACTGTGAGGGGTCGACAAAGTAAAAACATAAACATGAAGCACTAGATAAGAATAAGGGTGAGGGGAGAAAAGAAAGGATAACTTGCAGGTTGTTTTGATAGTTTTTACGCACAAAACGCCCTTAACGCTCATAACGAACCTAACGAGTTTTAAAAATAAGCGAACATTTTCTGCAATCTTTTATTCTGATTTTTGAGGACGGTATGAATCAAAAAAAAGCATTTTTCTTCTTTGTTCTGTTCCTGACGGTTTTTCTGTTTTGTTTTCAAAACCCTTTGTTTGCTCAGGAGGCCGGACAGGTCTCTGAGCAGCAAAAACAGGCTATCATTGAAGCTGTTCAAGACGGGCGCGTGGATCCTGGTATGGTGAAGCAGTTCCAGGAGCAGGGAAAACTGGGCGACCTTACCCCTGAAGAGATAGAGGCAGGGAAAAAGATACTTGAGGAGAAAAAAGCTGAGGCAAAGGAAGAGGCTGTCGCGGACGAGAAAGCCGAACCAAAGCCGGAAGACAGTATAGAAAAAAAAGAGCCTGAAGAGCCTGCAAAGGAGCCCAAGCCGGATGAAGATTTTTTTAAGAAGAGCGCGCCGGAAGTGAGGGCCGCTCTTGAGATATTCGGGCACAAGCTTTTTTCGAGCGCCCCCAGTACCTTTGCGCCTATAACGGCCTTTCCCGTATCAAATGATTACATAATAGGGCCGGGAGATGAGATCAAGATCCTGATGTGGGGACGTCTGGATGCCTCTTACAGCCTGGAAGTGGATAGTGAAGGCGTGATTAATTTCCCCAAGATAGGGCCGTTGACTGTTGCGGGGATAACCTTCGGCGAACTGAAGGAGCTGATAAAGCAGAAGGCGGAGGCCATCACAGGGGTCAATGTCAATGTATCCATGGGAAGGCTTCGGACCATCCAGGTCTTTGTGCTGGGAGAGGTAAAAGCCCCTGGCGTTTATACGGTGAGTTCTCTGGCCACCATTGCAAACGCCCTGCTCTCTTCAGGAGGGCCCACAGAACTGGGGTCGCTGAGAAGGGTTGAGCTGAAGCGGCATGGGAAGGTCGTCAGCGTGATCGACCTGTATGATTTTCTTTTAAAGGGCGACACCACTGATGATACCAGGCTTATGCCCGGTGATGTAATATTCGTGCCCCAGGCAGGTCCCATGGTAAGTGTGGCCGGTAATGTCAAAAGACCGGCTGTTTATGAGCTAAAGGAGAGGAAGACCCTTGATACTGCCCTTTCCCTGGCAGGGGGGCTGAAGCCCAGGGCATACAACCAGCGCATACAGATAGAGAGGGCGTTTGAAAACAGGTCACAGATAGTACTGGACATTTCCCATGCTGAACTGATCAGAAAAAAACCTGTTCCGCTTACGGATGGCGACCTTATACGGGTCTTTTCCATAATCCCCTCATCCGTGAACGCGGTCTTTTTATATGGAAATGTGGCCAGGCCGGGAGAGTATGCCTACAGTCAAGGGCTCAGGGTGTCGGATATTCTGCCTGACACCAACAGCCTTTTGATGGATACATATTTTGATTACGCGCTTATTAAGAGGTACCGGCTAAAGGACATGCAAGCGGAACTCGTTCCTTTTGACCTGGGCCGCCTTGTTGTAAGGGGAGACAGGACCCAGGACATCGCACTGATGCCGCGGGATGAGGTGTATGTGTTTCACAAACAGATGTTTGAAGACCGGCCCTATGCAGTTGTTGAAGGCGAGGTTCGCAAGCCTGGCAGGTATTTTATAGACGACATGCGAATGAAGGATATTATCCTCAAGGCCGGGGATCTTACTGAAGAAGCATACCTGCCCAAGGCCGAGCTCATTAGGATCGAGGAGGATCGTCGAAGGATCACTATTTATTTTGATGCGGGAGCGGCGCTTGCGGGTGATCCAGGGCATAATATCAAGGTCCGGAACGAAGACCGCATTGTTATCCATTCTGTGTGGGAAGAGCAATGGAAAGAGTCGGTTACCATCGGAGGGGAGGTAAAGAATAAAGGGGAGTTTACACTTACCAGGGGTATGCGGATAAAGGACCTTGTGTTTAAGGCGGGCAGTTTTACCAGGGATGCGTACATGGGCTCAGGCCACTTATACAGGACCGACTGGCGGACAAAAGAAAAAACCATATTGACTTTTGATGTGGGCAGGGCCATGGAGGGCGATCCAAGGCACAACCTGCTGCTTCAGGACCTTGACAATGTAGTGATTCACAGTACATGGGAATATGCGGAAAGGTATGAAGTTTCCATCGATGGTATGGTCAACAACCCGGGCTCATATCCGTATGCAGCCAATATGACGGTCAGGGACCTGATCCTGGTTGCGGGGAATCTAAAAGATGCGGCCTATACAGAAGAGGCAGAGATTGTAAGGTATGACATCGTTGACGGCAAAAAAGTGGAGACCTCTATTCTCAGCTTTGATGTTGAAAAGGCCCTTAAAAAAGACGCAAACCACGACCTGGCGCTTCAACCCATGGACTTGGTGCACATAAAAGAGATCCCTGAGTGGTGGGAAAAGAAGAAGTTCGTCACTGTGACAGGTGAGGTTTCTTTTCCCGGCAGATACCACATACGAAAAGAAGAACGGCTGAGCGATATCCTAGAGAGGGCAGGAGGATTTACCGATCAGGCATACCTGAGGGGCGCCGTGTTTACAAGGGAAGACGTCAGGCAGGTCCAGGAGCAGCGCTTAAGAGACATGATGAAGGAGATGGAGATAGAGATTGCCCAGTACAGCTCCACAGAGGCCCAGACAACCCTTGACAAGGATGACCTGGCAGCCCAGGCCCAGTTCATATCCGCACAAAAGGCGCTTGTGGCAAAGCTAAAGGAGAGCAGGGCATCCGGGCGGGTGGTCATAAATCTCACTCCCCTGAGCATTCTCAGGGGAAGCAACAGCGACCTTATACTGGAGGCCGGTGATACGCTTCATATCCCTGAGAAGAGCAACACGGTAAGTGTGCTTGGGGCGGTATACAACCCCACAGCGCTTGTGTATGAAAAGGGCGAGGATCTGAACTATTACCTGGCCAGGACAGGCGGGCCCACGGATAATGCGGAAGAGGGACAGATGTATATTGTACGTGCCGACGGGACCGTTATAAGCAAGAAGGGGGAATCATGGATGGGTGTTTCCTGGAATGAAGAAGAAAACAGGTGGGGCTTCTGGGGCAAGTTTGCGGCTACGGAGCTTGAACCTGGAGACACGGTTCTGGTTCCCAGGAAGGTGGTCAAGCCGGCTTATATGAGGACATTTAAGGATATTACCCAGATTCTGTACCAGATTGCGGTTATTGCAGGGATAACGATTACGCAGGTTTTTTAGTTGAAGGTTGAATGTGAGGCGTGAAGGGTGAGGGGAGAAAAGAATTTTTGCCACGGATGTCACGGATTGCACGGATGACACGGATATTAAGGACGCGCTCAAAGTCCGTTTTCACTGACCCTGCTACGCACAACCATGTAAAAGCGTTATTATCGTTAGGATCGTTAATATCGTTGAGAGCGTTTAGAGCGTAGCCTTGGGCAGAAAAAGAAAAACTGAACCGCGAAGACGCCAAGGACGCCAAGTGGGCCGCTCAAAGGACTGCTCACCGCAGCCTTCTGCTGGCACAGATTCAGGGAACCGAATCTGATTCCTGAAAACAAACAAGTCCGTTTTCACTCAACAATTCGGTTCCTGCTTTGAGCGGTGACAGAAAGGTTCTACAAGACCACCGATTCAAACGCCGATAGGCGAAGGATGCAAAGGACGAAATCAGATTAAGGGGTAAGGGGTAAGAGGTGAGGGGTGAGGGGTGAGGAGAAGAAAGATAGGATTCAAGGATTCGAGGGTGGAAGAAAGGATAGCGCGCTGGTTGTTTTGATGGTTTTACACACAAAACGCTCTAAACGCACCTAACGCACCTAACGATTTCAATGAACAATAGAGACTACCAGGGATAAGAAATATGAGTGACACAGAAAGACCTGCTGATGAAGATAAATGCGTACCAGGGCAACCGGTAAGGCCGGAAAATCAATATATGATGGAAGAGGACGAGATAAGTCTTCTGGATCTTTTTATGGTCCTTTTAAGGCATAAGGCCCTGATTGTGGGTCTTGTGTTTTTAACCGGGGTCGCTGCGGTCATTATAAGCCTTCAAATGACCAATATTTACAGGTCTGAGGCTACCATTGCGCCCAAGGAGTCTGAAAAGACGAGTGCCGGAGCGCTTTCCGCTCTGGGAGGCCTCGGCGGCATGGTGGCGGGCGAGCTGGGACTGGGCGGCGGCGGGTCCCTGGAAAAACTCGAGGTGATGCTAAAAAGCCGAAAGCTCTCGGAAACTGTTATTACAAAGTACGAGCTTATGCCTGTTATTTTTGAGGAGCAGTGGGATTCCAAAGAAAAAAAATGGCTTGTTGATCCGGCCCCCACTCTTCAGGATGGGCAAAAAGCGATGCAGGACATGCTAACCGTGAGCAGCGATCCCAAGCAGGGCACCATCGAAGTAGGAATTGAGCACAAGGATCCTGAAATTGCCAGGAAGATTCTGGGATACTACCTGAGCGAGCTAAGCGAGATCCTGAGGCAGGAGGTTATTCGGGACGCGGCGGAAAATATGCGGTTCTTCAGGGAGCAGCTGGACAGGACCAGTGATATCCTTTTAAAGGAAAAGGTGTACACCCTTCTTGCAAGGGAGATAGAGAGAGATACCTTTGCGAGGGCACAGGAGTATTACAGCTTTAATGTTCTGGACCCGCCGTTCGTGCCGGACCTGGATAAGAAGGTGAGGCCGAAACGTTCGCTGATATGCATTCTTTCAGTGGTAGTGGCTTTTTTTGTCGCTGTTTTTCTGGCCTTTTTGATGGAGTATGTCAACCGCCTCAAGACAGAGGATAGAGAGAGGTACCAGGAGGTGGTTCAAGGGTTGAAGTTTTGGAGAAGGGGATAAAGAAAGGGTTCAAGGATTCGAGGGTTCGAGAGAGAAGAAACATTGAACCGCGAAGACGCCAAGGACGCAAAGTGGGCCACTCAAAGTTCGCTTTCAGCTTCTCTTCTACTGCCGTAGAATCAGCCCCGTATCTTATGTCATAAAAATAAGCGGGCTTATTTTTATTCATTGATCCGGGTCCAGCTTTGAGCGGCCCTATAAAGACCTTCTAAGCAAGGCAATTGAACACCCAAGAGGCTAAGAAACCAAAGAGAAACACTCTCAAAGACCGGTTATAATGGCTTTCACTGTCGCAGGAACAGGGACAAGAAAAGCGTTAATATCGTTAGGATCGTTAATATCGTTGAGAGCGTTTAGAGCGTAGCCTTTGGCAGAAAAGAAAAACTGAACCGCTAAGGCGCGAAGGACGCAAAGAAAGAAAAATAATAAGAAAGAAAGGCCGCTCAAAGTCCGCTTACAGCGGCCCCTGCTACGCAGAAACAGGTACCGGATACTATGTCTGAAAACAACCAATCTCGTTTTCATCCATTAATCCTAGTCCTGCTTTGAGCCGTCCCATAAAGACTTCATAAAGAAAACAATTGAACCGCAAAGACGCTAAGAACGCGAAGAAAGACACGCTCAAAGACTGCTTACCGCAGCCTTCTGCTGATGCAGAACCTGGAACCGACTTTTCCGGCTGGAAATAAATGGATTTATTTTCAGCCGTCAATTCGCCTCCCTGATTTGAGCTGTCCCATAAAGACTTCATAAAGAAAACAATTGAACCGCAAAGGCGCCCCAGAGAAATACGCTTTGCTGACCCCTGCGGGGTATTTCACAGGGCAGGCAAAGGACGCAAAGTTTTGTACGGATCGGGTCGTCCCGTTAAAGCGGGGCTCACGATTCGAACAAACAGGGGTCACCATCCGGGGAAAGTCCAATACGAGATCTGGAACAATATTTGAGGATTAAAGGGTGTGAAGCTATTGAGATTCTAGAACCCTTCAGATTTTTTCAGTATCTTTAGTGAATTGCGTTTTGCAGTGTCATAGGCGGTCTTTCCCATTGAGAGTTTGTTTGGGCCCAGGGGCGGGGCTGCGCTGTTTATTTCCACGACTTGTATGCCTTTTATCCTGGCCTTTTTCACCTGCCGCGCGTATGCCTCGGAACGGGCTATGTTTACTGCCAGGTGATGAATATGCAGGGGGGTCATCTTCTTTTTGAGAAAGCTGTCCCTTTGTTCTTCTATGTTTCCTGATGCAACCATGTGAACAATGATTTTTTTAAAGCCCCCAAGTTCCGCCAGGGCATCTACAGGGGCCTTGTTCACCATGCCACCGTCCACGTAAAGGGAACCCCCTATTTTTACCGGCTTGAACATCATGGGAACCGCACCCGATGCCTGGAGTACCTTTATCATGTCTCCTTCCACAAAGAGCTTTTCCTTTTTCAGGGTGAGATCTGTAGCGGCAATTATCAGCGGGATTTTACAGTCTTCAATCCTTTTTATTGGCAGGTCCTGAAGCAGGCGCGCGAAGCCCTGCCCTTTCAGGTATCCTGTATAGCCTTTAAATAGCCTGGCTGCATTTTTGAGCAAATCATACCAGGGGTCCGGGTCCCAGAAATCCTGCTTTTTTATATTTAAGAGCATCTCCAGTATGGACTTATCGTCCATTTCTGAGGCGGCCATTGCAGCTATAATAGCACCTGAACTGGCTCCGGAACAGGCTGCAGGCTTAATACCCAGCTCTCTGATTGCAGCGAGAAACCCGGCATGGGCAAAGAAGCCGAAAAAGCCGGAGGAAAATACGATGCCTGTCTTTACTCTGGATTGGGTTTTTTTCACGGGGCCTCCTTTTGGCGTTAGGAGCGGAGAAAAAGATTGAACCGCAAAGGCGCAAAGGTCGCAAAGTTTTGTACAAATCGGGTCGTCCCGCTAAAGCGGGGCTCACGATTCGAACAAATAGCCTCACCCTCTGGGTAAGATGCCTCTGTGCAAAAGTTTGTCATAGTTTTAATGCCGTCGAGCGAGTACAGGACATTGGTATTTCAGTTATAAGGTCAAAAGCAAAACTGAACCGCAAAAAATAAATTCTAAATTCTAAGCACGAAATCCTAAACAATATCTAATGTTCAAAACAAAAAGAGGTAGACTTAAAAAAAAAGAAACGAAAAACCACCAAGACGCCAGGAACGCAAAGAAAAAATTAGAATTATAAGAATAGCTGAGCTCAAAGGGCTGCCTATCGCAGCCTTCTGCTTGTGCAGAACCAGGCTCCGAACTTTCTGGCCGAAAAAACAAGTGAACTCATTTTCAGCCATCATTTCGGTCTCTGCTTTGAGCCCCTTTTAAAGACAGTGATTGAACCGCAAAGGCGCAAAGAACGCCAAGTGGGCCACTCAAAGCTCGCTTCCAGCTCTCTTCTACTGCCGTAGAATCGGGACCCGAATTTTATGTCTGAAAACAATTAAACTCGTTTTCATCCATTAATCCGGTTCCTGCTTTGATCGCCGCCAAGTATATTAAAAACCGTCCATTTGCAAAGAAATGACCCAAGATAATTAAGTGTTAAGAACTCTAAAAGCATCAAAGGATAATAAAATAACCGCGAAGTCGAGCTCAAAGTTCGCTTCCAGCCTCTCTTCTACTGCCGTAGAATCAGCCCCGCATTATATGTCACAAAAATAAGCAGGCCTATTTTTATTCATTGATTCGGGTCCAGCTTTGAGCTGCCCTACAAAGACCTCCTGAAGACAGAGCTTGAACCCTGAAGACTCTAAGAAACTAAAGAGATACACGCTTAAAGGCCGCCAATAGCGGCTCTCTGGCGGCACAGATTCAGGGTCCCGAATTTTATGTCTGAAAACAAACAGGCTCGTTTTCATCTATCAATCCGGATCCCTGCTTTGATCGAGATCGTTAAGATCGTTAGGATCGTTTAGATTACTATTTTCAAGCATGGTTGAGCAACTCTCTTACACGGGCTGCGATGGAAAGGCAGGAGGTAAGTCCGGGACTGTCAATACCCAGAAGATTTATAAAGTAAGGGTGGGATTTATCTGCACTTATTACAAAATCAGGGTAATCCCTGAGCCTTGCCTGTATGCCCGCCTGATGCCAGAGAAGGTCCTCTTCTTTCAGACCCGGGAAAAAAAGGCCCGCCTTATCTGCAAATAAGCCGGGGGGAGAAACAGGTATTAGGTTTTTCTCCTCTGGATTTGCGGGTACGAGCTTGGGTCCAACAGTTACAGTGGAGCCGAGGCTGGGAGGGAAAGAGGTATCTTTAAAGGTCGGGGTGAGGTGTATGCCTACTGTAAAGTGGCGGTCGTGAGGCGTGACTACTATCTCCGGCGTTGGGTAGACATTCATACCCCTGAGTTCCAGTTCAGGGCGTTTATGTGCATAAAACTTGTAGGTTTCGCCTTTTACAAGGTCAACCACGTATGGTGAGGCAGGGTTGAACATGCGGGCAAGCTGGTCGGCATTAATCCCAGCGGCGTTTATTACGGCCTCTGCTTGAACCAGGTCCTTTTTTCCATCAGGATAGAGGATCTTCAATGATATTTGGTCACCTGTTTTTTCAAGCCCGATCACCTCCGTTCCTGTTATGAATGAGACTCCGGCGAGGGAGGCGAGCGTGTACAGGCGGTAGATCAGGGCTGCAGGGTCTATTATACCGGCTGTAGGGACCATAAGGGCTGCGTTCGCCTTTACATTGGGCTCCAGATCCCTGATCTTTTGGGCCGTGATTTTTTCAACACCGGGCACGCTGTTTTGACGGGCGCGTTCCAGGTAGATATTCAGAGTGCCTTCCTCTTCGAAACTTGCGGTTATAAGCTTTCCGGTTTTAAGGGCGGGTACCTTGTGCTGTGTGCAGAAATCATAGAGCATTGGGTTGCCTGAGACGCAGAGGATGGCCTTGTTGGGCCGGGTGGACTGGTCATAATATATGCCGGAATGGATTACGCCGGAATTACGGCTGGACTGGTTTTCGCCCTGGGTTATTCCGGGATTTTTTTCGAACACAAATATGTTGTCATAATACTGTGAGAGTTCCCGGGCGACTGCGCAGCCTATTACACCGCCTCCTATTATTGCTACTTGAATATCAGTTGGCAAAGGGCATCATACCTCCATGTCTTTTGTCCATTGTCTGGATTCGCCTGATTATACTGACTTTGCCGGAAAAAGGAAGAGGGTTTCATGTTGAAGGCTGTTATGTTCTTTAAGAGAGGTTGGATCGCTTGGATCGTTGAGAACGTTTGGATCGTTAGGAGCGTTAGGAGCGTTTGGATCGTGAGGGGTCAGGTGTGAAGGGTGAGGGGAGAAAAGAATTTTTGCCACGGATGTCACGGATATTAAGGACGCGCTCAAAGTCCGTTTTCACTGACCCTGCTATCCACAACCATGTAAAAGCGTTATTATCGTTAGGATCGTTAATATCGTTGAGAGTGTTTAGGGCGTAGCCTTGGGCAGAAAAAGAAAAACTGAACCGCGAAGACGCCAAGGACGCCAAGAGGGCCGCTCAAAGATCGCTTTCAGCTTCCTTCTACTACCGTAGAATCAGGACTCGGATTCTATGTCTGAAAACAAACAAGTCCGTTTTCATCCATTAATCCGGTTCCTGCTTTGAGCAGACCCATAAAGACATACTAAGGACGTAAATTGGACTACAATGGCGCTAGGGCCGCCGAGAGAGTTGCTCAAAGGTAGCTTCCACCTTCTCTTCTACTGTCGCAGAATCAGCCCCGGACCTTATTTGTGAAAATAAGGAACCCTATTTTCATCCAGCAATTCGGCTTCTGCTTTGAGCTAGACAAAGACTTTTTTAAAGACAAAGATTGAACCGCAAAGACGCTAAGGACGCCAAGTGGGCCACTCAAAGGACTGCTTACCGCAGCCTTCTGCTGTCGCAGATTCAGGTACCGAATTTTCTGGCAGAAAAACAAATAAGCTCGTTTTCAGCCAGCAATTTCGTCCCTGCTTTGAGCAGACCCATAAAGACCTACTAAAGGCTCAACTTGGACTACGATGACGCGCCCAGTAAAATACGCTTCGCTGACCCTATTGGGGTATTTCACAGGGCAGGCAAAGTACTCAAAGATTTTTTGCCGCGGATGGCACGGATTGCGCTGATATTCATTACTGGCTCAAAGGCCGCCTTCAGCGGCCCTCTGCTGTCGCAGATTCAGGTACCGAATTTTCTGGCAGAAAAACAAATAAGCTCGTTTTCAGCCAGCAATTTCGTCCCTGCTTTGAGTGCCGTCAAAAACAATTAAGGCCGGCCCTTTGTAAAATGCATTAAAGGATAATAAAATGGTAACTAAGAAGTCACTCTCAAAGTCCGCTTTCAGCTTCCTTCTACTGCCATAGAATCAGAACCCGGACTTTGCGTCTGAAAACAAACAGGCTCGTTTTCATCCATTAATCCGGCTCTCTGCTTTGAGCGGACCCACAAAGAATTCATAAAGACAAGGAGATTGAACTGCCAAGACGACAAGGAATCAAAGAGAGACAAGCTCAAAGTCCGCTTATAATGGTTTTAACTGTCGCAGGAACAGATCCTTATTCCATGGCCGAGCACAAAGAACCTCGTTTTTCCCCGGCAATTTGGCCCCCAGCTTTAGGCGGTTTCAAAAAGACTTTTTAAATTCAGCAATTGAACTGGCAACGGTAAAAAGATTGAACGATAATTACAGATAATATTGTGAACAGTAAAATCCAGAGTGATTCAGCAGCAGTCAGGAGTTGTTAGCCCTCTCAGTCAATGTATTGAGGCGATACCTGTCAAAACGCTTTTTCCAAATAGACCGGGCTTTCACTTCGTGATAAAAGATGAAATATTGTTGATGGAAATCCGGTAATCAACTTTTTGAAATAAAAAATATTTTCAAACGAAATCTCTAACCGGGATACCCTGGTGTAATCAACAGCCGGATATGAATAACATAGCTGTAGTAATTTTTGGCCTTGCCTATATAGGCATAGCTCTCGGGAAGATACCTGGACTTGTAATTGACAGGGTAGGCGTCGCGCTTCTCAGCGCAATCGCCATGATAATTTTCGGTGTTGTTACACCGGAAGGTGCCATTAAGTCTATAGATCTGCCGACCATTTTACTGCTGTATTCTTTGATGATCATTTCCGCCCAGTTCCGCCTGGGGGGTTTTTACACATGGATTGTTCTCAAGATAGTTCCCTTTTATAAACGTCCCAAACTGTTTCTATTCGTCACCATGCTCGTAAGCGCCCTGTTATCCGCAATATTATCAAATGATATTGTGTGCTTTGCCTTTACATCGATACTAGCGGTTTCTTTGCTTGAAGCGAAGCTGAACCCTTTGCCGTTTCTTATCGGACTTGCAGTTTCAAGCAACATAGGCTCAGCAATGACTATCATTGGAAACCCGCAAAATATGCTTATCGGGCAAACCGGTCAGCTTGATTTTGCAGAGTTCTTTCTATGGTGTTTTCCTCCATCCTTTCTATCCTTTGTTTCCAGTTACCTGATCATACTCTATATATACCGGAAAAAATTATTCAATACGGCAGAAACTGATCCTGCAAAATATAATTACCATCAGCAGCCTTTTAATAAATGGCAGAGTTCAAAAGGAGTTTTGTTAGTATCGATACTGATTATATTATTTTTTTCTTCGATCCCCAGAGAGATTTCGGCTCTGGGTATCGCCGGGATTCTACTTTGTAGCAGGAGAATGAAAACCAGAGATATTATCGGGCTTGTGGATTGGCATCTAATCACATTGTTCTGCTCACTTTTTATTCTCATCCATGGTATTTCTCAGGGTGATTATTTGAACATGGTGATGCAGTGGCTTTCTAATCTGGGGATAGATTTGCAGAACCTGTCTGTGTTAACCGGAGTATCTGTAATTGCAAGCAACCTTTTCAGTAATGTTCCGGCCGTAATGCTGCTGATACCCTTTCTTGATCCGAATAAAGTTAATCAATGGTATACACTGGCGGTTTCAAGTACTTTTGCCGGTAATCTGTTTTTACTGGGCAGCATTGCAAACCTTATAGTGGTGGAACAGGCTCGAAATTTTGATATCAGAATATCCTTCGCCCAACATGCTGCAGTTGGAATTCCGGTAACCCTTTTTTCCCTGGTGATTCTCTTTTTTTGGTTTGCAATGGGCTGATATCAGGATTGTTGAGAGAGTAAGGAATTTATTTGCCACGGATGTCACGGATTGCACGGATAAGAGATTACCTAATAAATCGGGCATCCGATTTATTAGGCCATTTATCTCCTTCGGGAAAAGAAAAACTGAACCGCGAAGACGCCAAGGACGCCAAGTGGGCCACTCAAAGGACTGCTCACCGCAGCCTTCTGCTGGCGCAGATTCAGGTACCGAATTTTCTGGCAGAAAAACAAGTAAAACTCGTTTTCAGCCCTCAATTCGCCCCCTGCTTTGAGCGGACCAATAAAGACATACTAAGGACTTAAATTGGACTACGATGGCGCTAGGGCCGCCGGGAGAGCTGCTCAAAGACCGCTCACCGCAGCCTTCTGCTGGCGCAGAACCAGGTACCGAACTTTCTGGCCGAAAACAAACAGGCCCGTTTTCATCCATTAATCCGGCCTCTGCTTTGAGCTAGACAAAGACCTTTTTAAAGACAAAGATTGAACCGCGAAGACGCCAAGGACGCCAGGAACGCAAAAATAACAAGAAAGGAAGACCGCTCAAAGGACTGCTTACCGCAGCCTTCTGCTGGCGCAGATTCAGGTACCGAATTTTCTGGCAGAAAAACAAATAAAACTCGTTTTCAGCCATCAATTCTGTCCCTGCTTTGAGCGGGTCGACAAGGTTAAAACATAAACACGAAGCACTAAATCAGAATAATGGGTAATGGGTAAGAGGTAAGAGGTGAGGGGGAAAAAAGAAGAAGAAGGAGTTTTGAGCAGTCGTCAATGGTTGTTTTTTAGGGATGGCTTCGAGTGATCTTCAATGCTCCAAACGAACATAACGAACTAAACGTTCTTTAGAGAGAAAAGAGGTTAAAAGGGTCAGGAGAGCTTAGGGGGTTGAATATCAGGAGGGTGAGAGGATCAGAATGTTGTATCCCTTTTGGTGCAGGAACAGCGCTATTTCGTCCGGAAGGATCAAAGGGGTGGCCAGAACCTGCTGGCCGTCGATATCTGAGAAAAGGATTCCAGGCAGCTTGAGTAATACGCCGCCTGAATTACCGGCGCTGCCGGCTAAAAAGGAGTGGGGGCCTTTTTCAAAAGGCATGCTGAGAAAATCTAGTGTTTTCGCTACCATCTCCCGGGAGTCTTTTGCGCCCGTCAGGCTCAGCACCTGAAAGCTGTGCCCTTCTAATAGGGCGATAACTTCAGGACCAAGGCCTGTCAGGTCGATGATGGCATCTTTCCCCCAGTTTCTGAAAAAGAAATCGGCCTTGATTACCAGCTTGAGATCTGCCTTTTGGCTCTGATAAACCGGTATGTCAACCTTGGTAGTAAAATCCCTGCCTGAGAGGGACAGGATGTTGGTTATCAAGGCGGAAGGATCCCTGCCTTCCAGTGCCTGGGGCAGGTCCATGTCGAGTGGAGCCTCGCTTTCCGTCATAGGATAATCAATTACCTCTATCCCCAAATCCGCCAGATAATCCTTTATCATCCAGGGAATGTCGTTTGCTCCGCCTTGACGGTTCAAGTTAATGACCACGATTCCTGGCCGGTCGGCTGGTTTGGTTTCGCTGAGGGTCACTATCCAGTCCCCATTTATTTCCAGGGAAATTTCCCCTTCAAGTTCCAGAGGCTGCCCTTTTTTCAAAACCCGTGGGTACCCGCATGCCTCAAAGACCTTGTCCAGGGATGTCTCCAGATCGTTTGTCGTCAGGTGGACCACACGGTAATTCTGCCAGCTTGATTCTATGAGCTTTGTCATGTTGTCAGGGAGCTTGTTCTCGATATCGACTATAACCCTCAGGCCGTTTCGCAGGTTTATTATGGGAAATGTCTCTGCCTTGAGATCCATCTGCCCGCCAGATTTCAAAGGAATAAAGTGGTCTCCGCTCCTGATCCACTCTTCACCCAGTTTCGTGAAAATAACACCCAGGTCGTGGCCCAGCGTGTCTTTTGTCTTTTCCTGTTCTTCGGTTTTGATCTCAGGTTCTGTCCTGGTCTGTTGAGAGGCAGCCTTTTTGATGGGAATTCTAATCTTTTCCGGAGAGTAGATCGGAAGCCTTATCACCTGTCGCGGGTATATGTAGTCCAGGCGGTCTATTGAAGGGTTTAATCTCCTTACCATCTCCAGGTATTCATTGTACAATTCTTGATCAGGGATTTCATACATGCCCTTTATAACCTTTACGAGGTTGTCACCCGGTCTCACAGTATAATTTTCCAGGTTAAGGTCTTTTAGATCTTCCGGCGTAGCATAACTTTCCTCTGCAAAGGCCTCACCGGCTAAAGGAGCTATTTTCAATGGAATGATGATTTGCTGCCCGGGCTGAATAAGGTCGAGATTGTCGAGAGATTTGTTCAGGCTTTTTAGTGCCGAAAGGATTTGAGAAAGGTTGCGTTTTCTTAGGAGACCTCTCTCTCTGAGCATCTGCCAGATATGGTCTCCCTTTTTGACTACAAGGGTCTCTGCAAGTACCTTTTTTTTGTCTACCTCGTAGATCTCTTTTTCCGTTTCCGCCGTCTTGACAAGCGATATAGAATAAGTATCTTCCTTTTCCTGGGCTTTTAATCTGTCAGACACTGAAAAGATCAGCAAGAAGGTCAGGAGACTGAAGATTATATTGCGGTTAATGAAGATGTTCATTATATGTTATTCTTCCTTTAGGCGGTTGCCGGAGCTATAAAGTCGAATTTTAAGTTTTTACAATAATAGAGAGTTCTCGAACATTGTCAATATCATTCCAATTTTGAGCCTCATTTAACTATATATTGGCATTTAATTTTCATTTTATACTTTATATTGTATTTTCGCTTTACAATGCTTGCTAAATTTGCTAAAAATTCGCTAATCAGCCTTTTCAGTCTTTTTTTACGCCTGAGGGCGGAAGCATGGCTGATAAGCGGAGGGTGTCATGAAAATTAAAAGGCTTTCCATGCTCGGGTTCAAGTCTTTTGTGGACAGGCTCCAGATTACATTCCCGGGCGGTATATGCGGGATTGTCGGGCCTAATGGATGCGGAAAAAGCAATGTCGTGGATGCCATAAGATGGTGCCTGGGTGAGCAGAGCCCCAAGCAGCTCAGAGGCAGGCGCATGGAAGATGTTATATTCAGCGGGGCCGGAGATAACAAATCTCTTGGTATGGCGGAGGTTTCCATTGTCTTTGAGAACGGAGACGGGTCCTTTCCCCCGGCGTTTGCAAATGATGCGGAGATGTCAGTTACCAGGCGCTTATACAGGTCCGGAGAGAGCGAATATCTTATAAACAACGTTCCCTGCAGGCTTAAAGACATCCATGAGATCTTTATGGACACCGGCCTTGGAAACAGGGCGTATTCCATTATAGGGCAGGGAAAGATAGGTACCATCCTGGAGCAAAAACCGGAAGAGACCAGGGCCATGCTCGAGGAAGCAGCAGGCATAACAAAATACAGGAAAAAGGTGGAAGCCTCTCAGAAGAAAATAGAGCTTACTGAGGCAAACCTTCAGCGTGTGGAGGATATTCTTAGAGAAGTCCAGGGCCAGATGAGGTCTCTCAAACGGCAGGCCGCAAAGGCAAAAAAATACAAGGCAATCGGGCAGGAAATCCAGGAACTGGAATTAACGCTTTATTCCAACACATATGAACAGTACAAAGGAGAGTCCGGAAACAAGCTCAGGTCTTCCGAAGACCTGGTACAGCAGGAGGTTGCCAAATCCACGGCTCTTTCCAGGATTCATGCTGGAATAGAGACCATGAATCTTGAACTGGAGGAGAAGGAGGCGGTCCTTTCCTCGGCCAGAAAAGAGCATTTCCGTTTAAGTGAAAGGGTCCACAAAAAGGAGGCCGGCCTTGATTCCCTGGATCGTGAGATCAGGATGCAGGAGGAGATGGAGCAGCGGCTCATAGACGAACAGAGCGAAATAAAAGAGAGGCTCAAAGGGCTGGAAGAGGAAAAAACCAGGATTCTATCAGAGATTGAGAACATGAAGAGCGGTTCCCTGGAGAGGGGAGCAGAGATTTCACTGAAGGAAAAAAGGCTCGGTTCCAGGAGGCAGATGCTCAATGAGATTAAAGAGGAGTTTGAAAAGGCAAGGTCTGAATTGAATGCCGGAGAAAACAAAGAGGTGGGCCTCAACCACGAATCCGGTTACCTGAGCAGGATGATTGATCAGATAACCGACAGCCGGTCTCGACTTGAAGTGGAGATTAAGGAGATCCAGGCCAAGATCCAGGAAGTCATCAAGGCCTCTGATAGAAAAAATGAGGTGAGGGAGGCCACTGCGGCGAGGTTGCAGGAAATAGAGTCTTCCATTGAAAGCGAAAAAATGACATGTGAAGAACTCGAGCAGATAAGCAAGCGTCTTCAAACAGAGCTGAGATCAAAAGAGACGGAACTCAATACTTGCCAGTCCAGGTTGACCAGCCTTCAGGCCCTGACGGATAATTTCGAGGGCTACAAGATGGGGGTCAGGACCATAATGAAGTCCAACGATTTCCCGCCCCGCCAGGAGGGCCGGGTGCTGGGTCTTGTTGCGGAGATCATACAGGTAGAGCCCAGGTATGAACAGGCGGTTGAGGCGGTACTGGCGGATAAACTGCAGTACATTATAGTGGAATCCCAGGAAGACGCGAGGAGCGCAATTGATTATCTGAAAGACAGGGCCAGGGGTCGAGGAAGCTTTATTCCCTTAAAGGACCTGCTGGGGAGTAACGGAAAAAAGGCTTCGCGATTTCCGCTTCTTTCCAGTCTGGTTTCGGTACCTGATGAATATAAGCCTCTTGTAGATTGCCTTTTAGGAGACACTGTCCTCGTGAATGACCTGGGAGAGGCGCTGTCTGCATGGAAGGAAAATGGAAGGGATGTGCATTTTGTAACTGCTGACGGAGACACTGTGGACAGCAGGGGTGTGATCAGCGGCGGCAGGCTTGCTCAGAGTTCACGAGGCCTTCTTGCCAGGAAACGGGAGATTGCTGAATTAAAGGAACAAGCTGCAGTTTACATAAAAGAAGTTGATGAAAGAATGCGTGAACTGGAGGATATTACGATTGAAATCCAGGGGAAGAGAGATGCCCTGGATGCCCTGAACGAGGACAAGCGTACCCGGCAGGAAGAGATAAACGAGCATGACAAGATGCTTTTCCGGATTGGACAGGAGTTGGATCAGCTGGAGAAAATGTTCCAGCGGCTTTCAGCGGACCTCGAAAAAAAGGAGATAGAACAGCGCAAACACAGCAAGGAGCTATTGCGGATTGAAGAGGAACTCCATATCCGCAAGGAAAATAAAAGAAAAGAAGAAGAATATTTCCGGAAAAAGGAAGAGGAATTAAGGGAGGCTGAACAGGAATTTGAAAACCTGAGAGAGGAGCTTTCAAAATTAAAGGCCGACTTCCGGATTTTTGAAGAAGAGCAGAGGGGCCTGGCGCGCGAAGTGCAGAGGCTGGATAACTATGCGAATGATTCACAAAACCGGTTGAAAAAGATAGACGAAGACATAGCCCAGGGATACAGACGCCGCGAAGAATGTAAAGAGAGGCAGTCATTATTGAGCGAAGAGCTGAAGGAGGTTTCCGAGAAGTTAAAGGAGGCGGAAGAGGGGGTAAACAGGGCTGATCAGGAAAGGCAGGTGTTTCAGGCCAGAATTAAGGATGAAGAGCGTAAGTCAGAAACACTGCGGGAGGAAATAGAGGCCCTTAAAGAGGAGATCAACAGGACCAGGATGGAACAATCGGAGATCCAGTTCAAGATGAATAACCTGGAAGAAATGGTGAGAGAAAAATTCAACCTGGATCTTGCCGGTATCTATAAACAGTATCTTGATGATGCTTTTTCCGCCTCTGATATAGAGGCTAAACTGGAACATAAGAAAAATATTCGACAGGCCCTGGGAGAGGTAAATCTGACGGCTATAAAAGAACATGAAGCCCTTAAGGAGAGGCATGATTTTATTGTGGGCCAGCGCGAAGACCTCATGAGCTCTATTGACGCACTTCGAGTTGCGATCAGGAAGATCAACCGGACGTCTCTTGAGAAGTTCAATAATGCTCTACATGATGTTGACCAACAACTAAAGAAGGTCTTTCCTATTCTTTTTAATGGAGGGACGGCTGGACTTAAGTTGACCGATGAGTCTAAACCACTGGAGAGCGGGGTTCTGGTAGAGGTCCAGCCTCCCGGGAAACGGCTCAGTCATATGGGGCTGCTGTCGGGCGGAGAGAAAGCGCTTGTAGCTATGGCTCTTCTCTTTGCGATCTACCTGGTCAAGCCAAGCCCGTTCTGCCTGCTTGATGAGGTAGATGCGCCTCTTGATGAGGCGAATATCGACCGGTTTAATGATCTGCTCCAGGAAATCAAGAGGGCCTCCCAGGTGATAATGGTGACCCACAGCCGAAGGACAATGGAGATTGTTGACCGGCTTTACGGGATTACCATGGAAAAGCCCGGTATGTCATCGGTTGTGTCTGTGGATATGCAGGGTATGAATGGTAATGCCCCTGAAGATGTTCCTGCCCCCACCGTTCACTAGCTTCCATTAAGAAAAAGGTTTTTAATACTCAGTCTTTCCGTTGAGGTGCAGCCACGAGACGGGGAAAGGCCTGTTAAGTTTGCGGAGGGGTGCAGGAATAGTTAAGAGCGTTTGGATCGTTTAGAACGTTAATAGGGCTTAGAGCAGAGAAAAAGATTGAACCGCAAAGACGCTAAGGACGCGAAGAAAGACACGCTCAAAGACTGCTCACCGCAGCCTTCTGCTGGCGCAGAACCAGGTACCGAACTTTCTGGCTTAAAAAAACAATTAAACTTATTTTTTTCAGCCATCATTCCGGCCCCTTTTTTGAGCGGACCCATAAAGACATACTAAAGACGTAAATTGGGCTGCGATGGCGCTAGGGCCGCCGAGAGAGTTGCTCAAAGACTGCTTACTGCAGCCATCTGCTACAGCAGAACCATGCACCGAATCTTATGTATGAAAACAAGCAGGCTCGTTTTCGTCCACTAATTCGGTCCCAGCTTTGAGCAGGGCTAGAAAGGCAGAACAAAACGTAAAATAGTAGATCTGGAGTAATAAAGCCAATTGGCCTAAGGCATACAGGACTTGTTCAAAAGGCTGCTTAATGCAGCCTTCTGCTGGGGCAGAGACAGGGGCAATAAAAACGTTGATATCGTTAAGAGGGTGACGGGTGAGGGATAAAAAGATGGTTCAAGGATTCAAGGGTCCGAGGAGGAAAAGAGAAGGGGTTCAATAGGCGGGGGTTCAGGGATAAGGCATTTTCTCAGGTTCCAAGTCTCACGGACTGGTTTTTTCATGCAACTTACCCTCGGGGGATTCCTTCCCCCTTCAGCATTCTCCCGCAAGCGGGAGCTGCGGTTTTCACCCAGGCATAAGTTGCGAAAAAACAGCGTCCTTCCGCCAGTCACCTTCGAAAACGCCTTATCCCTGTCCTGCAGGGTGATGTAGAAGGTAAGACAATCGGACTTTCAGAGGGAACCGCAAACTCTCCGCTGATGGCAACAGGGTAATTGAAAGGAGCCGAAGGGTGATAATATAGGAAGACTGTTCAGGACTCTCTGTTATAAGCCGACCAGGTACGGTGGCAAACAGGCTGTCACACTAAAAGGGTGAGGCGAGCGGCGGGATTGCTGGGAGTAAGCCTTAGTAAAGGAATAATGGATATAGCAAAAACGCTGTCCGCTCGCCTGGCTGGCGCCGGGTTTCAATTTTCTACATGCGACCTCCGGCTTTAAAAAGAGAGTGCTGGACAGTCGTCAAGGGTTGTTTGGAAGAGTATGCTCCGAGCGATATTCAATGCTCCAGACGCTCCAGACGCTCTAAACGCTCTTAACGATCCTAACGATCATAACGATCATAACGCACCTAACGGTTTAGCTGAGGTGCTTCGGATTTCTTGCACAGTTAAAGAACAGGACCTATAATCTTCAGCGAGTTTATATTGGTTTCAAAATAGCGCAATAAGGATCTATTAGACAATGGTTGGATTTTTCAGAAAGAAAGGTAAAGATGGAGATCAGGAACTAAGTTCCCCTGAAAAAGAAGCGGGACTTTTCAAGAGGTTGAAGAATGGGCTTTCAAAGACCAGGGCAAGCTTCACAGGAAGGCTGGACCGCCTTTTTCTCGGTAAGAAAGAGATCACCGAAGACCTGCTGGATGAACTGGAGGAAATACTTTTTACGTCGGATATAGGTGTTGCCACGACCCAGGAGCTGATTGATTCGGTCCAGGAAAGGGTTGCCAGAAAGGAACTCAAGGATCCGGAAAAGCTGAAGGAGGCCCTCAGGGAACATATCCTGTCATTTCTTGAAGTGCCGCCTGTAGAGCACAGCACCCCTGCACCGGGAGAACCGCTGGTGATTATGGTGATAGGGGTCAACGGAGTTGGTAAAACTACGACCATAGGTAAGGCAGCTTACCGGGCCGGGCAAGATGGAAAAAAGGTCATGCTTGTAGCAGGTGATACCTTCAGAGCTGCAGCTGTTGAACAGCTTTCGATCTGGGGCGAAAGGGTTGGGGCTGAGGTAATAAAGCAGGGGCATGGGGCAGATCCCTCGGCTGTTGTTTTTGATGCGCTTTCTGCGGCTGTTTCCAGGGAGATCGATGTTGTATTTATTGATACGGCTGGGCGGCTTCATACAAAAAGCAACCTTATGGAAGAACTTAAGAAGATACGCAGGGTGGCAGGACAAAAGCTCCCCGGCGCTCCTCATGAGGTATGGCTGGTTCTGGATGCGACCACAGGGCAGAACGCCGTTTCTCAGGCAGAGATTTTCAACAAGGCCATTGGTGTGACCGGAATACTCCTGACCAAACTTGATGGAACCGCGAAGGGCGGTATTGTTGTAGGGATATCAAGGCAGCTTAACATACCGGTTAAATACATAGGGATAGGGGAAAAGATCGACGATCTCAGGCCTTTTGATGCCTCTGAGTTTGTGATGGCTGTGTTTGACTGATGGTTCCAGCTGCTTCAGAGCGCCCTCATCCACTCCGGCTTCAGATCTATCTCACCTTTTAGAGCGCTGTCGATCAAGTCCAGTGCGTTTTGCTTTCCCCTGGGAAGCCTGGCTTTTACCGGCAGGTAGTTGGATGCATGGTTAGAAAAAAAGAGGCCGCGAGTCAGATCCGTATTTGCAATCATTTCCCTCAATTCCACAAGGAATTCGCGCTCTGAGGGTAATTCCATTTTACCGCTTGCAAATTCTTCATACATAGGTGTGCCGGGGATCAGCATCAGGGTGAGTGCGCCAACAAAATCGGGATCCATTGCGCTCAAGAGCTTTCCGGTGGCCCTGGCATGCTTGAGGGAATCCTCTCTTCCACCTATGCCGAGCAACACGGTTACTGACAGCTTGATGCCTGCTTCCTTTACCTTTCTCCCCATTTTGATAAGATTTTCAGCGCTTGTTCCTTTATTTACTTTTTTTAATATCTCATCGTCACCGGTTTCAACTCCCAGATAGAGTATCCCCAGGTTGTTTTCTCTTAACTCGACGAGTTGTTCAAGTGTTTTCATGCGGATACTTTTAGCATTAGCATAGGCGCCTACTCTTTTTACCCAGGGCAGGTGCTCCCTTATGCGATCGAGTATCCACATCAACCTTTTCTGGGGGATGACCAGGGCATCGCCGTCCATTAAAAACACACGGTCCTGCTGCTTCAGGTATTTGGATGCAAAAAGGATGTCGCTAAGGATGATGTTATCATCCTTTATCTGGAACCTCTTATCCTTGTAAGTTCCGCAGAAAGTACACTTGTTATGGGAGCACCCCAGGGTCACCTGCAGGAGGATGCTGAAGGCCTCACTTGGAGGCCTGATACACATCCCTTCATAGTGCATCCCTTCATAAATGGCCCGTTCCATTTTCCCTTTATCCTTAAAACTGTTTTCTGGTCCTCATGACCGGCTCATAGCGGTTATCCCTCTTTTTCATACAATGAAGTTTGGGCAAGAGTTAAAAGATGCTTCGGATTTTGAATTTAGCTGGTGGTGAATTCCGAAATTCTGCCTACACCTTCAAAGCAAAGCCGGTCTTTCTGTGTCTTAAGTTATAATTTAAGTCCTGGAAATCAAAAGTCAATCACCGTGGGGTCGGGCCTGAACCCTAAGCATCCTGTTCTTTGCCTTCTTTTTTCTTTTTCTTTTTTTGCTGGCGTTTGCTCATTTCCTGAGCGTCTTCTGCCTCTTTTTCCTTTTTGCCTTTCTTCTGTTTGGGAGCAGCCAGTTTTTCCGCTTTGGCTTTGGCCATTTCCTCTAACTTTGTTTCACGTGCCTTTATTGCCTTTAGCCTTGCGTTAGTTTCCCTGATTTCCGCCCTCAATTTTTTCACTGCAGTATCCTTGGATATTTGTTTGGGGTCTAGTCCTTTTTCAGCAAGAATAGAGAGACGCTGCTGCAGTTTACCTTCCAGAAATTGCTTTTGATTTAGCCTGGATTCTTTGGTTTTGGATGCCATACTCTGGTTTCTCCTTTCTCTTTCTATATCCCACCAAGCATCTCAGGCTGGTGTAATATTTAGGCTGAGATTGCTCATAGGGGCTTTTTACTTTATGGTAGGATGTCCTTATCAGGAATTTCGGGAATAATAAACAGTAAAATTAAAAGAAAGGATTCAAGGATTCAACGAGAAAGAAAACAAGACAAAAAGATGAAACCCGAAACACTATCTAAAAAATGATAAATTTAAAAGAGGAGTCGTTAATAGCGTTAGGATCGTTAAGAACGTTAATAGCGTTTAGGGCGTATAAAAGATTGAACCGCAAAGACGCCAAGGTCGCCAAGTGGGCCGCTCAAAGGACTGCTCACCGCAGCCCTCTGCTGGCGCAGATTCAGGCTCCGGATCCTATGTCTGAAAACAAACAAGTCCGTTTTCATCCATTAATCCGGCCCCAGCTTTGAGCGACATAAAGACCCTGTTAAACACAGCGATTGAACCGCGAAGAGGTCCTCAGTGAAATAGGGTTCGCTGATCCGTTGGATATTTCACAGGGCAGGCAAAGAGACTGTGAGGGGTCAGGCGTGAGGCGTAAGGTGCGAAAAGATTTTTTGCCACGGATGTCACGGATGACACGGATACTTAGGACTCGCTCAAAGGCCCTTTTCAACGTGTCCAAAAAAGGTTTTTTAAAAGATAGATTAACCGCAAAGGCGCCAAGAACGCCAGGTGGGCCACTCAAAGTCCGCTTTCAGCTTCCTTCTACTGCCGTAGAATCAGGACCCGGACTTTGCGTCTGAAAACAAATAGGCTTGTGTTCATCCATTAATCCGGTCCCAGCTTTGAGCGGCCCCGAAAAGATTTTTCAAAGACAGGGTTTGAACCGCAAAGACGCGAAGGACGCAAAGAAAGACACGCTCAAAGACTGCTTACTGCAGCCTTCTGCTGGCGCAGAACCAGGTACCGAACTTTTTGGCTGAAAAACAATTAAAACTCGTTTTTCAGCCATCGTTAGGGTCCCTTTTTTGAGCGGGTTGAAAAAAAACATAAACATGAAGCACTAAATCAGAATATTGGGTAATGGGTAAGAGGTAAGAGGTGAGGGGAAAAAAGAAGAAGAAGGAGTGCTGAGCAGTCGTCAAGGTGTGTTTGGAAGTGCATGCTTCGAGCCTGCGATTCCCTCTTCAGTCCGCCTCTACTTTAGCAGAGGAGGCGGCCCTGGCTTCAGGGTGCCGGGGGACCCCTGCGGTATTCCCCATTATGCCCGTGAAAGGCACCCTGCGCTGCGGACCGCGGCCAGCGTTTTGGGTAGAATATTCGGAAGATGCGGACTTGCGAGGGAACCGCAAGCTCTCCGCTGATGACAAAAGGGTAATTCAAAGAATCGGAAGGGTGATAATATAGGGAGACTGTTCAGGGCTCTCTGTTACAAGCCGACCAGGTACGGTGGCAGACAGGCTCGCATATTAAAGGGGTGAGGCGAGCGGCGGAATAGCAGGGGGCAAGCCTTAATAAAGGAGTAATGAATTCAGTAAAAACGCCGTCCGCTCGCCTGGCTGGCAGTGGTTTAGGTTTACTATAGAGGACTTTCGGCTTTAAAAAGAGAGTTCTGAGCAGTCGTCAAGGTGTGTTTGGAAGTGCATGCTTCGAGCCTGCGGTCCCCTCTTCAGTCCGCCTCTACTTTAGCAGAGGAGGC
>CAZVGY010000009.1:0-53695 GCA_964627015.1 uncultured Desulfobacteraceae bacterium
ATGTTACTAAAAATGTTCAGGGAAAACCCCCTGTTCTAGTCAAGACCCATTTATTAATATTAACAGTCTTAAATGCCCTATTCTTACAGTGCTCAAAAACCTGGTACCTTTAATTACCCAATGGCCTTTCGTTCAGAGAATATCTTTCCAACTATCCAAGAACACTCCCTAAATATGTTTATCTCTTCCAGCCTTTTTCTGTCAAGGGGTGCAGTTATTGATTCAGCAAAGGAAGCGCAAATATCGAGTTGGATACTCTCCAGATATAATAGATCGTTGCTGTAATGCCGCCGAAACCTTTTTAGATGTATCTGCACTCCTTCGTCTCAATGAGCTTCACCCCAATTCTTGCCATAGCGGATATCCACCTTTAAAGGTACCCTAAGTGAATACACTCCTTCCATTTCAGACTTGATAATTGTCATTACATCTTCCAGTTCTCCATCGGGAACCTCAAAAACAAGTTCGTCATGGACTTGTAAGAGGATCTTTGTTCTGAAGCCTTCCATACCGAGGCGCTCATGGATATTTATCATGGCCTTCTTGATCAAATCAGCAGCAGTGCCCTGCACAGGCGTATTAATTGCCATGCGTTCAGACTCAGCCCTTATAATGCGGTTGCTGTGCTGAATATCAGGCAGATAGCGTCTTCTATTAAAAAGAGTTGTGACATACCCTTGTTCTCTGGCAGTCTGAATCATCCGTTCGCGAAAACGTGCCACACCTTGATATTTCTGATAGTATCCTTCTATATAGGTTCTAGCAGTCTTAAGCTCAATGCCCAGCTCGTCGGCGAGTTTACGGGGACCCATTCCATAAATTATGCCAAAATTTATGGCCTTAGCGATGCGTCTCATTTCGGCGGTAACGGCCTGAATCTCCACCCCCAGAACTTCAGACGCAGTGCGGCTATGGATATCCTCGTTGCGTCTAAACGCATCCATAAATGCTTGATCCTCCGAATAATGGGCAAAAACCCTTAATTCTACCTGGCTGTAATCTGCAGAAACCAGATGGTTCCCCGAATCCGCCACGAAACCCTTCCGTATCTCCCTTCCTTCCTGTCCCCTCACCGGAATATTCTGCAAATTAGGTTCACTACTGCTCAGACGGCCTGTTGCCGTCACTGTCTGGTTGTACGAGGTGTGAACCCTACCGGTACATGGATCTATGAGCTTGATTAAAGTATCAAGGTAAGTGGACTTCAGCTTTGACAATTCTCTGTAACGCAATATAAGTTTGGGTATCTTATAATTGAAGGCGGAAAGTTTTTTCAAAACCTTTACATCAGTAGAATATCTCTTTGTCTTTAATGTCTTGCTCTGAACCGGCAGACATAATTTTTCAAAAAGCACATGCCCCAGCTGCTGAGGTGAATTAATATTGAATTGCATCCCCGCTTCTTCAAAAATTTCTTTTTCAATCTCCTTAAGCTGATTGGAAAACTTGGCGGACATTACCTGGAAAACTTCGGCATCGATCCTTATGCCTGCCAATTCCATGTCTATGAGTACTGGCAAAAGCTTCATTTCAAGCCCATAAAAAAGTTCCTCATTTTTGTCCTCTTTCAGGCCCTTATCCAGTACCCCTTTCAGCTGTAGTGTAATATCCGCGTCTTCACAGGAATACTCGCAGGCTCTTTCCACCTCCACCCCCGAAAAGATGGAAGCTTTCTTGCCCTTTCCGACAACATCATTGTAACTTATCATCTTGTGGTTCAGATAATGCTGTGCCAGGTAGTTGAGATTATGCTGCCGCAACCCTGGGTTAATTACATAAGAGGCTATCATTGTATCGAAATGTATACCCTTCAATTCCGTCCCGTAACGTTTTAAGACCTCTGCGTCGTACTTAATATTCTGTCCCACCTTCAATACACGTTCATCTTCTAGCGCTGGTCTCAATATTTCAAGCGCCCGGTTCAGATCGATTTGTAGGGGGGCACCAATATAAAAGTGGCCCAAAGGTAGATAATATGCTTTACCCTCTTCCCATGAAAAGGAAATCCCCACCAGTTCAGCACTATGAGGGTTCTGACTGGTGGTCTCTGTATCGATGGAAATCAGACCTTTTTCTCTCATTTGACCTGTCAGATTAATCAGGTCCTCCTCAGAAAGACACAACCTGTAATCAGTAACGACATCACGCCGCAATGCATATTTCTCCCACAGTCCCCTAAATTCCTGTTCCCTAAAAATTTCAGCCAAGTCCTTACTATTCGGTTCCCCCAGTCTTAGCCCTTCCACATCCTCATCAAGCGGTACAAACCTGTCGATAGTCACCAATTTTTTACTCAATATAGCCTGGTCCTGAAAATTCGACAAATTTTTCTTGATTTTCTTACCTTTAATCTTATCTATCTCCAGAAACACATTATCAAAAGACCCAAATTGCCTTATCAAATCCAGGGCTGTTTTTTCGCCTACGCCGGGAACGCCCGGCACGTTGTCGCTACTGTCCCCTGACAATCCCATAACATCAATGAATTTACGTGGCTCAAAACCGTAAGAATCTTTAAAGGACTGATAATCAATAACTTCGTCCTTCATTGTATCCCATATTGATGTGCCTGGAGTTATCAACTGCCTAAAATCCTTATCTCCGGTCACCATAACCACTTTAAATCCCTTTTCTTCGCATACCCTCGCCATAGTCCCTATGATATCATCTGCCTCGTAGCCCTCTTTTTCCATAATTTTTATATTAAGACCCCTTAAAACCGTCTTTACCACTGGAACCTGTACTGCGAGATCATCAGGTATAGGTGGACGATTCGCCTTATATTCCCTATAAATCTCATGCCTGAAAGTCGGACCTTTTAGATCGAAAGCTACGGCAATATATTTGGGTTTTTTTTCCGCGATAAGTTTCAAAATCATTTTAGTAAAACCCAGGGAGGCATTGGTTGGGAAACCTTTAGAATTGGCCAGGTTTCTTATAGCATGGTAGGCTCTATGAATGTATGAGCTTCCATCTATCAGGTAGATTATATCTCTCTTCAAGCACATTTTCTTATTATACTTTAAAAAAGCAGGAACTGAAGGAAAAAAATCAACTACCATACAAGAGCGAATTTGCTTAATCCGGAAATTATGCCTCTGTTACCTGCAGTGATAGAAACTATTTTCAACATATTATTTTCAGATTATTGAGCGTACTTAATTTGCTAAAGGTTGCTGTGTCTTTGGCTGAATGCAAACAGCTTTACACAAAAAACCTCTTCTGTTATGAAAATATTCTTTGTTTATTCAACTAATTTTTCTTGGGGATAATTACTGTTTTGACAAGTCAAAAAAAAGAAGGGGGCCCCATTTCTATAAAAGAGATGTTTCGAACCATCTCCGGTAAGTACGATATCATGAACAGCCTGATATCAATAGGGCAGGACCAGGCATGGCGCAGTTATGTAGTAAAGATGGCATCTCCCCTCGAAGGGGGAAGGCTTCTGGATATTGGAGCCGGTACCGGCAATATCGCCCGTCTGGTTCTTCAGCGTAATCCCGGCGCCAGAGTAGTTGCCGCTGATTTTTCACTGGAAATGATGCTGGCAGGCAAAGGGCGAGGGGGGAATAACAGATTAACTTGGTGCAGCGCTGATGCAATAAAGTTACCATTCCCCGATTGCACATTTGACGCAGTCACGTCCGGATATCTACTTCGAAACGTCTCCAACCCTAGTGAGGCTTTATTAGAACAACTACGGGTGGTCAAGCCCGGAGGTAAAATCGTCTGTCTCGACACATCTCCACCGGAGCGCAACCTGCTATGGCCTATGATTATGTTTCATATGAAATTTATCATACCTCTTCTCGGCCAGCTGGTGGCCGGAAACAAGACCGCATATGAATATCTTCCAGGATCCACCCAAGCCTTTATGACCCCGAAAGAACTGCAATTGCTATTTAAAAAACTTGGCCTTCAGAGAGTGATTTATAAGAGATTCATGTTGGGTACCCAAGTCGTTATATCCGGCAAGAAGCCACTGAGAAAATAAGCAAATATACATTCGCGAACTACGGATTCAAATAATACTTAAAAAACAATGCGCTCACTTAGCATACTCTACAGCCCTGGTTTCACGAATCACTGTCACTTTTATCTGTCCTGGATAGGTTAGTTCCTTTTCTATTTTGCCGGCAATATCCTTGCAGAGAATAAAAGTCTGATCATCACCCACGATCTTGCTCTCCACCATAATTCTGATTTCTCTCCCTGCCTGGATAGCGTAACATTTACCCACTCCTGGAAATGACAAAGCTATCTTTTCCAGCCCTTCCAGTCGTTTTACATATGATTCGAGCATTTCCTGGCGTGCGCCCGGGCGTGCTCCGGACAATGTATCGGCAGCCTGGACTAACACTGCTAAAACAGATTCAGGCTGTACCTCCTCGTGGTGTGCGGCAATGGCGTGAACAACTTGGGGAGACTCTCCATACTTCTTAGCCAGATCTGCACCTATAATAGCATGAGGCCCTTCCACCTCGTGGTCTACCGCCTTTCCAATATCATGAAGCAACCCTGCCCTTTTGGCCTGCTTTACATTCAGGCCGAGTTCGGCTGCCATTATGCCACAAAGAAAACTGACCTCTTTGGAGTGCTGCAGTACGTTCTGGGCATAACTGGACCGATACTTAAGCCTTCCTATCAGTTTGACGAGTTCATGATTTATTCCGTGAACCCCCACGTCAAAAGTCGCCAGTTCTCCGGCCTCTTTTATGCTGGCTTCAATCTCCTTGATTACTTTTCCTACGACTTCTTCTATTCTGGCAGGATGTATCCTTCCGTCATCAATCAGTCTCTCAAGGGAAATTTTGGCCACTTCCCTTCTCACGGGGTTAAATCCTGACAATATAACGGCTTCCGGAGTATCGTCGATAATCAGATCTATACCTGTCGCAGCTTCGATTGCACGAATATTTCTACCTTCTCTGCCTATGATCCGGCCCTTCATCTCCTCATTTGGCAGGTTGACAACGGAAACAGTCTTTTCTGTCACATAATCGCCGGCATATCTTTTAACGGCCAGAGCGAGGACTTCTTGGCTCTTCCTGTCAGCTTCTACCCTGGCATCATTCTCAATCCTTCGAATCATCTTTGCGGCTTCGTGCCTGGCTTCGGACTCCATTGATTTCATAAGGGACTGCTTTGCCTCTTCTGCGGTTATCCCGGCAAGTCTCTCCAAATGCTTTTTCTGATCTTCAATTATCTCCTCTAATTTTTGTTCCTTTTTTCTTAGTTCCTTTTCTACGTCTTCAACTGTTCTCTCTTTCTCCGCAATTCTATTCTCTCTCCTATCGAGCTGCTCCGTTCGCTTATCAAGATTTTCAACCTTGTGAAAAAGACGTTTCTCCTGAATGACTAGCTGCTCTTTTTTCTCCTTGGCCTCTTTTTCAAATTCAACCTTCATTTGATAAAGAATATCTTTGGCCTGAAGAGCTGCCTCCTTTTTAGTTGTTCTGGCCTCCTGCTGGGCTTCGGCTAGAACCTTCTGAGAGTAAGCTTCAATAGAATCGAACCTGGATTCCACAATCTTCTTTCGCACAAAAAAGCCTATAAATATTCCTAAGACTGCACCTGCCAGAGCAATCCCTAACGAGTATAATGAGGTCATAATAAACTCGTGCTCCTTCCTGATTCTACAAATACCATGGGCCCAAAAATGCCCATGCATCAAAACCGATAAAGGGAAAATAATTCAATGGAGTAAGGATTAACCCAGGAAAAAACAAGCCTAACACGGGGAGGGCGTTTAATTTTCAATAAAGGGTAGTAAAATAGATATTAAACCTTTAAGTTCTTCTAGCTCGTAAGTCAAATCAGATTATCCTTATGAAATAAATTAGCCAATATATATTATCCACCCTTAGTGTGATTAGCCCTTTAATCCTTACCTTCTTTCAATTTAAACTGATTACTCAACTCGGGATCACTTTACCGGAAATAATATCCGTTACTGATAGTATTGATCTCTTTTTCGCTAATTTACCTGGCAAAATACACCCTCACCTTTCTTTACCCAGTAACTGAATCAATTTGAAAATTTAGAGATCTTGCCCGCTGTTGAATATCCTTCGTTAGATCGTCATGTTCCTTTAGCAGCTGAAAATAGTCGCTGGCAATGTCAAAGGCAGCTAGGATCGCCGTCCTTCTTTCAGAGAGCCCCTCGGTATTTTCTTTGATCGTCCTGAACTTATCATTCACAAATTTAGCAATGTTCTGCACATATTCATCTTCTTCATTACTCTTTATCAGGTACTCGCTATCAAGGATTTTTACTCTGACGGGTCTTTGCAAGCGTATCCCCTCTTCACCTAGATCTCAATCTGCTCGATTTTTTCAAGGAGAGATACGATTTTCTGCTTAGCCGCATCCCTCGCCGACTTGAGCGTTTCGACCTGCTGGGAAAGATCGGTCAGTCTTTCTTCTTGGATTTGGAATTTTTCTGTAAAAGAATCGTTCTCTGTTTTCAGTTTACGGACCAATCTTATGAGTCCGTCAATTTTCTGTTCAAGCAATCCAAACTGATCGTTATCTACGCTATCCATACTACTCCACCTTTACTAAAATATTATGAATATTATACGCTAAAGCAAGAAAAATCAATAAAAAAGGCAAGTGAAAAAAGCACTTGCCTTTAATATGATATTTTTTATTAACCTCTATGGTTGTCCGCCCTTTTCAGCAACCTTGATGCGCATCAACGCCCTCTTGAGAGCGGCTTCAGCCCTCAGGGTATCAACTTCTTCTTTACCACGGCTCTTTTCGAGCCTCTCTCTCGCCCTTTCAATGGCCCTTTGGGCGCGTGCAACATCAATATCAGAAGCCACCTCGGCAGCATCTACTAAAACTGAAACTCTGTCATCAGAAACCTCTGCAAAACCAGTTGTCACAGCCAGATGTTCGGTTCGGCCGCCCGCAGTGAACCGGAGTTCGCCCCCGATAATACCAGTAAGAAAAGGAACATGTCCCGGCAGAACTCCAAATTCTCCTAGTGACCCAGGTGCAACAACTATGTCCACTTCCTGGCTGACAGTAATCTTTTCGGGCGTAACAACTTCCAGAAATAGCCTTCCCATGGATACGTCACCTCTACTTATTGGCGGCAGCCATCTTCTCGGCCTTTTCCTGCGCCTCTTCTATGCCACCGACCATATAAAAAGCCCCCTCGGGCAGATCGTCATGTTTACCTTCTATGATTTCCTTAAAACCCTTTATGGTATCTTTTACAGGTACATATTTTCCGGGAGTCCCTGTAAAAGTCTCCGCAACGTGAAAAGGCTGCGAAAGGAACCGCTGAATCCTGCGAGCCCTAGCAACTGTTAGTTTATCCTCGTCCGATAGTTCATCCATTCCCAGAATGGCAATAATATCCTGGAGGTCCTTATATTTCTGAAGTATCTGTTGAACCTGACCGGCTACGTAATAATGTTCTTCCCCCAGGACATTAGGGTCTAGAATTCTTGAGGTGGAATCCAGAGGATCGACCGCAGGATAAATTCCCAGCTCGGTAATCTGGCGAGAAAGGACAACCGTTCCATCCAAATGTGCAAATGTAGTGGCTGGCGCAGGGTCAGTCAAGTCGTCTGCCGGGACATAGACACACTGTACCGATGTAATAGATCCCTTGGTGGTAGATGTAATCCTCTCTTCCAGTTCACCGAGGTCGGTTCCGAGAGTAGGCTGGTATCCGACTGCAGACGGCATTCGTCCAAGCAGGGCTGAAACTTCAGATCCCGCCTGAGTAAATCGGAAAATATTATCAATAAAAAGGAGTACATCTTGGCCCTTTTCATCTCTGTAATACTCTGCTGCGGTGAGTGCGGAAAGCGCCACTCTCGCCCTTGCACCAGGTGGTTCGGTCATCTGGCCGTAAATCAGGGCCGCTTTAGGAAGAACGCCTGATTCTTTCATTTCATTATAGAGATCATTCCCTTCTCGAGTCCTCTCCCCCACGCCAGCAAATACACTGATTCCGCCGTGCTGCATAGCGATGTTATGAATCATCTCCATCATTACGACTGTTTTGCCAACACCAGCTCCACCGAACATCCCCATTTTTCCCCCTCTGGGGAAGGGAACCAGTAAGTCAATAACCTTTACGCCGGTCTCGAGGACATTTACAGATGTATCCTGTTCTTCAAAGGTAGGTGCATGCCGATGAATAGAGTAAAATTCCTTCGCCTCCACAGGACCCAGTCCATCCACAGGTCTCCCCACCACATTTAGAACTCTACCCAGGCCAGGATCTCCCACGGGCATCTGTATAGGCTTTCCGCTATCCTTGGCAGTCATGCCCCGGACAAGCCCATCCGTAACGTCCATTGCAATGCATCGGACCACATTGTCACCTAGATGCTGGGCCACTTCTACAACAAGGTTATCTTCGGTATCGTCAATGGTTGGGTTGGTAATTAGAAGTGCAGAGAGAAGACTGGGCAGTTTTCCCTCAGCAAACTCTACATCAACGACCGGACCTATGACTTGGATTATTTTGCCCTCGTTCATGATTAATTAAAGACCTCCTTTAAATTAGAAACCATTATCCCGCTTTCAAGGCCTCGGCCCCACCCACGATATCCATCAATTCGGTCGTAATGGCTGCCTGTCGAGCCTTATTATAAGCTAAGGTAAGGTCGTCTATCAGCTCGTTACAATTTTTGGAAGCATTATCCATTGCCGCCATCTGAGCGGCGTAAAAGCTGGTCTCTGTCTGCAAAAATGCATTAAAAATTTGCACACTTATATGCTTAGGCAGCAAATCAATCAACAATTCTTCCGGACCTGGCTCGCAAAGATACTCTGCTTCGCTGCCACCGGTCCCCCCCTCATCGGATACCTGTACCTGTGGCTCAATGGGGATAAGTTTGACCAATGTAGGCTCCTGCTTGGCCATGCTAACGAAGCGGCTGTAAATCATATAAACTTCATCAACTTCTCCTGACAAAAATCGCTCAATGAAGCCGTTTGTCATCTGATTAACGTAAGAGATATCAACATTTCCGTAAACCTGAGTATGACTGCCCGCAAGCTTATAATTTCTCTTCCTGAAGTACTCGGTGCCCTTTTTCCCCACAGTCCTCAGGCTGTATTCCAAACCTTCATTCTGCCGTTCATTTATCCAGCTTTCTGCAACACTTATGGTATTTGTGTTAAAACTGCCGCAGAGTCCTCGGTCAGCCGAAAAGTGAAGCAATTCAACAGTGGAAACCTGCTCTCTCTTCTCAAGCAAAGGGTGAATATCAGATTCTATCCGGCTGGCCAGATTGCTAAGAACCTCAGCAAACTTCATTGCATATGGGTCAAAGCTTTCCATTCTCCCCTGGGCTCCCCGAAGCTTGGCCGCGGCCACCATATTCATGGCTCTCGTAATCTGCCTAGTCTTCCTGACTGCGGATATCTTCCGCAGGATATCTTTCAAGGTTGCCATTTATTCTTCTCTCAAATGAGTTAGATATTTTATTCAGCAGGCTGAAAAACACCCTTGAACTCATCAAGGGCCTTTTTCATACTCTCTCTCAATTCGTCGCTGATATCACCCTGATCCTTGATCTCTTTCAGGATATCAGAATGCTTGGTTTCCATAAACTCCAGCATCTGCTTCTCATAATCGCCAACTGAATCGGCAGGCCATTCATCCAGGTAGCCGTTCGCCCCAGCAAAGAGGATCGTAACCTGCTTTTCAGCCGACATCGGCTTATACTGGGGTTGTTTTAATACTTCTACCAACCGCATGCCCCGCTGTAACTGTCGCTGCGTGGCCTTGTCCAGGTCACTCCCAAACTGTGCAAAGGCCTCCAGCTCTCTGAATTGAGCCATATCGAGACGAAGAGTTCCAGCCACTTTTTTCATAGCTTTTGTCTGTGCAGCGCCACCTACGCGGGAAACAGAAAGACCCACGTTGACTGCTGGCCGGACGCCTGAGAAAAAAAGTGACGGTTCCAGATAAACCTGACCATCTGTAATTGAAATAACATTAGTGGGAATATAAGCAGAGACATCACCTGCCTGCGTCTCGATGATAGGCAATGCAGTCAGAGAACCCGACCCTAGCTCACTATTAAGCTTTGCGGCCCTTTCCAGCAGTCTTGAATGGTTATAAAAAATATCACCCGGGAATGCCTCACGCCCTGGCGGACGTCTGAGCAGAAGGGAGATCTGACGATATGCGACTGCCTGTTTGGAAAGATCGTCATAAATAATAAGCGCATGTCTACCACTATCCCGATAATACTCACCTATAGCGCAACCGGAATAAGGTGCAATATACTGCTGTGTTGCTGGGTCACTGGCACAGGCCGCAACGACTGTGGTGTATTCCATAGCTCCGTGCCTGTCCAGGATATCCACCACCTGGGCCACAGTGGATTTCTTCTGGCCGACAGCCACATAAATACAGTAAATATCCGTGTCCTTCTGGTTTATGATAGAGTCAATTGCTATTGCTGTCTTACCAATCTGGCGATCACCTATTATCAGTTCGCGCTGTCCGCGACCTATGGGAGTCATTGCGTCAATAGACTTGATCCCAGTATACATAGGTTCGTTAACCGACTGCCTTTGAATAACGCCCGGAGCTACCATCTCTACCCTTCGAAATTCTGTGGCATTTATGGGTCCCTTTCCATCCAGGGGCTGCCCCACAGCATCAATAACCCTTCCCAGCACTGCATCTCCGACCGGGATCTCTGCGATCCTCCCTGTTCTCTTGACAGTATCGCCTTCCTTGATCCCCGAATCATCGCCCATGATAGCGACACCCACACTATCTTCTTCCAAATTTAGGCACAGCCCGAAGATGCCGCCGGGGAACTCAACCATTTCTAGGGCCATAGCTTTTTCAATGCCATAGATACGAGCAATGCTGTCCCCCACGGATAAGACGGTTCCTGTTTCACTCACCTCTACCTTCTTCTCATAATCCTTGATCTGCTTACGGATTACCTGACTTATCTCTTCTGCTCTAATTTCCATTAGTTGTATTCACCCCTCTTTAATGATTCTTTGAGCCCTTCCAGCTGGGCTTTTATACTTCCATCCAATAGCATATCCCCTATTTTTACGACAAGCCCTCCTATGAGAGACTCATCCTCCTTCACCTCGATAGTAACTGTCTTTGAAGTAAGTCCGGACAACGCATTCTCTAATTTGTCCTGTGCATCTTTCTTCAAGGGTTTGGCCGTGATGACCTGCGCACGTGTTATCCCTGAGATTTCGTCGGTGAGCTTGGAATAGTAATCGGTGATTTCTTGGATTGCACCCAGCCTGTTCTTATCAAGTAGCAGCCGCAAAAAATTCTTGCTTACATCGAGAAACGAACTCTTTTCCAGGGCAAATTCAAGGATCTTCTTCCTCTCTTCAACAGAAAAAATTTTATTCACAACCACATGATAAAATTCCGGATTAGCAGAACAAAACACTGAAAATTCCTTGAGATCCTGTCCATACTTTACATATTGTCCATCTTCCTGCCCCAGGCTGAGCAGTGCCTTTGCATATCTCCTGGAAATTTTTGAACCGCTCAATGTAGTTTCTCCACCTTTTCAATAAATTCGTTGACCAGCTGATCCTGGTCGCTGGTCTTGATCTCTTTTTCGATGAGTTCCTTAGCCTTTTTAGCCGCCGAGTCAACAACCTGCTCCATCAACCTATCTCTAGCCGCCTGGATCTCTCTCTCTATGGTCTTATCGGCCTGGTCCAGGATCTGTGCCGCCCTTTCCTGAGCCTCGGAAATAATACGTTCCTTTTCTTTAATCCCCTCGGCCTTATATTGCTCTATGATTTCTTTCTTAGTGGTCTCAAACTCTTTCAATTTTTCTTCAAGCTCTCTGTAACGGGCTTCGGCCGCCGCCTTCTCACTGCTCAATTTCTGAAATTTTTTCTTGATCTCTTCCCTTCTCGCCGCAAAAAAATCCTTGATGGATGCTTTCCTAAGCACTACGAAGAGAATGATTACAAGAAGAGCAAAATTGATCCCCCTGTAAAGGAGGTCAAGCAGTTTTTTATTATCATGCGCTCCCCCGTGTTCCCCGCCTCCGGAGGCAAAGGTGAGGCCAGAAATGACAATCACCCCTAACAGAGCAAGAAAAACTACTCTGAATATCTCAGCCCTGTTATATTTGCGGATGATCATTAAATATTCCTCCCCAGCATTTTTTCGCTTACCTCCCTGGAAAAGGAAGCGATCTGATCCTCAAGTGCAACATGTGCTTCGGCGATCTTTCTTTCCATCTCTTTCCTAGCCGTTAAAAGCTTATCCTCCATAGAAGAACCGGCCTCTTTCAGTATTTCTTGTTCTACCTGAAGCCCTTCTTTTTTCAAACCCTCTTTTTCTGCGTGGCCATCCTTCTGAGCCCTGGTCGTATCCTCTATAATGCCCTGCTGTTTTTGTTCCGCCTTCTCAAGGTACTCCTGGATTGCGCTTTCCAGTGCACTCGTCTCGTTGTTCCTCTGAGCCAAGATGTTACGAATTGGACGATAAAGAAAAATATTCAGAAAAAACAGGAGGATAAGAAAATTAGCGATTTGAAAATAAAGTGTGACATCTATTTCCAGCATAACAACAAATTCTTCCTTCTTTGAACGCTATTTTTTTTGCCTCAACTATGTTTTTTGTCGGCTAAGGGGTTTTACAAAAAAGAACTCACCTTGTCAAAACTTTTTTGGAAATCGCTGTTAATTCTTAAAAGGATTGTCACTGAGGAAGAACCGCCAATTTTTTGTCTACGTCACCCCTTCTCTGCATCTGGCAATTTCCCTCAAAAATAACTCCCTCATCAATAATAACTACAGGAGCCTTTATATTTCCCACTACCTTTCCAGGGGCATGAATCTCAATCCTGTCTTCTGCAACAATATTGCCACGCACTTCCCCACTGATGATAAGGTGAGAAGCACTGATATCAGACTCAATAAAAGCAGTCTCACCTACTATAAGGGTACCTTCGGTGAAAATCTCACCCTTGAAAATGCCATCCATGCGAACAGCTCCGGTAAAAGACAGCTTGCCTTCAAATTCTGTATCCTTTCCCAGGAAAGCATTTATCTGATCCTTCACCTTTTTCATTTCAGGCACCTCCAGAGATTAACGTTTTGCTCCATAGCATATCCCCTTATGTTTCGCAAGAAAAATCACAACCTGTTAAATTTTAATAAAAAACTATATTTTGTGGCACTTATGCCAGCCAGCATCACTCGACTCCGCAATCTTTATAGAAAGCAGGATCTGATAAATAACGAAGCTAAAAATAAGGAAAAATAAAAGTTGCGGCCTTCTTCCAAAAAGCTGATTGACAATTCAATCAGCTTTTCTCTAAAATTGCTATTTAGGGAAATCGAACCTTCCAAAAAAAGGGGGCAGTCATTTTCCACACCGTTCAGCAAAAAGGTCTTCATCGGGCCGCAATGCCCGGGACACTCCAACCCGCCGGAATTTCCTGCGGCTCGATCCACCCTTACCTCAAAAGTAAGCAAACTCTCTTCGGCAGCATTCTAGAACTGTTATGTTGGAATGCCCTTTTCCGTTTGATGGGCGATATTCAAAAGAACTAAGTACGGTCTCCTTGAAGACCAGGCGTTTAAGGGAAACGCCTAGAAAAAAACAGAAATAATTCCCGAGGCCTTCATAAATAGGGAAGACCCTAAAAATTAGAGCAGGCGGATCTTAAGTTCCCGGCTCTCAGGTTTAATCATATACAGGGTTCCATGACTGCGTAAGGACTTTACCCCGGGTTCCTTTTTGATTCCAGGCAATACGACTACATTCGGATGTAATTCGAGGCAACCTTATGGATTTTTCTTTTACGGAAGAGCAGATCATATTTAAGGACCAGGTAATCCGCTTTGCGGCAAAAGAGATTGCACCACGTGGGCCAGAGCATGATCTTAAAAGCGAATTTGATTTTGAGGCATTTCGAAAACTGGGAGAATTCGGGATTTTAGGCCTTCACTTCCCGGCAGACCTTGGTGGAAGCGGTGCAGATGTCGTGACCACAGTACTTGCAGGAGAGTCCCTGGGCGAGGCCGGAGTTGATGCAGGACTTTTGCTTGCATATGGAGCCCATACTTTCCTGTGTGCAGATACTATCTTTGTGCATGGGACTGACCATCAAAAAGAAAAATACATCCCCAAATTGGCAGGCGGTGAGCTAATAGGTTGCATGGGTCTGACAGAACCTGGTGCGGGTTCTGACGTCGCATCAATGTCCACTCGGGCCGAACAGCGTGGAAACAAATATTTCCTAAATGGCAGCAAGATGTTTATTACCAACGGGCCTGTTGCGGACGTTGCGGTAGTTTATGCAAAAACAGACAAGGACCTTAAGCATGAAGGAATTTCAGCGTTTATAGTGGAAAAGGGCACCCCTGGCTTTTCAGTAGGGAAAAACCTTAATAAAATGGGAGTTAGAAGCTCTCATACCTCTGAACTTATCTTTGAAGACTGTGAAATACCGGAAGAAAATCGTCTCGGAGAAGAGGGGGCTGGTTTTCTTATGGCCCTTCAGACAGTGGAGTGGGACCGAAGTGCGCTGATGGCACCTTCTGTGGGAGGAATGACTAATGCACTCAAAAAATGCATTCGATATGCGAAGGAACGTCATCAGTTTGGACAACCGATCTACGAATTCCAGGCAATCAAGCACAAACTGGCTAATATGAAGATCTTTATCGAGGCAGCCAGGTCACTATGCTACCGAATCGCCTGGTGCAAAGACCAGGGAAGACCTCTCAATCATATGGAAGCGGCAGTCACAAAACTGTTTATAGGGGATTGGATCCTTGGTCCAGCTAATGATGCCGTATTACTACATGGCGGTTATGGTTACTGCCATGAATACGATGTAGAAAGAAATTTCAGAGATAGCCGCCTTATACCTATAGGAGGCGGAACATCAGATATACAAAAAAAAATAATAGCCAAATTGATTTAAAAAGCCTGTAAAATAAAAGGAGTTCAAGGCATGAATTTCGACCTTGGTGAAGAAGAAAGGTCCCTCTGCCTCAAAATAGAAAAACTCTTTGGCGCAGAATCCACGCCATCTCTCGAGGGGCTCGAAAGCCCTGACACAGGGCTGGCCCGGAATACGATCCTCGAACGGCTTCAGGTTCTTGCGGATATTGAATATCTATCACTCGGGCTGGATCATGGCAGAAATAGCATATTACTAACCGCAGCCCAAGAGAGCCTTGCAGCCGTCTCCCCTTCTCTCTTCCTATCCGTTGAGGTCAGCACCCGTATCTTCGGGCGACTGGTGGCGCTTTATGGTACTCCCGAGCAACAGAACCAGTTACTCGCCCCCTTAAAAAAAGGACTGATAATAGGGGCAGTAGCCCTTACCGAAAATTGTACCAACATTGAAGATAATCCACCAGAAACCAAAGGGGAACCTTATAAAGACTTCTATAAAATATCAGGCTCTAAAGGCCCGGCGATTAACACACCTGTGGCAGACTGGCTTGCCGTATCTGGTATGGCAGAAGAGAATATCGCGCTCTTCATTATAAACAGAGGCGAAAAGGGGCTTAGCTTGGGGAAAAGAAACAACACACTGGGTTTTAGGGGTACAGCCACATCGGCAGCCTACCTGGAGGCCTGTGTTATTCCCTTAGATCAAGTAATCGGGCCTTTTGAAAGTATGGAGCCGGTTCTGGCACTTAGAGCATGGGAAGACCAAGTCTTAACTGCGGCCGCTCTTGGCGAAATGAAGCGCTCCTTTAACGCGGCCAGGGATTATGCAAAAACGCATATGAGCGGTGGAAAGCCAATAATCAAATACCAGGAGATAAGTTTTAAACTTGCAGAGATGCTGACCCTATTGCAGACCTCCCGTTTAATGGCTTACCGGGCCGCCTGGATGGACGATACAGGCCACGGGGACAAGCAGGTCCTTGCCCGTTGTGCAAAGGTTTTCTGTAGCGAGTCTGCTGAACAGATTGCGAGTAACGCGCTCCAGATCTTGGGAAACCGGGGTTGTATAATGGGAAACCCGGCTGAAGAAGGTTACCGGAATGCCAAACACCTTCAGACCCACGGAACATCAACCGAGCTATCCCGTATGAAAATTGGTGACATGGTTTTGGAAAGGAATTGACATGGAAACCATTGAAACGAGGATAAATACCTCCAGTGCTGAATACCAGGAGAATTACAGGGTCATGGCAGATCTTGTGAAACAATTGAAAAATGAACTCGAAACTGCACGAAACGACCGTTCTGAAAGGTCCAGAGCCAGGCTGAAACAGCAGGGCAAGCTTTCTGTAAGCGAACGCCTGGAGCTTTTGCTCGATCGTAACACCCCTTTTCTGGAAATTGCTCCGCTTGCTGCTAGAGGTATGTACGATAAAAAGGTGCATGGTGCTGGAATAATTGCCGGCATAGGCATAGTGGAAGGTCGCGAAGTGATCATTCATGCCAATGATCCCCTTATAAAAGGAGGTACCGTATATCCTATGGGGGTAAAAAAAAGCCTGAGAGTGCAAACCATAGCTATGGAAAACCGGCTGCCGATCGTAAATCTGGCTGATTCAGGCGGCGCTTTCCTTCCTCTTCAATCTGAAGTATTTCCTGATGTAGATGACGGCGGCAGAATATTTTATAATCAGGCAATTATCTCAAAAATGGGCATCCCCCAAATCTGTGGAGTGATGGGGCTGTGTACCGCAGGCGGGGCCTACATCCCGGCCATGAGCGATGATGTGGTCCATGTTAAAGGAACTGGGGCGATTTTTCTTGGTGGTCCCCCTTTAGTAAAGGCAGCTACAGGCGAAGAGGTGACAGCAGACGAACTCGGGGGAGCAAATCTGCACTGCAGAGATTCAGGCGTCTCGGATTATTTAGCTGAAGATGATGCCCATTGCATTGAAATCATCCGTCAGATAGTCAAAAATCTGCCGCCTTCCCATAAAACCGATATAGGAATAAGACAGCCTCGACCACCATTGTACGACCCTCTGGAGATCTATGGCATAGTTCCCGTATCTCTCAGCAAACCGTACGATGTACATGAAGTCATAGCAAGAATAGTCGATGCAAGTGAATTTTTAGAATTTAAATCCCGGTACGGAACTACACTGGTGTGCGGCTGGGGATATATACATGGATACCCTGTCGGAATTCTGGGAAACAACGGTGTCCTTTTCTCAGACAGCTCTCTCAAGGCCACTCAATTCATCCAGTTATGTGACAAACGGGGTATCCCTCTCGTATTCCTCCAGAACATAAACGGTTATATAATAGGGAGAGAATACGAACGCGGGGGAATTACCAAAGATGGTCACAAAATGGTAAATGCCGTCTCAACCGCAACGGTTCCAAAGTTTACAGTGATAATCGGGGCCTCCTTCGGGGCTGGAAATTACGGAATGTGTGGAAGGGCCTATTCGCCGCGTTTCCTGTGGATGTGGCCCAATGCCCAAATCGGGGTCATGGGAGGAGAACAGGCCGCAGATGTCATGGTAACCGTAAAAAATGATCAGCTGATGCGGGAGGGCAACCCCCCTCTTTCAGAAAAAATGGTTCAGCAAATAAAGGCTCCGATAATTTCCGCGGCGGAGCAAGAAGGCAATGCCTATTATTCCACAGCCAATCTGTGGGATGACGGCATCCTCGATCCTGCCAAGACTAGAGACGTACTTGGCCTGGCGATATCCGCAGCCCTGAACGCACCTATAAGGGATGATGTGTATGGATTTGGTATATTCAGGATGTAACTCCGGCTTGAGGAGTCTCCATGTTTAAAAAAGTGCTGGTAGCCAACAGGGGAGAAATCGCAGTCAGAATTATGAGGACATGCCGGGAAATGGGAATCCGTACAGTCGCGGTTCACTCTGATGTGGACTCCCGGGCCTTACATGTACTGGAAGCTGACGAATCGGTCCTTCTGGGAGAGGCTGACCCTATCGATAGCTACCTGAATATAACAGGGATAATTTCTGCGGCTGAGGCTACAGGTGCTGATGCAATTCACCCCGGATATGGGTTCCTGGCGGAAAACCCGGAATTTGCCGAGCAGTGCGAGGCCTCAGGCAGAACCTTCATAGGACCGCCCGTGCGGGTTATACGAGAGCTAGGGGATAAGACACTCGCCCGCCGGACGATGGAATCCGCAGGTGTATCTGTGATCCCGGGGACGGTTTACCCCACAAACGACCCGGACAAACTGCTCGGGGAGGCCGATAAAATTGGATATCCAGTTCTGGTAAAACCGGTTGCAGGAGGCGGAGGCAAAGGGATGCGGGTTGTTTCGTCCCCTGAAGAAATGCAGGAGGCCTGTCTTTCCGCAGGGAGTGAAGCACAAAAGGCATTTGGAAACGGAGACCTTTATTTAGAAAAATATCTTAAAAATCCTCGCCATATAGAATTTCAAATCCTGGCTGATAATCACGGCAATGCCGTTCATCTCTTTGAAAGGGAATGCTCTATCCAGCGCAGGCATCAAAAAATAATCGAAGAAACTCCTTCCCCCGTAATGACGGCTCAACTCCGCAGCGCCATGGGAGATGCTGCCCTGTCTGCAGCCAGGGTGGCAGGTTATGCGAACGCAGGCACAGTCGAATTTCTATTAGATGAATCAGGGAATTTCTATTTCCTGGAAGTTAACACCCGCCTTCAAGTTGAACATCCTATCACAGAAATGGCCACCGGAATAGATATCGTCAGGAAGCAAATAGAAATAGCCTCTGGAGAGCCATTGAAGCTCATTCAGGACGATATTTTGCAAAGGGGCCATGCAATTGAATGCCGCATTTATGCTGAAGACCCGGAAAACAACTTCTTTCCATCAGCCGGAAGAATAGCCTTACTCAGGGAACCTTCAGGCCCGGGAGTCCGTAATGACAGTGGAATTTATGCGGGCGTGGAAATACCGGTGGAATACGACCCGATACTTAGCAAGCTTATAGTAACTGCAGAGACCAGGAAGTATACCCTAGCACGCATGATAAGGGCCCTTGAAAGCTATGTGATCCTTGGAATCAAAACTATAATCCCCTTTCTGATAGATCTTTTTAAGTCCCCGCAATTCCTGGAGGGTAATATCTGTACCAATTTCATAGACCGTCATTTCAAAGACTGGAGGCAGAATATGAATGACGCAGATCTGGCAGGAATAGTCTATGTGATGGAAGAAAAGATCAGTCCTAATAAGTTGTCACCTGGAAAATCTCAAACTGACTGGCCGACACCCTGGGAAACCTTGGGAAACTGGAAGGTTTGAAAGGATTTTAAAAGACCGTGCCACGCCAGTCCAAACACCAAAACAGGCAAAGCGAAAAAAGGGGAACCATTGAAATACCAGCTAAAAATCGGTTCAGAAACACTCACTTTGGATTCTTCTAATCCAGGCTGCAAACAGGATATGCAAATTAGCATCAACGGGAAAGAATACCATGTCCGCTGTAATCCCCTTTCTCATACACATTTTCATCTCCTTGTTAATGGAAAATCAACCGAGGCATTCGTGTTTAGTGGACAAAATGACGAAAAACATGTCTGCATTAAGGGACTTAATTTTCTGGTCCTGAATGAGAATGTCCCCCTTAGAAGAGTAAAGCGAAAAGACTTTGAAGAAGCCCCTGGAGAAATAACCCCTCCTATGCCGTCAGTGGTTATACGCATAATGGTAGCCGAGGGAGATATGGTAAAAAAGGGACAGGGCCTGGTGGTACTAAGCGCCATGAAGATGGAGACCACCCTAGTGGCCCCCACTGATGGAAAGGTCAAGCGGATTAATACATTTATAAATGCAAAAGTGGCACCGGGGGATATACTGGTGGAAATAGAAGGAGAGGAAGTTGATAAAGAATGAAGACCTTCTTTACGAAGTCAGGGATGGGGCCGCCTTCATGACTATCAACCGCGAATCCAAGAGAAATGCCATCAGCCAGGAAATGATCAGTGCTTTCCTGGGATACTTGGACGAGGCGAACCTGAATGACGAGATCCATGCTGTATGTATCACCAATACAGGACAAAAGGTATTTTGCTCCGGCGCTGATCTTGCCACAAATTCATCAGGTAAGGATGGAATCTCCGGGGCCAGAAACTACGCAAAGCTCCTCAAAAAGCTGGCCCGTTTCAGCAAGCCTTTGCTGGCCAGTGTAAATGGTGACTGTCTTGCCGGAGGTCTGGGCCTTATGCTCTCCTGTGATATAGTGATTGCCAGGGAGGATGTGTTTTTTTCTACTCCCGAGGTAAACGTAGGGATTTTCCCCATGATGGTCGGGGCCCTTTTGTATCGAGATGCAGGCAGAAAAAAGATCACTGACATGGTCCTGACAGGCCGAAGGGTACCGGCCCATGAAGCGGAACAAATCGGCCTGATCACCCGGGCCGTGGCACCTGACAAACTGGAGAATGAAACGTCTGAGATCCTTAGACAACTCACCTCGAAAAGTCCTATAGGCATAAGAATAGGAAAAGAGGCTTTTCGGACAATGAGCCATATGTCCTTTGAAGAAGCCGTTGATCACCTGTGTGGCGCCCTGGAAAAAATCATATCTACTGAGGATGCGAAGGAGGGTATGGCCGCATTTATTGAAAAACGAAAGCCAAAGTTTAAAGGCAAATGAGGTGAACAATGAAATCATTCTGGATTACCGAAAACCATGATTACGAACGCACGTGTATGATTACTTGCGCCCTTTCCGGCGTAGTTGCAAACAGGGACCAGTGTCCTGCCATCCCATACACCCCGGAAGAATACGCTGCCGAGGCCAAAAGAGCCTATGACGCAGGAGCAGCCGTGGTACACATTCATGCCAGAAAACCAGATGGATCTCCCAGTTATGAAGTGGAGGATTACCAGAACATCTATGAAGCTGTTATAGCAGCCTGTCCTGTTATAATAAATTTTTCCACCGGAGCAGTGGGTATTCCCGTAGAAAAAAAGATCGGGCCGGTAAAAGAACTCCGGCCAGCAATCGCTGCACTCAATATGGGCTCCATGAACTATGCAAAGTACAATGAAAGGAAAAAATCATTTGTATTTGACTTTGTGTTTTCAAATCCCTTTCATGAGATAACACAGCTGGTGTCCGCCATGAAGGAAGAAGGAGTCAAACCTGAGATGGAATGTTTTGATTCAGGCCATATCGGGAACTGCTTCCCCCTGATCCACATGGGATTGATTGAGCCGCCCTATCAATTCAGCTTAATTATGGGAGTACTTGGCGGAATGCCTCCTACGGCCGAGAACCTGGCTCATCAGGTTCGCCTACTTCCTCCTGAGAGTGACTGGGAAGTCATAGGCATAAGTCTGGATCAGTGGCGCTTGGTGGCAGTTTCAATAGCGCTGGGTGGCAATGTCAGGGTAGGCCTTGAGGATAACTTCTATTTGTCTGAAGGAATGATGGCCAAATCCAACGGAGAGCTGGTCGAAAAGGCGGCCCGGATGATCCTGGACCAGGGCAGAGAAGTTGCCTCGGTCGAAGAATGCAGAAAAAGACTTGGGCTTAAACACAGATAAATCCCGTGTTGAGACCGTCTAAAGCCTGCGGTTATCAGGTGTTGAGTTTAAAGTGATGGTACTTCATCTCAAACCTTCAACAATCCGGCATATTTGACATTATAAATTTGCCAGCTAGTAAAATAGAACGGCTGCTCATTTTAATTTGACTATGCCCACTGGTCAAAAAATTTTTTAACAGAATTTCGTAAGAAGTAACGGCCCCTGTTTGCATTCTGACAGTTCCCCCTGGGGATAAAAAATTACTGAAATGCTTTACGGGGAGGAAAAACCACAATGGCAGAATTTCAGGAATATTTTGGCGAAACTCATTCCATGGTCCGCGGGACAATACGAAAATTTGTAGAGCGTGAGATAATTCCATTTGTAGATGAATGGGAGGAAAAAGGGGGATTCCCCAGAGACCTTTATTTAAAAGCCGCAAATGCGGGCATACTGGGGATAGGTTACCCTGAGGAATACGGTGGGTCCGGGGGGGGATCTGTTTCATAAAATCGCCTCCATCGAAGAATTAATGCGATGCGGGTCAGCCGGCGTTGCCGTAGGTCTTGGCTCCCTGGATATAAGCATTCCTCCAATTCTAGCCATCGGTACGGAAGAGCAAAAATTGAGATTCATTCCTCCTGTACTCAGGGGAGAAAAAATTTCGGCTCTGGGCATAACAGAACCGGATGCCGGATCTGATGTGGCCAATATCCGTACCAGAGCAGTGCTCACAGATAATCATTATGTAGTAAACGGCAGCAAGATATTCATCACCAGCGGTGTCAGGGCGGACCAGCTCACCTGTGCGGTAAGGACGGGTGAAGACGGTCACCTGGGCATCAGTTTCCTTGTCATACAATCTGATACGCCCGGCTACTCGGTTTCCGGAAAGCTAAACAAAATGGGCTGGTGGGCCTCTGATACCGCCCAAATATTTTTCGATAACTGCAAGGTTCCCTCCGGAAATCTTCTGGGAAAAGAGGGCCAGGGCTTTTACGGTATTATGTCAAATTTTCAGAGCGAACGTCTTATCATGGCAGTCATTGCAAACATCACTGCTCAAATGGCCCTTGAGGAATCCATAAAGTATGCTAGAGAGCGCAAGGCTTTCAGCAGGCCCATATCAGATTTTCAGGTCACCCGGCACAAGCTGGTTGACATGGCTACTCTGGTCGAGGCAAGCAGGGAATTCGTATACAGGGTTGCTGCCAGGATAAATGCAGGCAAAAAACAGATCAAGGAAATATCCATGGCTAAAAACTTCTCCTGCATGGTCAGTGATAAAGTCACCTATGATGCAGTTCAGATACATGGCGGTTACGGTTATATGCGAGAGTACCTGGTAGAGCGGCTCTACCGTGACAACCGTATTTTATCTATTGGTGGGGGTACCCAAGAAATCATGAAAGAGATAATATCCAAGATGATCCTGAAATGAACAGAGTATCCATAAGGTAAAGCCGGATAACAAAAAAAAAGAGGAGGAAAAATTATGGAGGTCAAGGATGCTGTAGCCGTTGTAACGGGGGGGGCCTCAGGTCTCGGAGAGGCATGTGTTCTGGACCTGCTTCAACATGGGGCTAACGTCGCTATCCTGGATATTGCAAGGGAGAGAGGAGAAAACGCCGAAGCCAGAATGGGGGAAAAGGTTCGCTTCTTCAATACTGACGTCACTGATGAATACGCGGTCCAAGCAGCTATAGACGGAACAATCGAAGCATTTGGTTCGATCCACGTGGCAATCAACTGCGCTGGCACAGGCGAACCGGCTAAAGTTCTTGGCAAAAGCGGTCCCCTTTCCATAGAGCAGTTCAAGAGGGTTACTGAACTCAATCTTATAGGTACCATGAACGTAATCAGACTCTCGGCGGCAAAGATGGTTGAAAACGAAGGGAATAGAGACGGCGAAAAAGGGGTTATAATAAATACCTCTTCCACAGCCGCGTTCGAGGGCCAGATAGGGCAGGCAGCCTACAGCGCCTCAAAGGCGGCGGTAGCCGGAATGACTCTCCCTATTGCCCGTGAATTTGCCGAATACGGGATCAGGGTTGTTACAATAGCCCCCGGCCTCTTCGACACCCCTCTACTGGGAGCTTTACCGGAAAAAGTGAAGTCCTCCCTGGGCAATATGGTTCCGTTTCCCAGGAGGCTCGGCCAGCCGAATGAATACGCCCTTCTTGCAAGACAGATCATAGAAAATCCCATGCTCAACGGTACTACCATCAGGCTGGATGCTGCTCTTAGAATGGCCGCAAAATGAGAACATGTTTATTGATTTACAGTCATCTATACTGAAACTCCAATAGACTCTGCAAAACCATAACGGAAATTAATAGGGAGGGCAGATGGATTTTGATATCACAGAAGAACATAAAATGATCCGGGACATGTCCAGAAACTTCACTAGAGAAGTAATCGCGCCACGATCTGAAGAGATGGAAAGAACTGGGGATTATCCATATGATATTATGGAACAAATGGCTGAACTGGGTATGATGGGGATCCCGTTTCCTGAGATATATGGCGGCAGCGGGGGCGATTGGGTCGGTATGCATATCTGTATAGAAGAGATTTCCAGGGGAGACGGCTCTCTGGGAGGCCTTCTGGATGTTACCACCAGTGTGGTTGCTCAGGAGCTTTTTGCCTTCGGTACTGAAGAGCAGAAAACAAAATGGCTAATTCCCATCGCTAGCGGCAAGGCAATAGGAGCATTCGGCCTAACCGAACCCGATGCAGGTTCAGACGCTTCTTCTTTGAGGACATCTGCCCGGCTTGAAGGAAACGAATGGATTCTCAATGGAACCAAGCAGTTCATTACCAATATAGGTTTAAGACATGCGTCTGTCCTCCTGGCAGCCGCAATTACCAGAGAAAAAGGCCAAGACAAGCATACTATCTCAGCATTTATAGTTCCTAAGGATTCCCCAGGCTTTAAGCTGGGCAGGAGATACGAAAAAATGGCCTGGCGCGCATCGGCTACACATGAAGTTATACTCGAAGACTGTCGAATTCCTAGCGACAATCTGCTTGGCAACCCCAAGCGAGGTTTTGCACAACATCTGGCCGTGCTCGAAACAGGACGTATTAGTATCGCCGCCATGGCTGTTGGAGGAGCCCAAGCTTGCCTGGACGAGTCCCTTCGATACGCAAAACAACGCTGCCAGTTCGGCAGGCCAATCTTCGACTTTGAGGCTGTCCAATTCAAGTTGGCTGACATGGCTGTTGCCATTGAGCTGGGCAGAAACCAGTATCTTAAGGCGGCTTGGCTCAAGGACAAGGGCAGAAACCATACTTTTGAGGCCACGGTAGCAAAGCTTTATGCGTCAGAAATGCTGGAAAAAGTGGCTAGCGACGCCCTGCAAATTCATGGAGGATACGGATTCATGGATGATTATCCGGTATCGCGGTATTATAAGGGCGCTAAAATCCTACAGATAGTCGAAGGTACCTCGGAAGTTCAGCGCATTGTAATCGGCAGGCTCCTTGCCGCTAGAAGACTCGAGTAATTCATGCGATGGACATCCGGGGTTATCCATTTAGCATATTTTAAAAAACGTGCATGGGTCTTCTTGTTTTAATAATAGAAAAGAGGCAGCAGGACCGAAATTATTTTACAAAGAATGGATTAAAGGAGGGAAGACAGCATGAGAGAAGTAGCTATTCTCGGGGTAGATATGACCAAATTCGGCATATCAGAAAAAACCAACCTGGAATTATTTGCCGAAGCAGGCTTATCCGCTATCGCCGAGTCCCATATTGAGCCAAAAGATATTGAGGCCCTATTCTTTGGCAACTGCCTTGGACCATTTGAAGAAGGGCAGGCCCATATGGCTCCCTTCGCCCATTCAGAACTGGGGTTGCCCAGGTCCTCACCTGCTACCAGATTCGAAGCCGCATGTGCCACGGCCACTGTTGCTATCAGGCACGCTGTCCTGCTGGTAGCTGCGGGAGTATACGATATCGTTCTGGCCGGAGGCACCGAACGGGCTGCCAAAATGGGAACACCACTGGCTACCAGAACATTTGCAATGGCCAGTCATTCCCAGCATGAATCGAGCGCCGGCATAACCTTTCCAGGAGTCTTCGCCATGGCGGCCCATATGTATTCCTCAAAATATTCCATTCCTTTGCCCGAGCTCAAGAGACACATGGCTCATGTCGCTGTAAAAAATCACTACCATGGTTCGATGAATCCCAAGGCTCATTTCCAGAAAGAAATTCAGGTCGAAACTGTTTTAGGTGGGAATATGATTGCCGACCCCTTACAGCTTTTTGACTGCTGCCCATTTTCTGATGGGGCCGCTGCTCTGGTGATAGCTGAGGGAGGAAAGGCAAAAGATCTGGTGAAAAAACCGATCTATGTAATAGGAATGGGGCAGGCGTCAGGTGGTCCACTCTACAGACAGCAGGATCTTACGCGAGTCCGGGCAAGAGAAGATTCAATACATCAGGCCTATAAAGAATCCGGGCTTGGCCCGCAGGACATAGACGTGGTTGAATTACATGACTGTTTTACTATTGCAGAGATCTTGGCCCTGGAGAGTTTTGGGTTTTATGAATTCGGAAAGGCCTTTGACGCAGCCACCAGGGGAGATACCTCCTTTAACGGAAAAGTTGTTGTCAATCCTTCGGGGGGCCTTAAGGCCAAGGGACATCCCATAGGTGCGACAGGGGCAGCACAAGTAACAGAAATTGTGGAACAGCTCAGAGGAGAATCAGGCCCCCGCCAGGTAAAAGGTGCAAAGATAGGACTGGTCGACACACTGGGAGGGGATTTCGGAACCGTCTGTAATATTATATTGAGGAGTTAATCCATGGAATACAGACTTACGTTTGGGCAATATCAGAAGGGTCTGGAACAGGGAGAATTCCTGGGACTTAAATGCAATAAATGCCAGGTGGTTACATTTCCTCCCCAGAGTGTATGCCGGAACTGCAACGGAATGGACCTGGAAACAATCAATTTAAGCGGTAACGGAACGCTGCGAACCTTTACAGTAATAAGGGTCGCCCCTGAAGGCAGAAAACCACCTTATGTGGTCGCCATGGCAGAGCTGGAAGAAGGAGCATGGGTTATAGGAAATCTGATAGGAATTCCGCCAGATGACGCCGATATGGGCCTTATAGGCAAACGGATAAAAATGGGAAGCCGGGTGCAAAAAGGCGATACCTATTCCACGGATGATCTTAGGGTCATAACCTTTGAACTGATCTAATAATGAAAGTTCAGAGCTCCGTCTGGATATTGCGGCTTTTTAAAAAATCAGAAGCCGCCGACTACCCTTACTCGAGATACGGCAATTATATCCACCGGGCAATTACTATGAGTTAACCGAAGTGTTTCTCTTCCTCCTGCTCCGGGTTCAGTGCATCACCCTCTATATCCCTGGCTTGCCCTTCGCTTCGGGAGAGCTCTTTGTAATATTCATGCTGAATAAGCAGGTTCATAATCTCATTACTCCCCGTCCAGATCATAGAAAGCCGTGCGTCCCTCATCAATCTCTCAATGGGATACACAGTTGTATATCCGATCCCTCCCATTATCTGCATGGCATTGTTTATCACCTGCCATCCCGCCTCCGTGGAAAACTTCTTCGCTTCTGAAACCAGACGTCTCGCGTCCCCATTCTCATCAGCCAACCTGGCTGCTGTGAAACATAGAGCCCGGGCCGCATCCAGCAAAGCAGATGAATCTGCTACCATAAAATTGATTGCCTGAAAGTTATTTATTGTACTTCCAAATGCCTTGCGCCTTGTTGAATAACGAGCCGCCACCTCAAGGGCGGCCCTCCCAGCACCCACAGCTCCGGCTGCCGAGAGAAGCCGCTCCGGGATCATCATCCTGTTAAAGATGGCATACCCCTGATTCAGTTCCCCCACTATGTTTTCTCTCGGTACACTTACATCTCTGAAAACAAGACGACCGGTTCCTCCGCCCCTTGTACCCATGAGCTGGTAAATATTCTGTACCTCCACACCGAACTCCCTCTCCACAATAAAACAGCTTATAGATTCGTGTGGACGCCCATTAGGGTCCGATTTGGCATATACCAGGAACCAGTCCGAATCCTGTGCTCCGACTACAAAACGTTTTTCCCCATTGAGGATAAAGTGGCCGTCCTTTTCAACTGCAGTAGTAGTAGCACCAAAAAAATCTGACCCCCCTCTCGGTTCCGTCAGGGCCTCGGCGCTATACAGCTTGCCTTTTAAGGTTGGAATGAGATACTTCTCCTTCTGCTTATCAGTACCGAAAAGGTTCACGGCTTCACCTACTATGCTGGGCATAACATAGGCACAGCCAAGTGACGTGCCCAGGATCCCGACCTCTTCAGAAGCAACCACATCCACCACCCAGTTAAGACCACGGCCTCCGTACTGCTCGGGGAACCTAACTCCTAGCAAACCCTTCTCACCCGCCTTTTCAACAAACCAGCGGCCCGATTCAAGCCTCCCGGAATCCATATCCCGTATCAACTGGCTTGGCACATCATCTTTTACGAATTTTTTTACCTCGTCCCAGAGGACCTTTTCGCGGTCTTTCAGCAAAAAATTGAACATCACCGCCCTCCTTTCCTGCTGCTTAAGGTTGGGGTATTATACTCTTGTATGATATCAGATAGCTACTTCTACCGCAAGAATGGAGGCTTGCTTTCGAAATAACTAATTTTTGAATCATAAACTTTTAATCCATGGAGGAGCGGACGTCAAAGAAGGCAGCCATTATTGGGTATCGTCTCGAGATGTGCCTTTTGTTTCAGCTGTCAGCCTCAGCAAAATACTTGAAATCGCAATTGCTTGATTGGCAATTTTTACCTGACCCGGCTAGTTTTTGCAAATTGTGTGCTTGTGATCAGGACAACCACCGCTTTCTTCTCTTGTAGTGTTTAACGTCTTTATAGCTCTTTCTTTTTCCTACCTGACTCAGCCCCAAGTAAAATTCCTTGATATCCTCGTTTTCCTTTAATTTGGGAGATGGTCCGTCAAGCACTATTCGACCGTTTTCCATTACATATGCGTGCTCTGAGATTGAAAGAGCAACCACGGCGTTCTGTTCAACCAAAAGTATAGATGTCTTGTCCTCCTGGTTTATGAGTTGAATAATCCTGAAGATCTCTTTTACAAGGGCGGGACTCAGGCCGAGCGAGGGCTCATCCAGAAGCATCAATTTAGGCCGGGCCATCAGGCCCCTGCCCATGACCAGCATCTGTCTTTCCCCCCCTGACAGGTAACCGCTCACCCTGTTTCGCATCCGGACAAGGATCGGGAAGTACTCATATACGCGCTCCATATCCTTTTTGACAGAAATGTCGTCGCTCCTGGAATAAGCCCCCACCTTTATGTTTTCTTCTACTGTGAGCTGTTCAAAAATAGGTCGGCCCTCCATAACCTGTACAATACCTAATTTCACAATCTCTTCTGGACTTTTATGATCAACTCTCTCCCCTTCAAACTGTATGTTACCTTCAGTTACTTCGCCGAGTTCAGTCTTCAAAAGGCCTGAGATCGACTTAAGGGCTGTGGTTTTACCGGCCCCATTAGCCCCTAAAAGGGCCACAATATTTCCCTCGGTAACATCAAGAGAAACCCCTTTCAGGACCAATATGACATCACTGTAGATTACTTCAATATTGTTTACACGTAACATGGACCTTACTTCTTCTTTTTTGGCGGAGGGACTATTGTCAGTTTCGAACTTGCCTTTCTGTCGGAATTCAGTCCTGTTGCATTAATCCTGTACACACCAGGTGGTATAGGCCTTGCCTCTTTAAAATTAGGTTTAAGCATAGGGGTCCAGCCTACCTGAAAAAACCAATTAAGCGTTGCTATGGGCTTCATTGCCGCTGTGAAATTCCCTTTCTCATCTGTATCTGCCACAGCAATCCCGACAACATCCTCGCCTTCGGCCACGCCTTTCATCTTCATGCCGGGCGGCAGGACCATCTCCACGCTCACCATCTCATTAGACTCAAAGCCGGTACCTTTAAAAGTAACTGGCTTTTTTATCAGGGCAGGCGAAAGAAAGGTCTCGTCCGGACATACCTGTAACGTGGCTGTAGGCTCGGTTGTCATCATAGTCTGACAGGAGAGGCACACAAAAGCCAGCACCTGAGACATAACACACAGTATGATCACCTTTAAAATTTTCATGAGTTGCCCCCTTTTCATAATATTACTAGAATTTATGAAGGCTCACTGCATCCGGCGCTTTCCGCCAGCCTGTTATGGGAACTATCCTGTTGTTTTTTACCCTGTACAGCTTTACCTCCAGGCTGCCTCTCCGGGAGGTGGGAGAATAAGCACAGGGTCCGGTGATGTCTGCCTTCTTCATCCCGGTAAGGCCCTGGTAGGCTTTGTACATATCATTCGGCTTTAGATCATCATAGCCCACGGCCTTCAGCGCAGCCTTCAATCCCGCCACATAGGTAATTCCCCAGCACAGTCCAAAACCATATGCCTCATTATATTTGTCAAAGGAGCCCCTGTATTTTGTATAGATTTCTCTGACTAGTGGGTTGTTCTTCGATTCATCTCCCCTTAGAAAAAAGGAAGTGATTACAGTTCCTTCAAGCGCTTCACCATGTACACTCATTCCCAGAGATGTAGGTCCCCAATACCCGTTTAAAAATTGAATCTTAGTGGTCAGCCCCAGGGCATGGGCGTCCCTGACCACATTAGTAGGGGTTGGGTCCACTCCACCAGCGTGTATGTAATCTGCTCCGGCTTCGGCCAGCCGGGTAAGATAAACATCATGCTTTAGTGTTCCCGGAGGAAAAAACTCTGGCGGCAGCATCTTTATACCAAGAGATTCCGCATATTCTCTGCCGCCCCTGAGGAGTTCCCTTCCATAGGGATTATCCCAGCTTATATAACCCACGACAGGTGTGCCGGATTTGCCTTTGGCTCTCCAGTCCTGTATAACCCAGTCCATGCTCGCTGCAAATGCATCCTGATACGCGGGCCCCCAAATAAAGGTTCTCTGTATATGTGCCTGGAACTCTCCGTCTCCCGGCACGAGCTGCAGTCTTTTATCTCTTTCGATGAGCCTGCTCACGGCCTTTCCTATGCCTGTACTAATAGAGTTGACAACCAGCAGTTTAGGAGATCTCCTGTAACGCTTATACGCAGATACTGCCCTCGCTACATCGTAACGGGTGTCAATTCCTATAAACTTTATTTTGATCCCATTGACTCCGCCTTTAGAGTTTATCTCCTTGATATAATCTTCAAGACCTTCGTCCGCGGGTACATTGAGTCCGGCTATGGGCCCTGTATAGTCAGCTAAACTCAGGTATTCGACCGTCTTCTCCTCTGCAAAGATCGGCGAACCTGGGGCGGCTAGGCTCAGGAATATTGTAAAAACTAGTGAGAAAAAAACCAGGAATTCTCTTCTCATGGCACCCTCCTTTCCTTGACGTAAAAAGTTTAGAAATAACGTTGCCTGAGCATGATCACATTAACAAAAAATCTAATAGGCAAAGGGATAAAGCCTGTACGACGACTTAAATATCTCCCAACGATGTGCGAGTCCTCTCGGTTCAAAAATCAGAAAAATTATAAGCGCCATTCCAAAAGCCATCAGCCCCAGTGCTGCCGCAGGAGAAGTGCCAAGCCAGGGCAATTCCTTGGCCAGCACGGGTGAGCTGAACATGACTATCTCATTTAGGACACGGATAAACAGGACGCCGAAAAATACTCCCGGGATGCTTCCCATTCCACCGATGATCAGCATACCTACATATTGTAAGGCGTGCAGCAAAGTGAACTGTTCAGCATTGACAACAGTAATTAGATGTGCCCATAAAGAACCTGCTATGCCCGCATAAAAACAGGAAATAAAAAAGGCTAGTAGTTTATAATAATATAGGTTCACCCCCATAACCTCTCCAGCGAGGTCATTGTCCCTTATAGCCACAAAGGCCCTGCCTACCTTTGTCCTGACCAAATTCCTGGCGGCATAAGTCATAATTAACATGACCATCATGATTATATAGTACATCTTCTCATCTGTATCGAATTCAAATGTGCCCAGGCTTGGAGGAAGAGGGTAAAGTCCCTTAAACGAACCCGTAATTTCCAGATGAAGAATTAGCCATATAACAACAAAATGGATAGCTATTGTAGCCATGGCTAAATACATTCCCTTGATCCTCAGGGAAGGAGCGCCTCCTATAATGCCAATGACCCCGGCTATAAATCCTGAAAGAGGCAGGGCTATCCAAAAGGAAACTTCAAAATTCAGTGTAAGTATAGACGATGAATAAGCACCTATAGCCATAAAAGCCGCCTGTCCAAATGATATCTGGCCGCAATACCCGCTCACGATCTGCAAGCCAAGTACAACTATTATGCTTATAGCGAGCGAATTAAGAAAACTTATGAGATAATAAGATCCGAAAAGAGGAAACACATAAAGCAAGACAAGGGCGGAGATTAAGACGGCCCAGTGCTGCCAAGTCCTTATGATGGCTATATCCAGTGCGTAATTTTTATCAAATACACCACATGGTCTCATATGTTAAATCCTTTCGATTTTAACGAGTCCGAAAAGACCGTATGGTCTTATCAATAATACCAGTAAAAGGATCACATATGCGGCTACATCCTTGACACCTCCGCCAACAAGAGGATCTATGTACGCCGCGCCTACATTCTCAATCACTCCCAAAAAAAGGCCGACAACAAGAGCACCAAGCAGGGAGTCAAGCCCCCCGCATATTGCCACTATTAGCCCGTTGATACCGATATAGGGTAGCATGTAATACACATCCATCACGTTAGCGGTTGCAATACCTGCTATAGCCGCGACCAACGCGGATAGAATCCATATATAGGAAAAAATGTTCTTTACTGTAATGCCCGCACTCTGGGCCAAGCGGTGGTCTTCAGCTGTGGCTCTCATTCCCAATCCAATCTTTGTGTATCTGAACACAATGGATAATGCTATAAACAACAATATCGCAACAACAAAACTTATAAGTTGGTTTATCGGAATGGAAAGACCCTGAATCACCAGATTGCTCTTTGGCAGAAAAGCGGGAAGAGACCTTGATCCTCCCTTAAGATAAAGCACAAAGACCCCCTCTAGGGTGATAAAGATGGCAAAGGTCATGAGAAATGCAGCAATCAGGGGTTGACCTATAAGTGGTCGCAGGGCAAGCCTCTCTATCAACAGCCCTATAAAAGCTAAAATAACGAAGGTTGGGATCAGGCTGACCCAGAAAGGAAGTCCCAGACCTCCTAAAAAAATCCAAAAAAACAGGGCTCCGAAGGCTACCAATTGGCCGTGGGCCAGACTAACCACATGGGTTGACTTATATACCAGGACTATCCCAGCCGCTACCAGTGCGTAAAGGCTTCCGACCATTAGTCCGGTTATAGCCTGCTGAAGGAATGCAATCATGGTTTAACCTCTACATCATTTACGTGTATCGTAGTATGAATGGTTCCCTTTCTTCCATCCCGGTATGTCACACTGGCCTCTACTTTGTGTTCATATTTTTCACTATATAGTGCCTTTATAAGTTCTTTGTATCTATCTTCAACAAAGGTCCTTCTTAATTTTCGGGTCCTTGTCAATTCATCTTCATCCGCGTCGAATTCCTTATGGAGATTCACGAACCTTTTTACCCTTGTCCATTCCGGCAATGTCTTATTTACCTTCATGATCTCCTTCTTAATAAGATCTATTACTTCTTTCTTTTGAGATAAATCTGTAAATGTTGTATAGGCGATATGCTTGGCCTCTGCGAATCTTCCTACATTCTCCAGGTCAATATTTATTAGGACAGTTACAAATGACTTGTCCGGACCGCCTATAATGAGGGCGTCTTTTATATAAGGACTGAATCTGAGTCTTATTTCCGTGTATTGGGGCGAAAATTTCTTTCCCCCGGCAAGTTCCTTCAGGTCTTCCATCCTGTCAATAACAATAAGGTGGCCCGCCTCGTTCATATGCCCGAAATCACCTGTACAAAACCAGCCATCCTTCATCTTGGCCTTAGTCGCGTCCGGATTCTTATAGTATCCAGAATAAGGGTACTTGTTTTTGACTAGGATCTCCCCTTCATCCGAAAGCTTGATTTGCACCCATGGCACCGGTAGACCGGATGTTTCAGGCCAAATATCACCTTCACGAGGCATACTATTGATACCCTGCTCCGTGCTGCCATAAAACAGTCTTATGTCCACTCCCATAGCCTGAAAATACCGGATAATATCAGGACTAACTGCTGCGCCGGCCGAATAAACAGCTTTGACATTAGACAAACCGAGCCTGTCTCTGAGCTGCCTGAACAAGACATGGTGGGCGATGAAGTACAGTATCTTCCAGCGAAGGGAAACTTTTTTATTGGTGCTCTTCATATCAGCCACCCTCAGCCCCACAGGAATAAAGCTGCGGTAGATCAGACGTCTGAGCACCGTCGAATCCATCATTCTGGCCTGGACCATACGATTGAGATTCTCCCACAACCTCGCACCGAAAAAAAGGATATCAGGACCTATCTCTCTAATGTTTTCCTGTACAGTCTCAGGTTCCTCGGGAAAATTGATTACCATGGGACCTTGGATGGCTCCGGAAACGCCTATTCCCTGTTCAGTCGACCATGCAGGTGGAAGGAATGATAAATATTCATATTTTTTACCAAACCAGCCATCCAGTTCACCCCATTCTCTGACAAAATCTACAAGCCACCTGTGACTCAACATAGCGCCTTTAGGAACGCCAGTAGTACCGGAAGTATAGCAGATGGCGCCTATATCATCCCCTGAACCCTCGTCCACCATTTCCTCAAAAAATGATGGTGCCTTTTTTTCGTAATCCCTTCCCAGTTCAAGTACCTTATCAAAGGAAATCAGCGCTTCATCACTGTAACTCCAGAGGCCCTTCTGGTCCCAATAGATAACCTTCCTGACTGCTGGCACTTCATTCTTTATCTCAATAAGCTTATCCGCCTGTTCCTGGTCATGCACGACAACAAAGCTGGATTCCGAGTCCTGGACATAATATTTTACTTCCTCCGGCAGGCAGTCAGTAAATATGCCCACAGCCGCTCCCCCCGCCGATTGCACAGCGAGTTCCGCCCAAAACCACTCAGGCTTGTTTTCTCCGAGGATAGAAACCCTGTCTCCCTTTTCAAGACCCAGGCTGATAAGGCCCAGACAGAAATATTTTACCTTGAGCCAGTAGTCTTCCCAGGTATACTCCTTCCAAATTCCTCTATCCTTAACCCGCATAGCCACCAGCCGGTTGCCATATTTCATAAAATTCTCTCTCAAAAGCTGTGGCAAAGTCTCAAGAGGCATAGAGTTCATTCCTCTCCTAAATAAGCTCTAAGGACTTTCTCATGGTTTCTTATCTCCATGGGCAGGCCCTCTGCAATCTTTAAACCGAAATCAAGAACCGCTATCCTGTGGGAGATATCCATAACCACATCCATATCATGTTCGATCAGTACTATCGGTATCTTCTTGAGTTCATAAATATCTAATATGAACCTGGCCATATCCTCTTTTTCTTCTACATTCATTCCCGCCATGGGCTCATCCAGCAGAAGAACCTGCGGATCCATGCATAGGGCCCTGGCCAAATCCACCCTTTTTCTCTGACCGTAAGGCAGGGAACCGACAATTTTTTTTCGGATTGGCGCCAATTCCAGAAGATCGATGATCTCTTCGATATATTCCCGGTTATGAATCTCCTCACGACGTGTTGGACCAAAAAAAATGCACCCCAGCAATGCCCCGTGTCGCATATGAATATGTCTTGCCGCCATAAGGTTATCAAGGGCGCTGAGGCCTGAATAAAGCTCTATTTCCTGGAAAGTCCTTGCAATGCCCATGGCTGCAATTTTATGGGCACTCAAGCTGGTAAGATCCCTGCCCTTAAATAATATTTCTCCTTCATAGGGATGATAAAACCCGTTGATACAGTTGAGAAGGCAGGTTTTTCCGGCACCATTCGGTCCTATTACAGCCAGTATTTCCCCAAACCTAATTTCTAGGGTGACATCATTGAGTGCCTGAACCCCTCCGAATCTGAGCGAAAGCCTGGAAATGCTCACTGCATTCTCATCTCGTGCCTGAGCCATGAGCCAACTGACCCCCACCATCATCTTTAATCGTTGAGCCTATATGAAAACAGAGCACCGGGCGTGTATTAACAAAAGTTCATAACCGCAGACCCCGCTCTCGAAATAATGCGGGGTTCAAACAATCCTTCACCATACCCCACCGCCATAAGCGAAGGACTTTCGGTCGTTTCGAAAGTCCGAATCTTCCGGATATGCAAACTGATGCAATCCCCGGCTGGCAAAAAAGGGTTTTCTCCAGTGCATACTCATCCTTCCGAACCGGTCCTATTGACGGCCTGAAGCCAGGACCAATTCATCCGCAAGGGCAAAAACTTACCTTCGACAAAGCGCAAGCTCAGGAAAAAACTAAGTTATTGCCAGGCAAGGTTCAGATTAAAGGGTTTACACTAATTTAACGTTGGATTGCTCCGCTCACCTTTGAATCGCGGGAGTTTCCAATAGTGAAACACTAGGTTAAAGTAAGAAATTTGATCCTGAACAGGAAGTGGAACCAGGAAGAGAAGCTGAGCTTTAAGAGGATTCGTGATCATAAACAGGTGAGCCTCCTTATCTTACTCAGATGCCCGAGTCCATAAAGAAGTCAGCTGATAACTACCTCTAACTTAAGGCGAGCGAAGTATAGGACAAGCTTCATTATGTGTCAACATAAAAAAGCAAGAAGGGTAAAGGTGATGATCGGCTGTGCTTACATTTAGTCAACAAAAACAGTAATAGAAGTGACGGGCTTCGTTTCGCCGCCTCTCACTTTTCTATTAAGAACCTGCATAATTCAAAAAGCAGCCTGTCAGAGCCCGACACTGGATTTACTTAGCCGACCAAGTACTGGCATTATCAGGCTTCCGATATAAAGATACTCGTTAGTCTCGGTTACGCCGGTTATTAGTGCATAGCCGCCCTCTGGATCCTGGAGGTCTTCCAGAACCTCTCCCTCTCCGTTAATAGCAATGATGTGGCCGTAAGGGGTAGCCTTGGGCCTAATAAATTTGGGCATTCGCTGGATTACCTTGCGAAGGAACGGCTTATCTGAAAGCTTGTCCAATAACGGATTTCTGGGCGATACAAAAGCTATCCAGAACCGGTCGTTCAACCCTTGGGATATGTTGTCAGGAAATCCCGGCAGATTTTCGATAATAGGCTCGGCCTTACCTTTCTTTGGTCCGGCTATCCAGTAGCGTATCACACGATATTTTCCCGTCTCGTTTACAAGCACATATGTCTGATCATGACTGACCGCCACACCATTAGCAAATGTGAGCCCGTCCACTAATGTAGTTGCTTTCTGTAATACCGGGTCATAAACGAGAAGACGCCCGCTGCCGCTATGCTCCATAAGATCGAGCAGACTGGCTTCATACGTCCCTCCATACTCTTTGGCACCAAACCTGGTTGATGCATCCGAAAAGTAAATCATACCATCCAACGCCACATCCACATCATCCGCATAAAGGATAGGAACACCGTCAGCAACGTCGGCCAGTACGGTTATACTCCCATCCGGCGAAATAGACAGGAGACCCAAAAAAGCATCTGCAGCTATGAGGTTGCCTTGATTATCAAAATCTATTCCCAGAGGACGGCCGCCTGTTTCCACCCAGTTTTCAGGATTCGACCCATCCGGCTGGAGGCGCACTATTCTGCCCTCATGAGTAGCTGCATAAATGCGGCCTTTTGCATCCAGTGCTATATCTTCTGGACCATGATTATTCCCGATCCCAAAGGTCTGCAGGCCTTTTAAACGATTATTAGTAGTAAATTTGCCTGTGTAGCCTGAACTGGTGGGGGCATTCCACGATACCGGATCTACCGGAACCGGCCAGACAACAAAGTAGCAAATTACTGCAACAAAGAGAACAAGCAAAAAATAGATGACCTTTTTAAACATATCTCCACCTCCAGCTAAAAATTACCACCTGAATAATACCATCTTATATTCACGATGGTTTTAGTGTTTTTTGGTGAATACAATAAACAGGTCATATTCCAATAAAAATAAAACCCCATCTCTATAAAGGAAAGACAGGGTTCATGCGGTCATAACAACATTGTAGCCCCCAAATCGAGACCGTAAAGTATTTGATTTCGAAAACATAGGATTGATAAGAGCCCGAGCTTTATATTATATAGAATTGATTATCAGACAACTTTTTGAAAGGTCAAGAAAAATAAAACCAAAGCTAAAAGCGAACCCTGAAAATATACATGAAATAGCGGCTCAAAAAGGTATACACCCGCTAAAAGGAAACGGGCCGCCAGATATTCTTTTAAACGTGGAAGGCAGTCCAAATATCACCGGAAACGGATCCTATTTTGAGAATATGGTCCATTACTATGAAAGTTTCTGTTTAGACGGACCAACTTGCTTTTTACTTCCCCCCCTGACTTGCATATTATCGCATTATTATTTACTTGACATCACCACCTGTTTGCCATGTATGTTTAATAAAAACCCAAAACCACTCGAAATGAAAGGAGGTTCCCTGTGTTCCAAACAAAGGTCACCGAAATGCTGGGCATTAAATACCCGATTGTTGGCGGAACCATGATGTGGATTACCACTCCTGAATTTACATCTGCCATTTCCAATGCTGGTGGACTGGGTGTACTCGCATCCGCAATGTACCAGAGCCGGGAGGAATTCACAGAAGCGATCGAACGGGTGCAGAGTATGACAGATAAACCCTTTGCTGTTAACATAAATTTGTTTCCAATGATGCGTCCTGTTGACAATAATGAATACGTGGACATCATGATCGAAAAGGGTCTGAAAATTGTGGAAACATCCGGTCATTCGGCTCCTGAGGACCTGTCTGCCAGGTTTAAACAAGCCGGAATGACCTGGATTCACAAATGTGTTGGTGTCCGTTATGCGCTCAAGGTCCAAAAAATGGGTGCGGATATAGTGACCGTGGTTGGATATGAAAACGGAGGCGCTACTGGCACAATCGATATTGGCACTCTTGTCCTGGTACCCAGAGTTGTCGAGGCCGTGGACCTTCCTGTAATTGGAGGAGGCGGAGTCTCAGACGGGAGGGGTCTGCTTGCTATCCTTGCACTCGGGGCACAGGGAGTAATCATGGGGACTAGGCTCCTTATGACCCGGGAATCCCCGATTCATGACAATCTGAAACAAGCGCTTCTCAAGGCCAGTGAATTGCATACAAAGATTGTCATGCGATCGGTCGGCGCCTCCCACAGGGTCTGGGCTAACGCCGCTGCACAAAAGATCCTGGAGCTGGAAGCAGCCAATGCCGATCCAATGGAAGTGCTGCAAGTAGCCTCAGGGGAAAAAGCCAAAATGATGTTCGATCTGGGTGATGTGGGCGCGGGGATTGTCTCCTGCGGTCAGGGTGTGGGTATGGCAAATGACATTCCTACCGTGAAAGAACTTTTTGACGGCATAATTTCTCAGGCCAAGGATATTGCAGACAGACTGGCAGCAGGATAAAAATCCCACCCAGTTCAAATAATCGATTGAAGCCCATAGAGTAGAGTCAGTCTTAGTCGTATTTATATTATAAGGAGAATGGCAATGCACGATAATGGTCCATTTAGAGTCGAGAAAGATGGTCATATCGCCTGGCTGGTCTTAAACAGGCCGGAAAAAAGAAACACGGTGGACCTGGAATTTATCGACGGCTTTATACACCTGTTCCAGGAATTTGAAGAAGACAACGAAATAAGAGTTATAATCATAAAAGGAGAAGGAAAAAGCTTCACTGCAGGGCTCGATCTAATGAAGGCCGAATCAACTCTCCAGGGCGGGGGGGCAGATGTCAGAGAAGCAATGAAGAAAAATATCAAGAAGTTTCAGGAGGGTGTCAATGTCATAGAAAAATGCCCCAAACCTGTTATTGCAGCGGTACACAGCCACTGTATCGGTGCAGGTATTGACCTCATTAGCGCCTGTGATATACGTCTGGCATCCCGGGACGCCCTATTTTCAATTCGAGAAACAAGAATAGCAATTATTGCCGACATGGGAACGCTACAGCGTCTTCCATATATTATCGGACATGGATGGTTCCGCGAATTAGCTCTCACGGGAAGGGATTTCAACGCGGAAGAGGCATTAAAGATGGGATTTATCACCCATCTTCTAGAGGATAAGGAGGCGCTATACAAGAAAGCCGGTGAAGTAGCAGCCGAGATTGCCTCATGTGCACCTTTGACGGTCCAGGGGACAAAGGAAGTGATTCTCTACACGCGAGACCAGGGGGTGTATCCGGGACTTGAGTACGTGGCACAAAAAAACGCTGCAGTCCTGCCATCAGAGGATTTAAAAGAGGCCATCCAGGCCTTCATGGAAAAACGACCCCCAGAGTTTAAAGGGAAATAACCGCAGGGCCAGGTTACCATCTTCCGGGGATCTTTGTATTGCAAAAAGCGCAACGACTATCTTTTATATTGTATTGAGCAATATGATAGCCCTTTCTCTCGATCAAAAGTTTTTGACAGTTATGGCAGTAAGTATGAACCCCCTCATGGCCGGGGACATTTCCTAGATATACGTAGTTGATACCTTCCTTGATCGCCGTTTTTCTCAGTTTTTCCAGAGTTGCGACAGGCGTTGCCGGCAGCCTTGAAAGCTTGTATCTGGGAAAAAACCGCAATAGGTGAAGAGGGTAATCCGGACCCAGATTGGAAAGTATCCACCCGCACATTCTCTTGATCATTTCAGGATCATCAACATAGGTTGGAACCACTAGAGTTGTTATTTCAAACCAGACCCCGTGTCTGTGCAACTCTTTGAAAGTGTCTAAAACCGGTTTAAGCGTTCCCCCGTTCAGAGACCTATAAATGGTTTCATCAAATGACTTAAGATTGACATTGGCGCCGTCCAGATACCTGCACAGACTCTGAAGCGGTACACTGTTTATGTAACCATTTGAAACCAGCACATTCTTAAGGCCTGCCTCCTTGGCCAATCTAGAAGTATCATACATGTATTCATAAAAAGTTATCGGTTCGGAGTATGTGTAGGCTATCGAAGGAATGTTTCTTTTTTCGGCCTCCCTCACTACCTCAGCAGGAAACAACTCTCCGTGCTGAACCTCCTCTGGCTTTTTCTGTGATATCTCCCAGTTCTGGCAATTGAGGCATCTGAAATTGCAACCTGTGGTGGCGATAGAAAAAATCAAAGATCCCGGATAAAAATGATTCAGAGGTTTTTTCTCTATTGGATCTACATGGACTGAGCATGGATTCCCATAAGTTAGAGAAAAAAGTTTCCCTCCTATATTAACCTTTGATCGGCAGATACTCCTGTCCCCGGGTGCCATAAAACAGCGATTGGGACAAACCTGACACTGGACACTGCTTCCGTGCTTTGAATAATAATAGCCCTCTACAGACCATTTCCAGGGCTCGGCAGGGGCATCATTTCTGAAAATACTTCCCCTCACGCTTTTGTCCCTTTCATCGCCAGTAGCCGCAAGGCCAGCGCCGAACCTAGAAAACAATACAGCGGGTATTCCCAGCCCGGTGGCTCTCAAAAAATCTTTACGTGTCATGTAAACTTTCAAGGTTTCTGCTTACCTCCAAACATGATTATCATGCCACTGAGGATTTTAATTGTTATCAAAAAAATAAGTGCGGACTCAATCCCCCATAGAGGGATAAGTATAGTCCCGGTGACAAGAGTACCTACGGAAGCCCCACACAGATCCGCAGCCAGACAGCCTGCCGCAGGACTACTCCTCTCCCCGATCATTCCAGCAGCTACGGGGAACTGAAAACCACAGGCAAAGGAGAAGAAAAAACAATAAACCAAAAACCATAAAGGATCAGGTTCGCCTCTGAGAAAGGCCGCCCACAGGAAAAATAAAAGCAGCAGGCACAAAATAAAAAGCTCTGAAATCGCCAGTTTCATGGAATTCTTTTTTGACCATAAACTCCCGATTACAGCACCCGGCAGAAGGCCTACGAGAAAGGCGGTAACGATTGCCCCTATTTTTAAATAAATATAACCATAAATCACCTGGAAGGCAAACAGCACAATCATCTCGGCACCCATAGTTGCCAATCCAGTTGAAAACAGTACATATTCCTCCCGCCTGATAAACATAAGATAGGTTGCTGTGAGTACGAATACAAAAAGAACAAAATACCTGGGAGAAGCCCCATGTTTCGAGAACCATTCCCGGAAGACGATATTCATTAGTCTCGGCTCAAAATCGGTGTTAACATATTCTTCCCTGTCTATTATCTTCTGGAGTTTCTTTATCCTCTCCTTTGACACGTCTCCATAAAAAAAATTTTCAATATAAGATGTATTTATCGATTTCATCTGAAGCCGCGACGGAATATCGGCCGAAAGCTCCCCGTCTCTGCAAATAAAATAGGCCTTCTCACCAGGCAGAACCATCACATTTCTAAAATGCATTCGCACAGTATTATAAAGGGTGGATATTTTTTCCCTCTCAATATCACTGATATAGTTAGGTGAATACTCCATACTTAGAGACAGTACCCCACCTTTCTTAAGTATCCTTTTTGCGTAGGAAAAAAATTCACTTGTAAAAAATCTGTTCATCTGAAATGTATCCGGGTCCGGCAGATCTATACAGATGGCATCATAATCTCCTCTGGCCAATTTTATATAGCGGCGCCCATCGGTATTCTTGATTTCCAGGAAATTAGCCTCCTCAAGCACACCAATGTCCATGGCTGTTTCGGTCAGCTCCGGATCGAGCTCCACATAATCTACCTGGACATGGCCGTATTTACGTACCTCGGAAAGAGTTCTGCCGAGACCTCCGGATACCAGCAGCACATCCTTGACATGATCAACCTGACACAAAGGGTAATGTATTTTCTCTTCACTGTTTACAATGTTCTCTCCTGAATAAACCGGTATCCCGGACTCCCAAATTGTGTGCTGATCATCTTCTCGAGTGACCACAATCCTCCCATAGGGTGATTCAAGATAGCTGACAACTTCCCCATACTGTAAAGACAGGGTGTCAATCTCAAAAGACTTGTTTAATGAATAGTAATAAAAAAAGGAGCAAAGGATCAGGCCTATGAAAAAAAGCATATACGTCTTTAGCCTGAGCATAATAAAAAGGGTCGTTAAGATAAGAAAGGATGATGTGAATGCAATAGTTGGAAAGGGTCTCATCCAATATACCAGGACAAAGCTAAAAAGAACTCCGCCTGTTATATCTCCTATGCTATCGGTGACATATAGATCGCCACTAGTAAAAGGATATCGCATATCATGTAGCACATAGAGGGCATAAGGGAGAATAAAGCCTGTGAGAATACAATAAGGGGCGATCATCAAGACGATATAAAACAGTATGGGATAAAATCCAGGGGCAACCCCATGAACGAAAAAGGAGTCCTTGAAAACCCTTATAGCTAATATCTGGAAAAGAGGGGCTAAAGATATGAACAGGGCCAGCACACTGTAAATGGTCAAGGAAGAACGGCTAACCCATTTCGCTACCAGGCTTCCCAGGCCGGTAAGAAGCAACCAGCAGAAAAGGAACAGGGATATAGTGATCTCATTCCCCTGAAACTGGGACAAAAACTCCCTAATCGTAAGAAGTTGTGTGGTTACTGAAGATACACCGATGCCGATTATAGACCAGATAATCAGCCGGGATAGGTTCATAGATTGGGCGCTCCACCGGAACGGGATTACTCATAAAAAGCCTGAACCTGATATGTGGAAACCTCAAGGTCTTCCTTTTTCCAGGCATCGCCTCCAAGGCCTGCCTTTAAGCAGAGGTGGGTCAGGAATTCCTCTTTTTCGGGCAATTGCTCCCAGACCTGGGGTAGGAAAGTGGCCTGATGAACTCCTTTCTTTATTATAACCCCGTCCGTCCCAGGGCGCAGTTTTTCAAGAAGGTCTCGGTAACTTGAATAAGAAACCTGCCTCGGTTCTGTGAGAATACTTACTTCTAGTTTTACTTTTTCCAACTCCTCTTTGGAAAGCGGCCTGAACCTGGGATCTTTAAACGCAGCGTTGATAGCATTGATCCGGACACCATCCAATAGTGACTCCTGAGGAATAATATGACCTATGCAACCCCTTAAATTACCTCCTATTGTCAGAGTAACAAAGGTGCCTCTTCTCTGAACTAATTTGTCTGAAACTCCAGCCTCGTTATATTCTTCCTTGACTTCTCTGCCGAGGAGGACTTTTTCGATTGCATTACGCGCAGTGGCTAAAAGATAATTGCCTTCCTCTTCGCTCAGTCTGTTTATCGATGTCATGCAGTCCTCCTTTATATTCAGTTTAGCAGTCAATGCACTCTCATTCTCTTTGATAAAAAAGTGATCCTTATTATCGGCGAATCCAGCAGCCGGAAAAATTAACAAGCCGGAAAACACCAGCAAGCTAAAAACGGAGAATCCCCTCAAATCAAAACACCTGTGGAAATGCACTCTGTTAGAACCTCTAATCTTTCCTAATTATAGTAGTATGATAGCCCAAACAGAGACGGTGTCAATAGATAATCAATTTCCACCCAAGCTACCAGGCATGCAAATCTCTTTGGACCAGACTGAAGAGGGGACTGCAGCCTCGGAGCATAAGCCTTCAACAACCCTTGGCAACTGCTCAGGACTCTCTTTTTAAAGCCGAAGGTCCTATTTAGAAAACTCAAACCCACTGCCATAAAGGCGAGCGGCAAGGCCTTCGCGCTAAACATATCACTCTTCTACTAAGGCTTACTCCCAGCTAGCCCGCCGCTCGCCTAATCCCCTGTAGTATGCCTGCCTATTTGCCACCGTACCTGGTCGGCTTATAACAGAGAGCCCCGAGCAGTCTTTTTAAAATCCACCCTGTGTCGCTAGGAACCAGAACTTCACGCCATAATTTTCCCCACAAGGATAAGGTATTTTCGAAGAGGACTGGCGGCACAACGCCGCTGCAGTACACGGTCTAAGGGGGTCAAGGATTCAAGTATTCTTCAAAATCTCCAATTACGCCAGCGGAGAGCTTGCGGTTCCCTCGCAAGTCCGCATCTTCCGAATATTCTACCCAAAACGCTGGCCGCGGTCCGCAGCGCAGGGTGCCTTTCACGAGCATAATGGGGAATACCGCAGGGTTGCGCCGGCACCCTGAAGCCAGGACCGCCTCCTCTGCTAGAGTAGAGGCGGACTGAAGGGGGAATCGCAGGCTCGGAGCTAATACTCAAAACAACCCTTGACGACTGCTCAGGGCTCTCTTTTTAAAGCCGAACGTCTTATTTAGAAAATTAATCCCAAATTCTTACACTTTCTTGACACTTTTCCGGCACTCTCATATACTTCCGCACGCCGAACAAAACCCTTTATAAAATCAGGCGATTTGCACTATTTAATCATGGACAGAGACAAAATGGAAAGTATAAAAGATAGGAAAAAACGTGCTGCCAGGATTTTCGAGATACTGGATCCAATTTATCAAAAGGAAAAGACTGCTCTCAAATACCAGACTCCTTTTCAACTTCTCATAGCAACAATACTTTCAGCCCAGTCTACTGACAAACAGGTAAACAAAGTAACAGAGTCACTATTCAAAAAATACAGTACCCCTCTTGACTACATTGTTGTGCCGGTGGAAGAGCTTGAACGAGACATTCACTCCACGGGTTTTTTCAGGAACAAGGCTAAATCTATCAAGGGATGCTGTCAGGGGCTTGTAGACAAATATAATGGTGAAGTCCCCTCTACTATGGAAGAGCTGGTCAAACTGCCTGGGGTGGGACGTAAAACCGCCAACTGTGTTTTGGGAGCAGCATTCGATGTACCGGGAGTAGTAGTGGACACCCATGTAAAAAGGCTTTCCCTCAGGTTGGGCCTGACAAAAAATGAAAACCCGGACAAGATAGAAAAGGACCTGGAACTACTGTTGCCCAGAGAAAAATGGAGACGCTTTTCCGATCTCCTCATCTATCACGGAAGAGAAGTGTGTACAGCAAGGGGGCCGGCTCATGACAGATGCCTGATTTTCAAACTGTGTCCTTCCAACTCGCTTTAGAAAAATTTTCCACTCCCCTTTTTTGTCTGGACAAAACCAACTCCTCGATAAAACAAGATTTTTTTACAAAAATTATTCGCTGGATCGAAATTCGGCCAGAAGAAAGGTGTGATCTGAAGGCTTTTCAAGAGTTCTGGGCCGGATATCGATCCATGCGCCCACAGATTCATCAGCAAGCCGCGCTGTAGCAAGAATGTAGTCAATTCTCCAGCCCATTTTTCTCTTTAGTGCATTAGGGATCCTGTAATCCCAGAAGGTGTAATGATCTTTTCCTGTCTGGTACTTCCTGAAAATATCCGTAAGCCCCCATTTAAGGTACTTGCGAAGGATAGCCTGTTCATCAGGATGAAAACCTACTTCACCTTTCATGCCTTCCGGGTCAAATACATCTCTATCCTCAAGTGCCACGTTGAAATCCCCGGCTACCAGGAGGGGCTGGTCGGGATCATAATTTTCGATTATATATGATAGTAAATCTTCAAGCCAGCGGAGCTTGTAAATAAATTTCTCCGTACCCGGGGCAAACCCCTGGGGGACATAGATATTAATTACCCTTATGCCTCCGATTTTGGCGCTGATGAAGCGCGCATCTTCATCACCTTCGTCATATAGATTAGTTCGCACTTCTTCAGCTGGCAGCCGGCTTATTATTGCAACGCCGTTGTAGGATTTCTGCCCCCTGAAAACAGAAAAATATCCAGGCTCTTCAAAAGACTTATAAGGAAAATCCTTGTCCTGAACCTTCGTTTCCTGGAGACAAAGAATGTCAGGGCGCTCCTGATTCAACCATTCGGTAATAATAGGCAGCCTGGCGCGAATTGAATTGGTATTGAAGGTAGCTATTTTCATATCAGTTGATCGATAGGTGTCGGGGCACCGCCTAAAAACAATATGCGGTATTTTTTATAATCTTTTACCCCTGCAACCAGCTTACACGCATAGTCAAACCACATGCTATATTCGCAAGGAACTGAAAATGTTTCATAGAATTTATATCATTAAGGGTTGAAAAGTAAAGGTACAACCATAAAGGGAATTATCTCTGACTCGGCCTTGCCTTTATAATTTAAACGCTTTAATATGGTTCAGCGAACGAAAGGAGGAAAAAGATGACACGAGAAAATCTAGAACAACAGATTGAAATGGTGGCCGATCTCATCTCCAAGTCCGAGCGGATCATGGTTTTCACCGGCGCCGGGGTTAGTACTGAGTCAGGTATACCTGATTTCAGGGGTCCTGGCGGTATCTGGACCAAGTACGACCCCGAGGACTTTACAATTCAAAAATATCTTGCAAACAAAGAAATAAGGAAAACGAATTGGAGGATGCTCACTGACGGCGAATTTATGCTCATTGGTGCGAAGCCTAACCCTGCTCATTTTGCTATCGCTGATCTTGAAAAAATGGGCAGACTTTATTGTGTCATAACTCAGAATGTAGACGGACTGCACCAAAAGGCCGGAGTACCAGAAGAAAAGGTCTTTCAGCTCCATGGGGACATGAGCCACGCCAAGTGCATGAAATGCGGCAAGCGTTATCCAATGAACGAGATCACAGAGCGTATCGCTCTGGGCGTTGAAGATCCTGAGTGCCCTAACTGCGGTGGTATTTTAAAACCAGATGCGGTCTTCTTTGGAGAACAACTTCCATTGGATGTGATGATGGAATCGGAGCGGCGTTCCCGAAGCTGTGACCTGTGCCTGGTACTGGGTTCATCCCTGGTAGTTTATCCAGCGGCCCTTATGCCGGTATATGCATCTGAATCAGGAGCTAAAGTCATCATAATCAATGTCGGACCAACTGAAATGGATCATATAGCGTCAATTCGCATAGACGCTAAGGCCGGCGAAGTAGCGCCCCGTATTATAGCCGCAGCGAAAGAAAAGTTGAATAAAAAATAGATCCCGACGATTTTGCAAATCCCCTGGAGTCTGCCACACCTCCCCTTTAAAAAGGGGTCGGAGACCCATACGGAAATGTCTGTGGAGTGCTAAGGCGATTCTACAGAGGATCACCCTCCGTAATATGTCAGCAAAAAACCGACCTCTCTGCAGCTATTGGTTATATCGACTGCAAGCCTGTACTTCGAAACCGCCTTTGACACTTTAAAATCCACCAAAAATAAAAACATGTTTCTCTAAAAGGAGAGTCTGGCCGTCTACGAGTGGATTTATGGATACTATGCCGACTGGGTCTTAGCAATTTTGGCCCATGAATCACGGAGAGAGACGGTCCTGTTGAATACAAGTGCATTCCTTGAAGAATCAACCGGATCCACGCAAAAATAACCCTGTCTTTCGAATTGGTAACGGTTCAATGGAGTCGCGTCAGCCAGGCTGGGCTCCACGCGGCAGGATTTAATAACTTCAAGCGAATTAGGATTAACATGCTCCCTGACATCCGTCCCTCCAGCTCCTGGCACAGGCTCCAGAAACAGATGGTTATACAGGCGCACCTCCGCCTCCAGGCTGTGAGCAGCAGAGACCCAGTGAAGTGTACCCTTTACCCTTCGTCCGTCGGGCGAGTCGCCTCCTCTTGAGTTTGGATCATAGGTACAGTGCAGTTCTATTATCCTGCCGGTCTGGTCGTCCTTCACCACCTCCACACAGGTGATAAAATAGGCATATCTCAGCCGGACTTCACGTCCTGGAGCCAGACGAAAAAATTTTTTCGGCGGATCCTCACGGAAGTCCTCCTGCTCTATATACAGGACCCGTGAAAAAGGAATCTTCCGAGTCCCCATACCGGGGTCCTCCGGGTTATTGATCGCCTCCAGCTCTTCTGTTTTATCCTCTGGATAGTTGACAATAATCACTTTCAGAGGACGCAACACTCCCATAACGCGAGGGGCCAGCTTGTTAAGATCCTCGCGGATACTGTGTTCGAGGACCGCTATATCCACAAGGCTTTCGCGTTTTGCCACTCCTATGCGTTCACAAAAGTTCTTTATCGATTCCGGTGTATAACCACGCCTTCTGAGTCCTGATATAGTAGGCATTCTGGGATCATCCCAGCCGGAGACAACCCCAATTTCAATCAGTTCCAGGAGTTTCCGCTTGCTCATTACTGTATAGCTGAGGTTAAGGCGGGCAAACTCGATCTGCTGAGGATGACAGTCAACCCTGAGTTCATCCAGAAACCAATCGTAGAGGAAACGATGATCCTCGAATTCTAGGGTACAAAGTGAATGTGTTATCTCTTCGATAGAGTCAGATAAACAATGGGTGAAATCGTACATGGGGTATATGCACCACTTGTTACCGGTCCTGTGGTGAGAAGAATGTAGGATGCGGTAAATTATCGGATCTCTATTATTGAGGTTAGGAGATGCCATATCTATTTTCGCACGAAGGGCACATGCACCATCTATGAATTCTCCGGCCCTCATTCGCGAAAACAGATCCAGGTTTTCCTCGACTGACCGATTTCGGTAAGGACTGTCCTTTCCCGGTTCAGTTAGGGTCCCTCGGTATTCCTTGATCTCTTGAGGGCTCAGGTTACAAACATAAGCCTTATCCTCTTTTATCAACTGGACTGCGTATTCGTAGAGCTGTTCGAAATAATCAGACGCATAGTAGAGATGCTCCCCCCAATCAAAACCAAGCCATTTGACATCAGATTTTATTGATTCTATGTATTCTAGACTCTCCTTGTTAGGATTGGTGTCATCAAAACGTAGATGGCAGACTCCCTGGTTTTCCTCGGCAATACTAAAATTTAGGCAGATTGCCTTTGCATGCCCGATATGTAAATATCCGTTAGGCTCAGGAGGAAACCGCGTTGTCACACGCCCCTGATTCTTGTTCGCCTTCAAGTCCTCCCGGACAATGGCCCGGATAAAGTCATTGGAAGTAATAAAGTCTTTGACAGTCATTATAAAAATCTCCTTTAGGTTTCTTGTCTTGTCTCTCCTAACTGAATAAGCACCTTAACAGAGGATTGTTTTTTTCGTTCTTGACCTTGTCTGGACAAGCTTCGGATACTTGTATTCATCAACCAAAAATTTTTATCATATTTTCATGCTTCTTGATAGGGAAAATAGGGATCATTCGATCCCAGCCCAAAACTCGTCCCCTCAAAACTCCTTTCTTTTGACTGGGCTCTTCTTCTGTGCTATTTTTATGTATATTTCAAGCTCTTAAAAGAAACTTAGCAGGAAACCGCACATGAATAGCGCCAACAAGGGATATTGCGGAAAAATCCTTCATGTGGACCTTAGTAAGGGGGAAGTATCTCATCAGGAACTGGATGAGGCCTTTTACAAAAAATACCTGAGTGGGATAGGCTTGGCCTCAAAAGTCTTGTGGGATAGTATTAAAGCTGGAACGGATCCCATGGGTCCCGGCAACATACTTGGTTTTACTACGGGACTGCTTACTGATACTGGAACCCTCTTTACCGGAAGATTCACAGTAGTAGGCAAATCACCTGTTTATAATGGATGGGGAGAGGCAAATTGCGGCGGATATTTTGCTCCCTACCTAAAACGCTGTGGGTTCGATGCGGTATTCTTCCGTGGCCGAAGCCCTAAACCAGTATATTTCTATCTTGATGAAAATTCCACCCGCATTGAAGATGCGTCCCATATATGGGGTCTTGATACTTATGAAACGGAAAGTAGGCTCAAGGAACAATATGGGAAGCGTGTACAGGTAGCAGCCATAGGCCCTGCAGGAGAAAAACTCAGCTTTATCGCCGGAATTTGTACCGATGGCGGAAGGATTGCGGCCAGGAGCGGACTAGGCGCAGTGATGGGCTCAAAGAATCTCAAGGCCTTTATAGTGGCTGGAAAAATCAGACCGGGTGTATTCAACAAAAAGGAAATAGCCAATCTCAGTAAGGCGTTCCTAAAAAAAATCAATCGTCTCAAATTTCTTGAGCGCTTTATGGGTGATCGGCTTATCGCCATCTGGGGCAGGTTGCAGCGCCCTGGCTGGATATATCCCCGGCTGTCAGCAGACCTTTGGAGGATTATACTAGGTAAATTCGGCACCTCATGCCTTACGGTAATGAGTGCAGAATGCGGGGATAGCCCTATCAAAAATTGGGGTGGATCAGGATACAGAGACTTTCCACTATCAAAATCACAAAAAATAGGTGCAGAATCAATCTCTCGATACCACAAAAAAAAATACGGTTGTTTTTCATGTCCCATTAGGTGTGGAGCGGTAGTAGAAATTTCAAACGGGACCTACCCGATAAAAAGAATGCTCCAACCAGAATACGAGACTATCTGTGCCTTCGGCAGCCTTCTTCTAAATAATGACATTAATTCAATTTTCAAGTTAAACGATCTCGTGAACCGCGGGGGTATAGATTCCATCTCCTGCGGTTCAACGCTGGCATTTGCCATAGAATGCTTTGAAAACAATATTCTCGATCTAAATGATACTGGAGGGCTGGACCTTCGCTGGGGTAACGGGGAAGCTATAATAAAAATGACTGAAATGATTATTCATCGCGAGGGTCTGGGAGACATTCTTGCAGACGGAGTCAAATCAGCGGCCGAAAGGATCGGAAAGGGGGCAGAGGCATATGCTGTGCACTGCGGAGGCGTAGAGGCCCCAATGCATGACCCCAAATTCGATCCGGGTTTTATTCTCTCTTATTTCTGCGAGCCCACACCAGGGCGTCACACCATTGCCTCCTATCAGTTCCTTGACCTTCAGAGCATTGAAAAAAAATTTACAAGGGCAAAAAAAAGACCGGTTATGGTCACAAGGAAGGGACGATTCACCTACGAAGGGAACGCTGAAAACATTTCTGTCAACAGTCTGTATAAGACGCTCATAGATTGTGCAGGGGCCTGTCTCTTTGGTACTCAAATAGGAGGAGACATTCCACTGTGTGAATGGATGAACGCGGCCACGGGATGGAATCTTTCCAATGATGAGTATCTCCATATCGCCGAGCGCGTTCACCTTTTAAAACACGCCTTCAATGTAAGAGAAGGCATAAATCCTATACGGGATTTCCGACCCCATCGCCGTGTTTACGGAAAACTCCCTTTCCTTAAAGGTCCTGCGCGTGGTGTGACACTTGACATAGACCTTCTAGCAGAAGAATATTACAGGGCTATGCACTGGGATAAGGATACAGGAAAGCCGGACTTATTGCACCTGCAGAATATGGGACTATCAGAGATATCAGAAGTTCTTTACCCTGACAAATCTTTCTCGACATAGAAACCCGTCCACACACTCCTTGCCTCTGCCTAAGGCTATAGTAACTTTCTGGGGCGAAGTACAGGTCAACCAGGGGAGCCGCAGTAAGCTCGCCGGGGTCTCCAGCCAAAGGGGGGTTCCTCTCAAACCCTAATGGGCCTCCCGCCTCGATTGCCCCGGCACCCTTGAAGCCAGGACCGATTCCTCTGCTAGAGTAAAGGCTTTCTTTCGAGGGGACTGCAGGCTCGGAGTATAGTCTTCAACAACCCTTGATGACTGCTCAGGACTCTCTTTACAAAGCCGAAGGTCCTATTTAGAAAACTGAAACCCGGTGCCAACCAGGCGAGCGGAAGGCGTTTTTGCTGAATTCATCACGCTTTCACTAAGGCTTACTCCCAGTTATCTTGCCGCTCGCCAAACCCATTTAGTGTACCAGCCTCTGTACCACCCTACCTGGTCGGCTTTAACAGAGAGACCTGAACAGTCGCTCTATATTATAATCCTTCGGATACTTTGAATTGCCGCTGCATTTCTAGGACACGCAGGAATAAGGTTTTTTCGAAGGTGACTGGCGTGAAGGACGCTGTTTTTTCGCAACTTAGCCTTGGGGGAAACCGCAGCTCCCGCTTGCGGGAGAATGCTGAAGGGGGCAGAAATCCCCCGAGACTAAGTTGAATGAAAAAACCAGTCCGTGAAGACTTGGAACCGAGAAAATGCCTTATCTCTGTGTAGCCCCTCACCCGAGTCTTATGTATGCCATGTAGCCGGAGGGACTCCTCTCTGCTAGAGTAGAGGCTTCCTTTCGAGGGGACTCCAGGCTCGAAGCTAACCCTCTAGACAAACCTTGGCGACTGCTCAGGACTCTCTTTTTAAAGCCGAAGATCCTATAAGGTTTCCCTTACAGTGATCTGCAGACTCGACCGTATGGTCATCCAAAAAGTCGGTTAAAAAACCTCATACCCCTCATCTGCCAGTAAGCAATATTCACAGGCACGAACAGTCTTGGATCGAAATTAGGATTCGGGACCTTCCCTAGGGCTGAAATATAATTGACATGCTCAGCAACAGAAAGAGGACATCCTCTTGCATGAATATAGCGCGATGATCTTCTCGTGAAGCAATCCCAGAGGTTTTTTAAGGTCTTAAGAATCATATCATTGGACCGGGCCTTCTTCTCATCTACATTCTCAGGACCACGGTAGCTGCTTTTTATGCTTACCTCCTTTCCTCCTATTTTTCCCTTCCATGAGGTGCACCTACCAGCAAAAATAACCTTTTCATCTGTAGCAAGGTCAAGTGGCCCATCGACCCTGCCCACAACATATCTGACCTTTTTCATCTTTTCATCCACATTCGGATAGAATCCTCTTAGTATATGCATAGCCTCTTGAAGCGCACCAGGGCAACCGCCCCAGCAATAATCATCCAATTCATTTTCCTGGAACTTCCCTACAGTACAAGACAGATTTCTATTCTCTCTAAAATAATCGTCTATTCGTTCAAGACAAAATTCAAATTTTTTTGTCTTCTCCCTTATCTCATTAAGAGGAAAATCCCCGCCGATATCTATTTCCGCTAAATCCATGGGTCCTAATCCTCTCTCTGAAGCGAATCTTAAATGTATAAGATCCTTAGGATCTACATGAACCATATGGCAACCAACCGTATCCACAGCACACGAATTTATGCCCATAACTATGGCTCCCATATTAAATGGAGTCGGCGTAAGCATCATTTTCTGACCTGCTGTTATTGCGTCAATTGCTATGAATCCTGGCTGGATAATCTCCTGTAAGTCTGCAATCTTGTGCTCCAAAAACCTATTGTGATCCACGAGCCTGTGACGGTCGTCCTGGAGGCCTATAAAATTCTTCAAACTGAGGGTAAGCCTGCACCAGGGATGCGCCTTGAATTTAGGCAGATTGATTAGAAAATCACACCGGGTTAATGGCTCCGGTATAAAAATAGGGTCTTGACTAGAACAGGACTTAAATTTTAGTCTAAGTTCTCGTCATGACA
>CAZVGY010000010.1:0-10134 GCA_964627015.1 uncultured Desulfobacteraceae bacterium
TTTTACACTGAAAATTTACCAGGCTTTATTCAACTAAATTGGAGAAGAACCATAAATGAAAACAGGCGTATTAGGTTTTATTAGCAGCTGGGCCTTTATTATATGGGATATGAGTCCCAGTAATCCTATATATCGTGTAAGTATGAGTAATTATTGGAGAGAAGCATGCAATTACTGCTTTTCATAACAAAAATCTTTATTTTAGTAGGATTTCTCTTTTTTTCACAATCGCTGTGCCCGGCACTTGATGCTTCTGATGACGGTACTGGAAAAATTTATTATAGTATTCATCTGGCTTCATTCTCAAACTTTACGAATGCCAATGCCTATGTGAATAAACTTCAGAAAAAAGGAGATATAGTCTTCTGGCGAGAGGTAGATGTGCCGGGGAAAGGTCTGTTTTACAGGATATACCTTGGGAGATACAGGGATAAAGAAGAGGCCGTAAAGTTCTGGGAAGAGTTAAAAAAGAATGGTTCGGTGAGTTATCGCGGTATACACAGGTTTGAAGAGAAGGTTGAGCCACTTGAAACAGAAGCTGCACTACCTGGTAGCGAGGCAAAACAGACCGAATTTGTTGCGTCTCTACCAGTCCTTAATAAGCACAGGTTTGTGGATAACGAGGATGGCACCGTCACTGACACGCTTAAAAACCTTATGTGGGTTAAGAACGGTTGGCGAATGGATTTTATGTCGGCGGTTACCTGGCAGGATGCAATAGAAAAATGCCGGAATTTCAGGGAGGGGGGCTATAAAAACTGGCGGTTGCCCACCATAGAAGAGTGGAAAAGCGTTATAGATAAAACAAAAGAATATCCCGCCCTTATTGAGCCGAATCCCTTTGTTAACATAATTGCCCACATGCCTTACTGGTCTGGAACCGAATTCAGTTATGGGGAGAAACATACGTTTAAGAAGGTATGCCCTGTACATGCCTACACTGTAATGCTCTATTTCGGCAGGATCAAGCACCAGAATAAAAACAAGAGGGCCTTTATCATGCCTGTAAGATCAGTAGATTAATTATCAGGCGACCGGGACTCGACATCACTCTCAACCTTCTGTTGATAATGCCTTTATCGTATGATTATACTTTTTGTGCCTTAATTCGTTTGTTTAAATCGAAAAAGTAAATCCGATATTTTCTTTGACAGGGGTATAGTGTTTTCCTATATTACGTGAGCTTGGGCTGTTTTACTTTCTCTCACACGGGTAGAGGTGAAAAGAATCAGCATGGAGGTTCGGTTCTGGGGGACAAGGGGGTCGCTGCCCTCGTCGGTCAGCGCGGAAATGGTCCGTAACAAGGTGAAGTTTGCTGTTGAAGCAGCTCTTAAAAAAGGCCTTGGTCCTGGCGACGACATTGATGGCTTTATAGACAAGGATCTTCCGTTTTGGGTATCCGGTACTTACGGGACCAACACCTCCTGTGTGGAGATATTAGATAAAGAACATATGGTCCTGTGTGACGCCGGATCCGGCCTGAGGGATTTTGGCAACGATTATATCCAGTCCGGAAGTGCGGGTGTTCCGGGAGACTTTCATATATTTCTTTCTCATCTGCACTGGGACCACATTCAAGGTTTTCCATTTTTTACTCCGGCTTTTATCAAGGGCAACCGCATAACATTCCACGGATGTCATGAGGGAATGAAAGAGGCCCTATCCCTGCAGCAGAGTTCTCCTTTTTTTCCTGTTGATTTCAGGGATCTCGGCGCGGATATTTATTTTGACACGCTTGTGCCCATGAAGTCTTATGACATAGCGGGATTCCGTGTCACGGCGATAGAGCAGAGGCACCCTGGAAAATCATACGGGTACAGGTTTGAGAGGCGGGGAAAGAGTGTGGTGTACTCGACTGATTCAGAGCACAAGTCCGAGGGGGATGAAAATTCCAGGGCATTTATTGAATTTTTCAAGGGGGCCGATCTTCTTATATTTGATGCCCAGTATACTCTTGCCGAGGCCATCACAGTAAAGGAGGACTGGGGGCATTCCAATAATTTTATAGGTGTTGAACTTGCCCAGAAGGCTGGAGTTAAACACCTCTGCCTTTTCCATAATGAGCCGGTATCAGGGGACAGGGTGCTCCATGGTCTTTTGGAGGAGACAAGAAAACTCGCCTCAATACTGGACAAAAATACCAGGCTCAAGATCAGCATCTCATGGGACGGGATGGTCGTAAATGTGTGAACTTGACAGCTAATCCTCTTTTACTTATCCTTTAACTATTCTATTGTTAACAGTGCTTTTTATTTCAATAATGGTTGATATTTCCCCTTTTACCGGTGAATCGGAAGTAGATTTATTCAGTTGAAAAGGATATCTGCGTTCGGACCTTGAAAAGTAATACAAATGTGTGAGCGATCAGTTTCCAATACCATATCAGATTCCGCGGAAAGGGGAATGCATTTTTGTGAGGTAACAGGCCATGGAACAGAATAACAACAATGGGGAAATTTCCAGTGATAAAAAAAGGCTTCTTTATTACAAAGCCTTGAACGACATCGGCAATCAGATTCATGCCGCCAAGAATATAGATGAGATTCTTATCTCACTTAAGGATAGTATACTGGGCCTTTTTGATGCAGATAGGATAACAATATACGTTGTGGATGGCAAAAGGAGAGAACTGTATTCGCGTTTTAAGGCTGGCGATTCACCCGAAGAGATTCGGATTCCAATCAATAACAAGAGCATTGCGGCTTACAGCGCTAAAAATGCAGAGATCACAAATATTTCTGATGCTTATGACACTCATGAATTGGCCATGATTAACAAGGACCTGTCCTTTGACAGCACTTGGGACAAAAGGTCAGGATATGTCACCAGACAGATTCTCACACTTCCGATATTCTATAAAAAATATGTGATAGGAGTCCTGCAGCTCATAAACAAAAAGGATGGAACGGCATTCACCCTGGAGGACCAGAATTCTGCAGTTGAAATGGCAAAGGTTCTGGGCATAGCCTTTTTTAACCAGAACAAACTGGCCAAGAAGAGTGAAAAGCGGACGCGCTTCGATTTTCTGTTGCGGAACAACTTGATTACAGAAAAAGAGCTGCATCAGGCCATTACATCCGCCCGAGCCCAGAGAGTTCCCATAGAAACGGTTTTTCTGAATGAATTAAAGGTTAAAAAATCCGACATCGGGCAATCCCTTGCTGAATATTATCGCTGTGAATATGTCCCATTCGATAGTAATTATCCTATTCCCGGGGATCTGCTGCCGTCAGTAAAAGAAATTTTTTTGAGGCGAAATCTGTGGGTACCTCTTTCCAAAGAAGATGGCAAAGTGAAAATACTTATAGACGACCCACAACGTCTAGACAAAATAGACACCATAAAATCTTTGCTCAAGGCCTCAAAATACGAATTTGCCGTAGGTTTGAAGGAGGACATACTGCAGTTTCTCGATTACTTCTACGGTACGCAATTTTCTGAAGGGGATGAGAATTCTATTGATGAAATTCTTGGAAAGCTTGATTCCGATGAAGCGGAGGACACAGAGGATGCCGCAGAAATGCTGACAGAGGACGATAGTGCAATTGTCCAACTCGTTAACAAGATTGTCTTGGATGGGTATAAAAAGAACTGTTCTGATATACATATCGAGCCACAGCCGGGCAAGCTGGGGGCCGAGATAAGGTTTAGGATTGACGGCGCCTGTCAAAAATACCAAACCGTACCCTACCAGTACAAACGGGCTGTAGTTTCCAGATTGAAAATTATGTCTGATCTGGATATTTCTGAACGGAGAAAGCCCCAGGATGGAAAGATACAGTTCAAAAAATACGCCCCACTGGATATTGAACTCAGGGTTGCAAGCCTTCCCACAGTTGGAGGTGAGGAAGATATCGTAATGCGTATTCTGGCAGCAGGAGAGCCTATTCCTCTCGCTGCCATGGGGATGAGCGAGAGGAACCACAAACTTCTGCTCGAGAAGATAACCACTCCTTACGGGATATTTCTAGTAGTCGGTCCCACGGGTAGTGGTAAGACCACCACCCTGCATTCAGCATTAGCCCACATAAATAAAACGGAGACGAAAATCTGGACGGCCGAAGACCCTGTTGAGATCACTCAGAAAGGACTGCGCCAGGTTCAGGTACAACCCAAAATAGGCTTTGATTTTGCTGCTGCAATGCGGTCTTTTTTGAGGGCTGACCCTGATGTTATAATGGTTGGCGAAATGAGAGACCACGAAACAGTATCCACTGGAATTGAGGCATCCTTGACAGGGCATTTAGTTTTCAGCACCCTGCACACCAACAGCGCTCCAGAGACTATAACCAGACTTCTGGATATGGGGATGGATCCATTCAATTTCGCAGATGCAATTCTGGGTGTGCTGGCCCAGCGACTTGTCAGGACACTATGTAAGGATTGTAAAGAACCCTACCATCCGGACAAAGCGGAATACGACCTCCTTGTGCAGCAGTATAATGGCGATTTTGATGCACTGGGTTTTCCATATAGTGATGACCTGAAACTTTATCGGGCCAATGGGTGCGATAAATGCGCGAACACCGGCTATAGAGGACGCACCGGCCTGATTGAACTGCTTGACGGCACCGATGAAATGAAGTCCCTTATTCAGAGCAAGGCTAAGATGGAAGATTTGAGATCTCAGGCTATAAAAGATGGGATGACTACCCTTATGCAGGACGGAATCAGAAAGGTTCTATTGGGCCAGACAGATATCCAGCAGGTAAGAAAAGTCTGTACCAAGTAGTCGAGCATATCCCGGTTATATCGATATGATATGGAGATAGTTTAATTAAGGGCAATGATCGGGCTTTTAAATCTATCTTAATACCTGGTTCCTGAGAATGCTGCTTTCCTGCTCAAATGGATAAGCCCCCGGCATAGCTGTTAGAAAATTGCTCCAAACTTCCATTTTCCAGGCCTGGGGAGCCAGGTATACTGTTTGAAGAATCCGTTTCGCCCCATGCAGCGATTAAGGAGACTTAGCTTGGCGCCTCTGTATAAAATAACCCACCATTCCTCGAAAGAAGCCTGCCTCAGTATCCCGGACTTTGCCTTTAGTCACGACTTTATAACTTCAATTTTGAAAGAATTTGAAAGCAGACGCCTGGTTATTTATCCATATCTTGCTTTTAGTGGGGCCGGGCTTATACATGTATGAGACAGAGCTGTGAAGAAATTAATCTTCATTATTATTTGTGTTGCAAGCCTTTTTATTTGTAATGCCGGTTGGGGAGGAATGGCAAGTGTCAGGGGTGATATAGTAATTGTGAGATCAGATCCTTCTAAGTCCTCGCCGGTATTATGGAAAATCTGCAAAAAATGTCCTGTATCAGTATTGGAGACCAGAGGAGACTGGTCAAGAATAAAGGACTTTGAGGGCGATGTGGGGTGGATTCATAACTCGGCCTTATTCGAGGAACGAATAGCTGTCGTTGTTAGTGATGAGGCGGTAATCAATTCAGATAACGTGAACTTGAGGTCCGGTCCAGGTGATTTTCACAGCATACTCGACCAATTGAAAAGAGGCCGAGCTGTCAGGATACTTGAGAGAGAAAGTAACTGGGCTCTGGTAAAGTACGACAGAGAAAAGTCCGGTTGGCTGATGGAGACTGCCCTTTCAAATGTGCACACAGGAGACGTAAACGTAAGGAAGGGCCCTGGGCTCGAATATAATGTGGTCTTTAAGACTGGAAAAGGGGTTATATTTCGAATTATTGAGCGGAAGGGAAGATGGCTCCGTGTGGATCATGAGAAAGGATATACGGGCTGGATCAGGGAGGATCTCGTATGGGGGGAGTGAGAAGATCTGGTAAGGCTAAACCTAATTGTTTCCCATAGGTTAGCCATGAAAAATGTTGATTTAGAAGAACTCTATAATATAGACTGTCGCAGTTTGACTGGTTTTCTGAATGAGTTGAAGGCGGGCCGGGCAATTGCTCGCCCTGAGTGGCCGAAAGCAAACATCGTGTGGATTATTCGAATTAATACCTGAAAGGCAGACGCGAAATGGTTTCTTTTAGACGACAGAGCAAGGCTCCTGGAATTTTGTGCTGGCTTAAGATGACGGTGATTTTGGCTTTGTTTGTTGTGGTCTCTTTTGACATGGCTTGGGTCTGCGCGCAGACCGATGATGAGATGGACGATCACCCAGAAGTGCTCGTTAAGGAGATAGTTTTTTTCCGCCCCTTTAAGTCTCCGGAAACACAGGAATGGGACGCAAGGAGATCACAGCTGGCCGAGATGATAGCCAGTGAAAAACGGAGGCTCGAGACCGCCCAGAGTTGGGTGAAAAAGAATATTGAGGCACATATTAACTGGCTTGAACAGAGCCTAAAACAGGTCAACAAAGACATTTCCATATCCATAGAGGAAAACCGCGGGACCCTGGTCGATATAAAGAAACTTCAACAGCTTACGGATGAATTCAAGAACACAGAAATGACCCTGGAGGATATGAACAGAGTTGCCGACATGGTTACTATGGCCTACCAGGAAAATGGGTATATTCTTGCAAGAGCTTATGTTCCTGAACAGGAGATAAAGGACGGTGTTTTAAAAATCGCTATTGTTGAGGGCAATATAGATAAAATCGATGTAGTTGATAATAAGTATTACAATAAGAGGGTTCTAAAAAGATATTTTGAAGAGCAGCAGAGGCACGGGGTAGTCAACGAGGAGCTACTTGAAAGAGGGTTGCTCATGACCAATGACATGCCCTCAGTTGACACAAGGGTTACCTTGAAAAAGGGTAAAAAACCGGGAACCGTTGATATGTCGGTACATGCCAAGGACAAGTTGGCAGTGAAATGGGGCGCGGACTACAATAACTTTGGAACAAAGGTCCTGAGCAGAGACCGTTTTGGTACATACTTTGATATTACCGATCCGTGGTGGGGAAGCACTCTTTCCTTGAGGGGGGTTACGGGTACTGATTTTGACGCGTCCACTCTTGGAAGCGCTGATCTGAGCATTCCTGTGAACAGTTATGGCACAAGATTATCATTCGGTTATGTAAAAGGGCTGTATGCTGTGGGGCAGGAGCTTGAAGAACTGGGACTCGACGGTGATTCAGAAGTATATGGTTTCAAGGTTTCTCATCCCATCTTGAGAAAGAAAAACATGAACCTCAATTTAACTCTCGGTTGGGACCATAAGTATACTCAAAATTACATACTGGATGAACTTCGCAGCATTGATGAAGCCGGTGTGTTCCATTTTTCTGTTGATTTTGACAATGTGGATCGTTTCCTTGGCAAAAACATAGTGTCCCTGGGATATCGCAGGGGTGAGGTCAAGTTTAACAGTGAAATGCCTGCAAGCAGGCTTAATGTAGACAAGAGATTTGAGAGCTATGCTATAAACATAGCAAGGATACAAAGGGTATACGGTTATACTAACTTCCTGCTTCGGGGGACCGCACAGTTTTCCAATGACAGGCTTCTGCCAATGGAACAGATGGTCCTTGGAGGGTATGGTACGGTCAGGGGACATAAGCCGACTTTATTTCTTGGAGACTACGGGTACACTGTTTCCGGTGAGTTGATGTCTGCACCTCCCTTTATTGCGGATAAGACAGTCTTCGGCCAGAGGATAGCTCAGATGGTGCAACTGGCTATCTTCTTTGATCATGGCGGCGTCTATAATATGGATGCCCAGGCTGGGGAACATGAATCAGAATACCTCAGCGGCTACGGGGCAGGCATACGGTTGTTCTATAAGAATAAGGTCAGACTGAAATTTGATGTGGCCTTTCCTACGACCGAAAGAGAAGAGGATGAAAGGGACAAGGCATTTTACTATATAATGCTTTCCCTTGATTTTTTTTAGGCTGAAGACGAATATCTGCGGAAGAGGTGCTTGCGATGCCTATAGACGTCCAGTTTTCGTCACGTAATGTTCCAAAGGCAGCAACTTTTATCAGTCGTATTATATTGCTTCAACTGAACCCAGGCTTTAGAGAATAGTGGCTTTCAGTTGCCGGGACTTTCAGGAGAGACAGGGTTTTTATGATTTTTAGAGGTGAGGCCATGTTTGCTGATCTTTTGCATAAAAAGGGTGCTTCCTTTTTCCTGATTTTTATGGTCTATTCTCTGGCCTTTCCCTTGCAGGTTTTTGCCCTGCCACAGGGGGGTCAGGTAGTGGCGGGGCAGGCCGGTATTTCCAGGCCCGACACCCGCACCATGAATATAAATCAGGGAACCAACAAGGCAATTATAAACTGGCAGAGCTTCAGTATTGCACAGCCCGAGGCGGTTCAGTTTTTTCAGCCCGGCTCATCTTCCATAGCGCTTAACCGGGTGATCGGGTTCGATCCTTCGCTAATTTATGGAAGGCTTTCAGCCAATGGAAACGTGTGGGTAATAAATCCCAACGGCATTCTGGTGGGCTCGACCGGTATAATAGACGTCAATTCCTTTATTGCAAGCACTCTCGATATCGCTGATCAGGACTTCCTTTCTGGAAATTATACCTTTTCCCAAAATTTGAACCAATCCCTAGCCGAGATTGTAAACCAGGGAACCATAACGGCCGCAGATGGCGGCAGCGTATCTCTCCTCGCTCCTAACATAACTAATGAAGGCACAATTGTGGCGAACCTGGGAAAGGTGAACCTCGGCTCGGGGGAACAGGTCACTCTCAACTTCACAGGAAACGAACTGATAGGATTCGCAATAGACAAAGGAGTACAGGAAAAGGTTATTGGGGCCGATGGAAACCCCCTTGAAAACAGCATAAACAATAAAGGGCTCATAAGCGCTGACGGTGGACAGGTGGTAGTGAGCGCTAAGACCGCTTATGAGGCCATAAAATCGGTAGTAAATAATGACGGGATCATAGAGGCCAAATCCCTTGCAAGCAAGAACGGGGTAATCAAACTGGCCGGTGGAGACAAGGGAACAGTGATTAACAGCGGTACCCTGGACGCCTCCGGGAAAAATAAGGGGCAGAAAGGGGGCACGATCCAGGTCCTGGCAGACAGGGTAGGGCTCACAGGTAATGCCTTGTTGGATGTATCGGGTGACCTCGGAGGAGGTACCGTCCTTGTTGGAGGGGATTTTCAGGGTGGCAATCCAGGGATACTTAACGCCTCAAAAACTTATGTGGGTGAGGGCGTTACCATCACAGCGAATGCCCTTACAGAAGGTGACGGGGGCAGGGTGATTGTCTGGGCCGACGAGGTAACAAGGTATTATGGGAATATCAGCGCACGGGGCGGTGTTCGCCTGGGCGACGGCGGTTTTGTAGAGGTATCGGGGAAAAATTATTTGGAATTCCAGGGTACCGTTGACCTGAGGGCGGATCATGGAAAAGTCGGCTCAATTTTACTTGACCCCAAAGATATCCTGGTCCAGACAGCGGATCCGGGTGCTTCATATACTTCCCGTTCGAGTGCTGGTGATCTTGACCAGTTTACAGATAATCCCTCGGAGCTTTCCTGGATAACTCCGGCGAATCTGGTAACTCTGCTAAATGCGGCCGATGTTACTTTCCAGGCCAATAACGATATTACCTTTACAGACAGTGTAGCCGCCACATCAGGAAGCTACAGCCTAACATTGCAGGCAGGTCGGAGCATTGCAATAAACAATGACATTTCTCTTTACGGTGCATTTACAGCCACGGCAAATGACGGCAGTGGGGGTGTTGACCATACTAATCGTGATGCAGGTGCTGCCGCCTTTACAATGGCTGATAATAAAACCATAGATACAACCATGGGTGCTACAGATGGCGATATAAAAATTTATATGTCAACGGGTGATCCGAGTGGCACTGATTTCTTTTCTGGTGATATTACGATTGCTAAACTCAAGGCAGGTGATGCAGATGTATTAATCGATCAAAATGGCCAGACTTTGGGCAGTGATATCCTGAGGACGGCTACTTCAATGATCACTGCTGATACTGCTGCATTAGATATCAGTAATGCTTCCAACACAACTGGTGCAATAGGAGGCTCAGGAAGCCAGATTGATCTCACAGTAAACAATATTACAGCAAGAACGCAAGGTGGAGGTATTTTTATCCAGTCGAGCACCCAGGGATTTACCATTGGAGGAGCGGATTTAGGAACTCTTACAGGCATAAGTACCACATCGGGTAATATAGACATAGACGCTACTGGAGCGATTACGATCACGTCAG
>CAZVGY010000010.1:10234-51992 GCA_964627015.1 uncultured Desulfobacteraceae bacterium
TACTGATATTACTGTGCCGACTGCTACATCGGGGAACATAGACATAGACTACTTTAATGCGAACGTAGTGGACATAAACGAGGGTCACATTTTGAACCAGGTGGACCTGTCGAATGTGACGAGCTCCTCATTTACGTACACTGCTGTTTCGGGGAATGTAACGGCGACGTTGGTTGATACGGGAGACAAGGGTCTTACCATAGATGCGCAGTCAGGCACTGTTGCTCTGGCGAATGTGGACACCACATCGGGTAATATAGACATAGACGCTACTGGAGCGATTACGATCACGTCAGACGGAGGGGTTACTACAACAGGTGGGAGTGTTGACATCAACTCGTCTGGTGGTGGGATAGTGACGACAGGAGCGAGCAACGATGTAGCGGACATAGTGACAGCCACGGGGACGATCACGCTTGAGTCTGCAGGAGGTATTAGGGACAGCGGAGCTGGCAGTCTTGACATAGACTCTGGTGGAGGGGCTGTAACGCTTACGGGGGATGGTGATGGAGCGATAGGAGTTGACTATGCGTCGACGGATGCGGACGCGGTAAGCTTAACTGTGAGTCATGGTAACGCAGGGAATGTGACGTATGACAGTTTATCGACCGGAGTACTTACGGTTGAGGCTTCGAGCTTAACTAACGGTGGTTTTGAGATCCACAATGATGCTGGGATCACGGTAAACGGTGTTCTTAATACGAGCGCAGGCAGTGGTGCACTGCTGCTTGAGGCTGCATCTGGGAACATAGGTCTTAATGATTTTGACAACACGCTTAGCGCTGGTGGAGGTGCTGTAACAGTTACAGCGAGTGCGGGGAATATAACGGTAGCTAATGCTACAGCGAATGATGAGATAGTGACTACTGGTACGGTTAATCTGACAGGTGGAGCCATAGGTGCGGTGAATCCTCTGGATATAAACGGAGCGACGGCCCTTACGATCACAGACCTTGCTGGAGCGGGAGACATATCGATCCGTGAGCAGACGGCGAGCACGATAGCGTCTACTGATATTACTGTGCCGACTGCTACATCGGGGAACATAGACATAGACTACTTTGGGACAGACTTAGTCGATATTAATAACGGTCATGTTATTAACGATGTGGTCTTAAGTGACGGGGGGACTTTTACCTACACTGCTAGCGCTGATAACATCGCTATTGGAAGCATAGACGGCGGAACAGGAGATGTCAGTCTGACAGCGACTCTTGGTACCATAGACGAGTCAGTTGATGCGGATACGGTTAATGTAACGACTGGGGGTATGCTGACGCTAGGCTCTGGTGGCGCAATAGGAGCAGACACAGTTACCGGGGCACTGGATTTGGATGTGAGTACTCTTGAGGTTACTACTAGTTCAGGAGGGATATATATAAGGGAGGCGGACACTACGACACTTGATGGTCTTACTGTTGGTGCTGGTGGAGTTGCGACTACCGGTGGTAACGCACCTATAGATCTGACAGTCTCGAGTGGGAATCTGGTGCTTGATGGTCCTATAACGGCGAACGGGTCGGGGGACGTAGATATTCTGTTAGGCGGTGCAGGTGCTGCGGTGGTCACAGATACAGCAGGCGAGGACATAAGCAGCACTACTGGTGCAATAACGATCACGGCGGATACGCTGACTCTTGCCAATGGTACGATAGGTTCTGGAGGTGGTTTAGTCCTCCAGCCTAATGCTGCTGGCAGGACGATAGGGCTGGGTGCTGGTGCAACGGGTGCTTTTAATCTGGATGCAACCGAGCTTGGTCTTTTGCAGGATGGGTTTAGTGGCATAACCATAGGCAAGACAGATTCAGGAGCTGTGGATATAAATGCTTACTCATTCAAAGACCCGGTTACGATGCAGGGTGGTGCGATGACGGTTGATGGTCTGGCAACCGGAGGGACGGACAATATTGTTCTGACCAGTTCATCGAGCATAGACGAGTCAGTTGATGCGGATACGGTTAATGTAACGACTGGGGGTATGCTGACGCTAGGCTCTGGTGGCGCAATAGGAGCAGACACAGTTACCGGGGCACTGGATTTGGATGTGAGTACTCTTGAGGTTACTACTAGTTCAGGAGGGATATATATAAGGGAGGCGGACACTACGACACTTGATGGTCTTACTGTTGGTGTGGGTGGTGTTACGACTACCGGTGGTAACGTACCTATAGATCTGACGGTCTCGAATGGGAATCTGGTGCTTGATGGTTCTATAACGGCTGATGGATCAGGAGCTATAAGCATAACTGCGGTTAATGGGAACATAGGTTTCGCTAATTTAGATAACATTGTTAGTTCTGTTAGTGGGGCCATAACGGTTAAGGCTACGGCAGGTAATATAACAATAGCCGACACCACTACGAGCAATGAGATAGTGACTACCGGGGCGGTTAATCTTACAGGCGGGGGAATAGGGACGTCGACTACAAATCCCCTGGACATAGACGGAGCGACGGCGCTTACGATTACGGACCTTGATGGAGCTGCTGACCATATATTTATCCGTGAGCAGACAGCGAGCACCATAGCGTCTACTGATATTACGGTGCCTACTGCTACATCGGGTAACATAGACATAGATTACTTTGGAACAGATTTAGTTGGTATTAAGAACGGTCATGTTATCAACGATGTGGTTTTGAGTGACGGTGGGACTTTTACTTACACCGCTGATGCCGGAAACATAGCTATTGGAAGCATAGATGGCGGAGCAGGAGATGTTACTTTGATTGCTACCGGTGGCACGATAGATGAGTCAGCAGATGATATTTTGGTTAAAATAACTACACAAGGCGTTCTGGCATTAAATGCTGCCGGGGCAATAGGGGACAATGCCAACCTCGATGCTCCGCTGGATATAGATGTGAGTACTCTTGAGGCTAGTACTAGTTCAGGGGGCATATTTATAAGGGAAGCTGATTCCACCACCGTTGACGGACTTACCATAGGCTCTAACGGGGTTGTTACTACTGGCGGGAATGCACCAATAGAACTGACAGTTTCAAGCGGTAATCTGACGCTTAATGGGCCCATAACCGCTAACGGATCTGGCAATATAGACATTCTGTTAAGCGGCGCAGGTGCTGCGGTGATCACAGATACAGCAGGCGAGGACATAAGCAGCACTATGGGTGACATAACCATCAGCTCGGATACTCTTACTCTTGCCGGGGGTACTATTTCAAGTGGTGGTGCTCTTATTCTTCAGCCGAATGCCGCCGGGATTACAATAGGTTTGGGAGATAGTGCAACAGGAGAGTTTAATCTGAATGTAAGCCAGCTTGATCTTATACCGGACGGCTTCAGTGAGATTATCATAGGTAGAGCTGATTCGGGTGCAGTGGATATAAATGCCTACTCATTTAAAGACCCTGTTTCTGTTTTGGGTGGTGCAATGACTGTTGATGGCCTGGCAACCGGGGGAACGGACAATATTGCCCTGACCAGTTCATCGACGATAGACGAATCAGTTGATGATAATACGGTTAACGTTACCACCGGGGGAACACTTACGCTTTCAGCAACTGGAACTGTAGGAGACAGTGGGACTGTCAACGGGGCGTTGGACCTTGATGTGAGTACGCTTGTAGCAAGTACTAGCTCAGGAGGCATATATATAAGGGAGGCGGATACTGCCACAGGTGATGGTCTTACTGCTGGTGCTGGTGGAGTTACGACTACTGGAGGTAACGCACCTATAGATTTAATAGTCTCGAGCGGCGATTTGACGCTCGATGGCCCTATAAGTGCAGACGGATCCGGTGCTGTGGATATTCTTTTGAGCAGTGCAGGTGCTGCGCTTGTAACCAACGTGCCTGGTGAGGATATAAGTAGCAATAGCGGTGCAATAACGATCAGCGCAGATGTGCTTACTCTTGCCGGGGGTACTATTTCGAGTACCGGCGCCCTGGTTCTCCAGCCAAATAGCGCTGGAAGGACAATCGGGGTCGGTGATGTTGCCGCAGGGTTATTTGATCTTGATGTGGTTGAACTGGACCTTTTGCAGGATGGTTTTAGTGGAATTACTATAGGTAAGGCTGATTCAGGTTCAGTTGACGTAAATGCATACTCGTTCAAGGACCCGGTTACTATCCAGGGAGGTTCAATGGATGTAAACGGCCTGGCAACTGCAGCTGCAGACAATATAAGTCTCATTTCATCGGGCAGTATTATTGCTGCAGCTATCCAGACCGGGGGTATCGGAGCCAAGGTTACCCTTAATGCAGATGCCGCAGGCACCATAACGGACAACGGTGGAGCTGGGATTGCCACGGGTACTTTAGATATAACAAGGGCATTGTCCATAGGGGCCCTGGGAGCACCTCTGGATGTGGACATAGACACTCTCAGCATCGCCAATGTCAGTGGAGACACATACATTCGTGAGAGCAGCGGGGTGGACCTGAACACGGTTACTGTGGGTGGTGTGCTGGATGTTGCTGCAACCGCTGGAGATATAACTGCGACGCAGGTAAATGCTGCTGGTGGTGCCACCACGCTTACTGCCGAGGCAGGTGCTATAGCAGCGGGTGACATAAACGCGGGAGTCCAGACGGTTACCCTGGATGCCAATGGTGCTATTACGAACATTGCTGGTGATATTGACGCAGGGACTCTGAACATCACGGATGCTGCTTCTGTGGGCACGGCCTTAGCGAACCTTGATACGAATGTTGCCACGCTTCAGATGAGCAATGTGGATGGGGCGAGCTACATCACAAATGAGGTGGGTGTTATTTTGAATCCGGTTTCTGTGGACGGGGCCCTTAATGTAAGGACGGAGGCGGGGGATATAACTGCCACGGATGTTGATACTTCGAATGATAACGTCACCCTGACCGCAGCCGGAAGTATTGTGACGGAGGATATAGACACGAATGGTACGGGTGCCACGGTTACGCTTAATGCGGGTGCTGGAAGCACCATAACGGATAACGGCGGAGCTGGGATTGCCACGGGTACTTTAGATATAACCAGGGCATTGTCCATAGGGGCCCTGGGAGCACCTCTGGATGTGGACATAGACACTCTCAGCATCGCCAATGTCAGTGGAGACACATACATTCGTGAGAGCAGCGGGGTGGACCTGAACACGGTTACTGTGGGTGGTGTGCTGGACGTAACTGCCTTAGCGGGGGATATAACCGCCACTGGTGTGACTGCCATAGGTGATGACACCACACTTACGGCCCTGGCAGGGGGTATTGGTATAGGAGTGATTGACGGAACCGGTCAGACTGTAACTCTTGACGCGGGCGGCCCTATCTCGACATTTGGTGCAGGAGTTGTTGCGGACCGTCTCATAGCCGATGCAGCAGGAGCTATCGGCCTTTCTACGACTGTGGGCTCGGCTGATATTAGTTCAAATACAGCAGGGGCCATTACAATAAATGAGACTGACGGTATTATACTTGATGATATCGATACAGTTGACGGTGTTATTAATATTACGTCCGGAGGCGCCATGACGGCAACAGACGTAACCTCTGGGAATAACGGCAATATTAAACTTGTGGTCACCAACGGACCAATGACACTGGGTGCGGTGAATGCCGGAGCAGGTATCGTGGAATTGGACGCTTCCAGGAATATTGATGGTGGAAGCTTCACCGGCAGTAAAGCAGATATAAGAGCATCTACAATCGGCTTAAATGCTCCACCCTCACCAAATGTAGACGAGATTTATCTCGTACTTAGTTCAGAGATAGCCGGTTTTTCGGCAAAATTGCAGAGAGGTAGCCTTGCGACAAGGCCTCCGAATGAGAATGTAAACGGTCCTGGCGCCAAACAGATAGGGCCTTGGGACTATCTGCCCACGGAAGTCAACTTAGAGGGAATCCTTGCTGAAGCCAGCGCTTTTTCAGCACAACTGGAAAAACTTGAAGAACTGCTGGAAATGGCTTCGGATACAGAGTTTTTTATGGCGCCTCCTCTCTGGATAGATATAGAAATGGAAGAGGAAGAGGACCTGGTGAATCTAATTCCAAGTAGATCGGCCCAGACGGAGAGACTCTCTATTTATCCTGAAGCATTTAGCCGCATCCCGAGCCTGCTTTACCAAAGCGAGAAAGAGAAAACTTTGCTTGAAGTTTCTTTTTTGAGATATTAGAAATAGCCGTGCAATTTGGGTCAAGCAATTTTATTAGATCTAAATTGCCGGCTTAAAAGTAATTGGAGGTACCAAAATAAAATTTTATCAGATTCAGTCATGAGAAAGGAGAGGGTTAAGATATGGGTAAACAAGGGGCGCTGACCGTCATCTTCGGAATTTTTCTGTCCCTGGCTTTTTGTTCTGTTGCAGATACAGCCGAAAGAGTTGGATACATTAATCTCCAGAGGCTGGTTAATGAATCCAAGATGGGCCAGGAAGCAAAAGAGGACATAAGAAAGCTTAGAAAGGAGAAAGAAGACCTCCTTGCGCTTAAACTTAAAGAGATAAATAAGTTGAAACAGGATTTTAACAAAGCAGAGGATAATATGACTGTTCGCCAGAAGCGGGCAAAATTAGAGGCCCTAAAAAGGGCATATAGGGACTACCAGAGGCTTGTGGCCGATTCAAAAGAGGATATTGTTATTGGGGACCGGGAACTGGTCGCAATAATACTTGAAAAAGCGGACAGTATTTTAAAAAAGGTAGCAAAGGAAAAGAGTTTTACCATCATACTCAAAGATCCCAATGCAATAGGATATCTGGATCCGAAAGTTGATATAACTGATGATGTCTTGAGAGAATTGAATCGTAAAAAATAGATCCCAGCAGAATAATGGAGCACCAATAGGAGAGCCTTTTTGACCGTGACCCTAAGAGGCCGGGTAAGAGGTATGCCGTAAAATAGTAGAGTAATGTCTGATTTTTACCAAAATCCTGTAACTTAAGCCTGTCAGATTGAGAGGGGGTCTGGCTATTTTTCTTCACATTTTGCACAGCGAAAGCCGAATAAAAAACTGCTGTAGCTAGGTTCATATCTGTCTCTGTTAGCTGAACGGAGGCTTTCTACGCCTTCGATGAAGGAGCCGCCTTTTATTACACGTTCTTTTCCGCTTTCAGGGCCGGAAGGATTTTTGTCTTTTCTTTCTCCCGTTCCGTACCAGTCTTTGCACCACTGGTAGACATTGCCAGCCATATCAAATACACCATAATGGCTTTGTCCTTTTTCATAGGTATCTACCGGAGCAGTGTTGCCTATAATATTATCGAAGTTGGCCATTGTATCGTCAGGATCGGAATCACCCCATGGGTATTTAGTCCCGTTAGGCCCTCTTGCAGCTTTTTCCCACTGCGCCTCTGTGGGTAAATCTTTACCCGCCCATTTACAATAGCTCAAAGCGTCATTGTAGGATACCTGTGTTACAGGATAGTTTTCTTTTCCCTCAATAGGTGTAAGCCCGTCAGGTTTTCTCCAGTTAGCCCCTTCTACCTTTTTCCATCGACGGCCTATCCTTACCATTCCGCTTCCATCTTTTTCTGCATCGGTCACATATTTTGTCGCGTCTACAAATTTTTCAAACTGTTTATTCGTAACAAGATATTTGTCTATATAGTATTGAGAGAGAAATATTTTTTGTACCGGTTTTTCAGCCGAGTAGAGATCTGAGCCCATGATAAATTCCCCATCCGGGATAGATATCAGTATACTGCCATCCTTAGCATGGGTGATTTCATTAAAGCCTTTTATGTTTCTCTTTCCCGGACCTGAATCGGCTACTGTTGATGGTTGTTTTACCCCGGGTAAGTAACCTTTAATTGCCATGAAGCCTCCGCCCAGTAGAAGAGCTAATACGATTGCTGAGACGGCTGCTATAAGGAGCCGGGACTTCCTCTTTTTATCAGGGGCCTCTGCTACAGCAGGTTCTCCCTCTATAGGTCTGGTTTTTTTTGTAGTTACGACAATAGGCTGATCCATCTGGGTAACATCTTCGTCACCCGTAAGTGTAACATCGTCAAACGCAGGTGCGTCCAGATCAAGTGCCTTACTGAATTCCCGGAAGTCGTTGAATCGATCGTCAGGGTTTTTTTCAAGGGCCTTTAGAATTGCATTGCTGATACGCGGATTTAAAGATTCGGCATATTTTTGAGGAGGATCGGGAATTTCATTTAGATGGCAAAACATTATTTGGGAGGTCTCTTCGACCATAAAAGGCCTCCTTCCTGCGAACATCTCATAAAACACCAGACCGAGGGAATAGATGTCTGATCTCGCGTCAATAGATTTGCTGGGGTCGAATCTTTCAGGGGGTGTGTAATGGACTGAAAGCATTTTAGCGGCCGTATCGTGGGTAGCTGTAGTGGATATTTTCGCTATCCCAAAGTCCATTATCTTACTGTCGCCGTTTTGATCAAGCATTATGTTGCCGGGCTTGATGTCCCTATGCAATATCCCGTGTTCATTAGCATACTGAAATGCGTCAAGAGTCTGCTTTGCAATTTTAAAGGCCTGGTCAAAGGGCATTAGCCCGTTTTGTTGCTGCAGGTATTGCTTTAATTCAATACCCTCGACATATTCCATAACTATGGCGTAGTTGTTTCCATCCGGGAAGAACTCCATGAGTTTTGTTATATTGGGGTGGTCCAGTTTGGCGAGTATCATTGCCTCGTGAAAAAATTTTTTCACGACTTTTTCGTTATCCAGGGCTTGTGGGTTAAGGACCTTTATTGCAACTACGATCGAGCCGTCAGCAGAAGTCGCTTTCCAGACGCTTCCAAAGCCTCCTCTTCCAAGCGACTTTATAACTTCATAATCCCCTATTTTTTGGCCGATCATAAACGATTACCCCGCAGCCCTTTCAACCCGCCTATAAAATCTGACAATACATTTGTTTTGTCCACCCTGGCAAGGAGAACAGTTATATTGTCCTGGCTGCCGTTGTCGATTGCTTTTTCCACAAGTTTTTCACAAATGATTTCCGGTTTCGAGTATTCATAAACCATATGCAGTATTTCCTGGTCAGAAACAACCCTGTAAAGGCCGTCACAGCAGAGCAGGATATATTGGCCTTTTTTAATTTTTATAGGGTTCTTTGACACATCTACTTTAAGTTCAGAATCAATCCCGACAGCCCTTGTGATTACATTGCTATCAGGATGTTTCATGGCATCCTCTTTCGTTATTCCGCCTGCTTTTATCAAACTGGCCATGAGAGAATGGTCTTCAGTAATTTGTGATATTTTCTCTCCATCTATATTGTATGCCCTACTGTCTCCTACGTGAGCGTAATAGATTCTTCTGTTTTTTAAGACAACGGCAGTAAGGGTGGTTCCCATTCCTTGCAGCTTGATATCTTTGTCACCCCTGGAGCGAATTTCATTATTAGCCTCAAGAAAAGCGAGCCTGAGTGATTCATTAATATCGTTAGTGCTGTCACCGTAATATTCCTTAATTAGGGTATTCACCGCTATTTTGGAAGCCAGCGAACCTCCTGCCCGGCCTCCCATCCCGTCTGCGAGTGCAAGCAGAATACCCTTGCTTTTTTCGCTTTTCTCTTTAGGAAAATAATAGGCGTGATAATCCTGGTTTTCTTTTCTTACGCCGGCATGGGACGAGGCTCCAATACTAACCAATGGCATTTGTTCCCCTTGCTATTTGGGCAATTCCGCGTATCTGACAGGCCATACATTCGCATATTTCTTTTTGTTTTGGTACCCTGACTGCCCGTTCCAGAGGTTTACCTGGTATACATACAGGGGGCCAAACTTGTGCTTGGTTTTTGACCAGTATCCTGTATGCGTGAGCACATTGGCAAAAGGACTACCAGGAGGCAAAGCTGGGTTCTGTTGATTTCTGTCAATAATTCTCTTCCACTCTGTAATAGTAGGGAGTCTCCATCCGGTATAGCCTTCATGTTTAAGACTGCGGCAGTACTCCTCTGCATCCTCCCATGTAACTGCTACCTGTTTGGGCGTTTTAAGCCACATAAGATTGGTGTAAAGATCGGTAACTGTCCCGTCACCGTTGTCATTAAATCGATCCCGGACATCACCGGTTATCAAATCTGTCACAGTGCCATCATCATTGGGATTGTACCTGCTCCTAAGCACCGTAAAGACCGCTTCCTTTGGTTCACCTTCTACATTATCTTCATTAACACCGATTACTGAGAAATCCAATTCCCCGGTTAGGTCTATCTTTGTTTTCAAGGACCATGACGTATTTGAACCTTCCATTTTATAGCGTTTTTTTCCTATTGCAAGTATAACACCCTTAGCGGGCCTGTTTGTATTAGCATTAAAGACAAACTCTTTTCCTTTGTACCCTTTTTCAGGGCTTACCTTTGCCTGTAAAATTTGGACCGGTTCAGCAGGTTTTTTAAGTGTAGTGATTTCGCCTTCTTTTGACTGTCCCTGGACCTCGTCTTTGTTTTTTGCAAATATGCTATATTTGGTAGTACCGGGTTTATCTATTTGCGCTGAATAATTCCAGGTTGTGCCTGTACCTTCCATGAGATACTTTACACCGTCAATTTCCACGTATACTTTATCTGATGGGGCGCTGGTAGTGGCCTTTATAAGAAATTTATCCCCTGCATACCCTTTACCAGGGCCGAGAACCTCTATGTCAACAGTTGCTACATCCGGAATGGGCAAGGGACTCTTTTTCGTCAATATTTCACCACTCTGAGGGGAACCTGCAACACCTTCCAGATTTCTGGCTGTAACAACGAATTTTTTCTTCCCGATATCAGGGATTTTTTTCCTGTAGCTCCACTCTTTTCCGACGCCCTTCATCTTGTACGTCATACCATCTATTTCAAGTGAAGCCGATCCCGCAGGTCGGTCTGTTTCTACCTTGATCAAGAATTCCTCGCCTGCATAACCTGACTTGGGAGAAGTTGTTACCTTTACAATTTTTACCGGACCTGCTTCTACCTCTACACTCCCTTTTTTTGTATTTCCCTGGATACCGTCTTCATTCATGGCTACTATTGAAAAATCTATGTCCCCAGGTTTATCTATGACTTTGTTTAGTGACCACTGGGTACCAGAGCCTTTCATTTTAAGTCGCTCGCCTTTTAAGATTAGTTCTACCTGCGCGGCGGCAGTATCGGTAAGGGCAGTAAAATGAAATTTATCCCCTCCAACACCTTTCTTCGGGCTAACCAGGACTTCCTGTACATTGGCTACTTCAGCAAGCTTTTTTATGGTTTTGATTTCCCCTTTTCCTGCCTTACCAGCGACTGCGTTATTATTCAGGGCTGTTATAGTGAAAGGAAGCTCTCCCAACTTTTCAATGGTTGTATCGTATTTCCAGTCGGTTCCGGAGCCTGTCATCTCAATCCTTTCTCCACCTATCTCGAGGAAAACCTCACTCGCGGGGCTATTGGTCTTTGCGCTGAATAAAAATCGATCGCCAGGATATCCTTTTTTCGGGTTAACATCGGTCTCTACTACATCAACCAAAGGTAAAGGTATCAACTTGTTTATGATAAATTGCCCCCCCTTTTCCATAGGTGCCTTTTTTAACCTTCCGCGCAACATCTTTGTCCCCGCGACTTTAGTAATGGGGAAGAGAATTTCTTCGTCAAAGAGCAGGTTTTCAAAGTCAATGGTCTCGAGCTGGTTTTCCTTCAATGCCTTATGAACGTAATAGGTAAAGAGCCCGAGGCCATCAGTGCTTTTACTAGCCGGCCAGTGTCGGTCTCCAAACGATATCACTTCTCTGGAACCGTCCAGGGCTTTTTCACGTATTTTTTCACGATATCTTAGATCATAAGGCGTCAGGGAGACGGATCTTTTTCTCAGAAGTTTAGAAGAAAATACGGAATCAGTTATGATGCAGACGTTTTTTGCCTTCAGGTTTCCTGAGGCAAAAAATTCCTTGGCGAGATCAGAATGATTCAGCCATGTCATTTTTGTATCTTTTTTTCCGTCTTTTGGTATCCAATAGGTCTCCCCTTCTTCATCTTCAATACTGTGGCCGGAGAAATATACCAATAGGTTATCGCTGTCGGTCAGTGTCCGGGTGTATCGATCTAGATGGGCAAGAACAGTGACAAGTGTGGGGTCTTCCTTGGATTTATCGGTGAGAAGATCGATATTTGTCTTTGCAAAGTCATATTTAGTTGTCAGTATTTTGGCTATCTGTTCGGCATCCTTTACCGGGCTTTGTAGCTTTGGCCAATTATTATAGTCATTTATTCCGATTATGAGAGCATGGTTTTTGCCCGAGTGGGGTCCTTTCGGGTCAGGGAGAGCAAAGAGTGCTTCATTGGCTACACTTGCCCAGAGAAGGAAAAAAAGAAGAGAAAGTGTTGTGGCGATAGCTCTCGAAGCGATCATGTGCCTTTGCCGTAAAGAGGGTTACAGCCGACTGATTTCTGGTTTCAGGCTCTTTTGAAACTGATTTTCTGGATTCTGATTTATAAAATTTCGTGAAAAAAGTGTCAAGAAAGATTCGATCATTGTTTTTGTAAGACCTTGTAAAGCATGAGTTAGATTAAGGTCCCGGCAAGAAGAGGTATTTCCGCTCTGTACATCAAGCTTGACAATTGACTCCCATCCTGGTTATTTTATAAAAATATGATATCCTTTCCAATATCTCCCTTCCAAGGGAATGTTATGCACAGCCCAAAAAAGATACATCTTGCAGACAAAAAGGAGTTTTTCTAAAGAGAGGTTCAGACCCTGTGACAAGGCAATTGAATGTTGTAGGCATTCCGTATAATGTCACTGGCGATGAAGCAATTCAGTTGTGAAAAATAAAGATCATATGAAATCCAAGACGCAGATACATTTAAAGGTAAAGGCGCCTAACATTCTTGCCAGCGGTGTTTCTGATCCGGGGCGGGTAAGGCCCGAGAATGAGGATTCTATCTGGCTGGACAGCCAAGGACATTTTGTGCTTCTTGCTGATGGTATGGGAGGTCATGAGCGTGGTGCTGAGGCTAGTCAAACGGCCCTGAAAATTGTACAGGAGTTCCTGAACCCCGAGGTCATGAGGAGAGAACTACAGGATATAACCGCAGGAAGTGGAACACCTCCTGAAATAGTATGTGCCTGGTCTCTGGTAGATAAGGCTATCAGTGAGGCCGCTTCTGTCCTATACAGGAGAAACCAGGAACTAAATCTTGAGCGGTATATGGGTACAACCATTGCTGGTTTAATACCCATTAAGAATGCGTATTTTCTATGGTTCCATGTAGGGGACAGCCGGCTTTACAGGTGGAGGGATTCCAGCCTGACACGCCTTACAGTTGATCATTCAGCATACGCGGAGTGGGTAAATAACGGGCGGACAGGTAAGCAGCCGGGCAAAAATGTCATTACGAGAGCCATAGGTCCGAGTTCCTCTGTGGTGGCGGATATTGAATGGGATGACTGGCGCAGAGACGACACCTATCTTCTTTGCAGCGACGGTCTTACTGATATGCTTACGGATGATGAGATCTCCTATGTATTAAGTACAGGAAAGGACATTGATGATACGGCGCTGAGTTTGGTCTCTGCTGCAAATGAGGCCGGTGGTTTTGATAATACCAGTGTTGTGCTTTACAGCGTCTGATAATTATGCAGCCACTTATACTACCCAATCTAGAGAAAGGCAGGTATATACCGCCTAAAGACGCGGATAGTATAAACCATAATAAAAGATTGATAGGTGAAATGGAATATATATGTTAAGGATATGCCAAACGACACTATTATGATGGAAAGAAGATATGAGCGGACAAACAGAAACACTTGCTATTCTTTTTGCCGACGTCGCTAAGAGTACTCACCTTTATGAAACTCTCGGCGACAAGATTGCACAAAACCTCATTGGTGCCTGCCTTTCTATTCTTTCGGGGGTGACAGTGAAGCATCATGGAAGTGTGATTAAAACTATCGGAGATGAAATTATGTGCACATTTCCAAGTGCTGATGACGCGGTAGAGGCCGGCAAGGAGATGCAACAGGCCCTTGAGAATATGACTGTTGAAGAAAAGCCGGAATACCCTCCTCCAAACATTTATGTCGGAATCCATCTAGGGCCGGTTATAAGGGAAGAGGATGATGTCTTTGGGGATGCTGTAAACGTGGCAGCCCGTATGGTTTCTCTGGCTAAGCAGCGCCAAATTATAACAACAGAGCAGACTGTTGAGGCGCTTTCGCCTGGGCAGCGTGATTGCGTTCGATGCGTCGATAAGACTGTCGTAAAGGGAAAAAGCGGCGAATTGAATATCTATGAGGTGATATGGGAGCAACATGATGTGACAGTCATGCTTGACGAAGAGCCACTGGATTCCCAGGCTTTAAAATGCCGTTTGGAATTGGAGTTCCAGGATCAAACAATAAAAGTGGATGAAAACTGCCCCAGTGCGAACTTGGGCCGTCAAAGCCACAATGATCTGGTAGTGAATGACAATCGTGTTTCGAGGTCGCATGCTCGTATAGAATATCGGCGGGGTAAATTTGTCCTTATAGATCAGAGCACTAACGGTACCTATGTTGTTCTTCAGGGCAAGAAGGGTACCATCGTAAAAAGAGATGAAGTCCAATTATTAGGAAAAGGAATTATCGGTCTGGGTCGAGAGGTTACGCCTGACTCGCCTGCTGCTATAAATTTTTTCATAAAACTCTAAAGACTCCGGCTGCTGATTCTTTTTCATAATTTTACGGCGACAATCCAAAACTGTTGAATTATTCCTTTGTTTTTTCCTTTGTAGGAAGCTCAATAAAAAAGGAGGCCCCTCCCTGTTTATTGTTTTCTGCCCAGACATTACCTCCATGTTCCTGCATGATGCCGTGAGAAATAAAAAGCCCAAGGCCTGTCCCCTGATTCGGACCTTTTGTTGTAAAAAAAGGGTCGAAGACTCTGTAAATATCTTCCTTTTTAATACCTGGTCCGGTATCGGATATTACGGCCTGAACAGGGCCTCCTGGAGAAGGTTGATCAGTTATGATGGTCAGAACAGCATTTGGCTGTTTTGACATAGCAGAGGTTGCGTTGGAAATTATATTGAAAATCACCTGGGCTATTTTATCTTCATCCATGGGTATCAAAGGAAGCTCAGGACACAATTTGACTTCAGTCTTTATGCCTTCTTCCTTAAATTGAGGCCCGCAGAGCGTCAGTATATCTTTTATAAGCGCATTCAAGTCCCCCATAGTGGTCTCTTTTTTTGCTATACGAGAGAACCTGCCGAGGTCTTTAGTGATTTCAAGGATGCGGTTTAGCTGTTTCCTGCAGATATCAAGTGTCTCTTTTGCTTTATCAGGCAGGCCTTCGGTCATGCTTAACATCTGTAATCGCATTCCTATTATATTAACGGGGTTGAGGATTTCATGTGCAACGCCGGCAGTGAGTCGACCTATAGCAGCAAGTTTTTCAGACTGGACAAGCATGTCCCTGGTCTGTTCAAGTTCCTGACAGGTATTTCTTAACTGCTCCTCAGCCTTTCTACGCTCGCTCACGTCTCGGAAGGTGCTTATGCTGAATACAGGTTCCTCATCTTCGAACCTGCAACCGGCATTCCCCTCTACCGGAATTGGTTTGCCTTCTTTGGAGACAAAAAAAGACTCGATATTGATTACTGTTTCACCTGAAAAGACCCTTTTTAAGACTTCTTCCATGTCATAACGGCAATCAGGATGGATAATATCCCATAAAGACAGCCCGGCAAGGTCCTCTTCTGTATATCCCAAGGTCTCTTTCCATTTTTTGTTTGCCTTGGCGATATTACCAGCGGGGGTGACGATCTGTATCAGGTCATTGGCGTTTTCAAAGAGATCTCTATATTGCTCTTCGCTTTTTTTCAGCTCCTCTTCAGCCCGTTTACGTTCTGTGACATCACGTATAACACCATGAAACCCGACAGGAGAGCCTGAAGCTCCCTGCATCAAGGATGTAGACATCTCAAGGATTCTGGTTTGGCCGTCCTTTCTTATGATTTCATAATCTGTTACTTTTGCCGGCTTTCCTGTCCGGTAGATTTCATTAAATATGTGGTACATTTTTTTGGCGGTCTGTGGGGAAGTATAGTCCCTGTTATTCATACCCAATAATTCTGTTCTGGGATAACCTAATATTCTGCATGTGGAATCATTGAAAAAGGTCTGATCTCCTCTCAGGTTTGCCTCGAAATAGCCCTCTTCGATACTCTCAATAATAGTCCTGTATTTTTTCTCGCTCTTCCTCAAAGCCTCTTCAGCATTCTTTCGTTCTATGACCTCCTGTTGAAGTTGGTCGTTAGTCTCGGATAGTTCTGTGGTGCGTTCCTCAAGCACCTGAAGCTGCTTCTCAGACTCAGAATGGAGCCTGGCATTTTCTAGTGCGAAACTAATTTCAGCTATCATTGTAGATAAAACAAGCTCATCATTTGTATTGAAGACCTGCTGCGTTTTTTTATGAGCGAGATTCAGGACCGCTATCAAAACTTCTCCTGCAAAGATAGGCAAACTGAGGAAAGAGGGTGGACCATATTTTGGATCATTCGGCCTGAGTGTCCTCGAATCGCTCTCAATATCCTCTACCAACATAGGTTTTTTTTCTGAGACTACGGATTTGAGCAGGGTTTCCTCGACCGGAATGTATGCGCCATTTTCAGGGCCCGGTTGCAAACCCTTTGACTGAAGAACAGAAAATAGCTTATTTTCCGATTGCAGCATCACCAATGAACCGATTAGAGAGCCGGACACTGTCATTGCTTTTTCAAGCAGCAATCTCAGCAGGTCGTCCATATCCATAAATTTGCGGGCACCTTCAATTAGTTCCTTGATTGCAAGCAATTCAAAAACCCTGAGTCTTAATTCTTCTGTCGTCCCTTTAAATTGATTCATAAGGTTGTTAAAAGATTCCTTTATTTCGAGCAACTCGAGGGTATCAGCTTTTAAATCTGGTTCGGAAACAACTCCTTCCGCCGCTTCCTTCATAATGGTAGCCAGCGCGATAAATTTATCGAAGATTTTGCGCAGTATAATAAGTCCAGCGAGCACTAGAACAAGAACGAGCGCAAAGATTAGGATCTGAGATAATTCAAGGAATATGTTGTTTCTGAAAAAAATATAAAGGGTAACAAAAAAAGGTAATATAAAGACTAAAGCCTCAATGACCACCAGGTTATATCGTAGTCTGTTTTTGGGAGGGGTTTGCTCTTTGGATTGGCGTGGATTCATTTCTTTCCTTCTTATGGGGGAGGATTAGGCTATTTTTTGTGCATATACTATATCAAACCATAACTCAAATAACATTTTCATATTAGCGTACCAGATCTATGAATGAACCAGGTTATTGTTCTCCTTTTGACGGCGCTTGAAGGATTCTAATGGGACCCCATTCATAGATTCCACCCCGGTTGGCCAGCGAAAGCCCGGAGAAATCATCTTTGTAGAATATTTCCACTGTGGAAATAACCTTCTTTTCATCAACCAGCACCCTCATATTTCCCTGTTCGTCACGGAGCCACTGCAGGCGATGGGGTCTCCCATCGTCCAGAACCGGGTAACGGTTCGCAGATTCAATAATGTAACGCCTGGAGTCACGCTCCCGAATTATTTGGATCGGACGATTCTTGGAAGGCGCAGCCTGGTAAACAAGCCTATAAAAGGGAGTAGGGGGGCTTCCACCCAAGAGGATTACCTCCATGGAGCCCCAGCTTGATTCAGACACGAACAACATGTCCAGTTTAAAGTAGGGAGCGATCCGTGTCTTGGTTTGGATAACCGCCTCTTCTTGAACCGGAGCCGGTCGGACATCGAATTCCTTTTTTTGTTTGCCGGACCTAATTATCTCACGGAGTAAAAAACCTGTAGGAGCTGTTTCGTTTTCCTCGTGGCGGGTTGACTGAGAGGGTTTGTCCACATGAATTTTACTTTGCAGCCTGGGTGCGGATGTCACCCGGAATTCGCCTTTTTTTACAACCCATGAAGGGTTTCCGGTAAAGTTTCCATCTGCAAAATCATCATAAAAGAAAATATTTCTGAGCTTGGCCTCATATTGATTTATGAGAGAACGTAGCTCTTCCAGAAATTTAGGGTGGGCTACCATGCGCTCATCCGCATTCTTGATTTTGCTGCGGAGGTCATCAAGTAAGGATTTCAGGGCTTCCCGGTTTGCGTCGGGTGAAGCAACTGATTGAGCCATGGCCGCGGAGGCGGTCAAGATCCACATGAACATGAAAAACAATTTTATGTAGACGGAGAATCTCAACATGTGGCCTCCTTCTTGGGTCAAAAAGGTTTTAAAACTCTGTATTAATAAAGGGGGCAATTTTATGAGAAAACTGATTTCCGTTAATGACTTAGCTTATCAATGCCTCCATAAACTCCTTCATAACCTGGAAAAACCCGGCGAACCATTTCTTTTGTCTTTTGTATAAGTAACGTCCATTAACAAAGGAATTTTTGTGAAGGGCCGAAACTCTTTACCTGTAAGGAGCCCTGCTGTTGAAATTGTCTGTCAGTGATCAAGACTTATTGTGGCCCCCTCTTTATCCAGTGTTAACTTAATGACATTTGAGTCGGCCTTTTCGACGATGGATACACCCTTTGCGTACAAGATTTCATCAAAATATTCATTATAGAAGGTTATCTGATTGTTATCTATCAGCTTTTCCAGCAATTCCTTGATTTTTTGTAGATTTTTCATTTTGATTTCAACTGGCATTAGGAATTTCCTTTTCGGGCATTGGTGTCTCCCTGGGATGACTTATTCTGAGGTTTTAAGAGTTATACTAGATTATGCAATTTTGATCATTAGCATAACGGCTCCAATCAAGTCAATTAGAGAGCGAAATCACGGTTTTTTTCATTTTGAAGGTTTACGGATTTTGGAGTGTTGCCATTTCTTGACTTTCCAACTCTTATCTGTTATTCAAAAAAGTCATGTTTTCTATATTTTAACCCTTTCCAAGAGCCTTTAATGGTCTTAAATCTTGAGAACCTAGTAAAGGCAGTCAAAGAGGAGCCCTGGGCAAGAGATGCTCCAGTGGGGGATGATTTTTGGGCCCTCCTGATGTCCTGGGTGGAGCGTGAGTTTCTATCTCGTTTTTTAAAAGAGGTTACCAGACAGATAGATGAGATTGTTGATATTGATCCGGACCTCTCTGAAAGGCAAATCCTGGAACAGGCTGCCCAGTATATGTCGGATTTTCTGGCAGCACATCATGCGTCGGTGAGGATTTATGATCCGCAGACCCAACAGATGCTTTATTATGGGTCCCATTCTCCGGATGATGAGACTCGTGAAGTCTTTATACCCCTGGAAGGGAGTATAGCCGGAGAGGTCGTCAGAAGCCGAAAGCCATGCCTTGTACCTGATATCCTTAATGATGAACGCTACCAAAACAAGGATGTAATCCAAAGAAGAGGCGTCCGTTCGCTCATGGCTATCCCTCTCGAGATTACCCGATTTTCAGCGTCCGAACGGGACACAGTTGGGGTTATCCAGATATATTATCCAGAAAAGGACCGGAAATTCACTTCCCTAGAAGTCCAAATGGCCATTCTCATGGCCAAGAGATTGAGCTTTACAATTGCCCGAAAGAAAATTATTTCTTTGCGCAAATCGGCTGAAAAAAAGGAATCTATTGTAGGGCAGATTTTTAAGACTCTCGGGGAACGCGGCGGGGTAAAGATGAGAGACGTCTTCAACCGCGTTATTCCGGAGCTCGCAGACATTGTGGATCTGCAGAGCTGCGCCCTTTTTTCTGTAGCTGAAGATCTCAGCAGTATTACCCTCGAGGCTGGATATTCAAAGTCAGCAGGTTATCACAGTATAGGTAAAACTTTTCCGGTCAGCAGTGAAAAAGCCTTTGAAGTCGCCTTGAATATGAGGGAATACGAGGGAGACTTTGTATATGAGGTGGTAACTCCCTCCTATGTCCTGGTAGTGACTCCTCAAAAGAGTGATCTGATTTCAGATAACCTCAAGAACTTCGCTCTACTGCATAATATTAACTCCATCCTGTATTTTCCACTGCGGGTCGAGGGACAGATCACCCATTTAATGACATTTGACGCTCTGGAGCAGAGGCTTCGTTATACTGAGGATGAAATCGATCTGTTGTTGTTCCTGGGGCGGGAATTGATTAAGGCCTGGAAGATAGAAAGGCTGGATGACGCACTACACGATTTCAAAAATCCCGCTATCGCTATTGCTGGTTTCGCTAGAAGGTTAAAAAAGATGCTGGAAAAACCCGGAGATGAACGTTCAGAAGAACAGATCAGGAAGTATGCCGATATTCTCCTTGAAGAGACCAGCCGGCTGCAGGAATTGGCACTTAGTATCTACCAGGTAGGGGATGAGCAGGTCGTAAATCTGACAGAGGTGCTCAAGAGACGTTTCGAGATTAATCGGGAGGCCATTCGGGAGCAACTTAAACAGAATATTGTTTTACATGAAGGGCCTTTTGATCCAGATATTCTGGTTCGGTCTTATCCTATTCATGTGGAACGAATATTTGATAATCTATTGAACAATGCTACAAAGGCTATAGCTCTCAAAGGTGGTATTCTCGAAATCCGGACATATGCGAAAGACGGTTGGGCGTGTGCTGAAATTAGTAATACCGGTCCTTTATCTGAAGAAAATCGCCTGAAAATTCTCGGGGATGAAGGCGAGGGAAGGGGCCTTTATATAACTCATAGGGTCATTAAGATTTTAAAAGGAAGCATAGATATTCGGACAAGTGGAGATATGACCACTTTTTTTGTACGTCTTCCCCTGTATGGCAAAAAGGCCGGAAATTAAAAAACCTTTTTGTAAGGTATTATCACCCCAGTACGACTTTACAAACTCAATCCCCGCAATTTTTTATAATCGGCGACATCACCTGAAAGTTTTTCTTCCTATATCAGTTTACATTAGCCAGCCAATACTCTCCTTTTTATTCCATGGTGTTTCGTATTGAACTGAATAGTGGAAGGCCCGCATGTGAAAGACCCATGGAATGCGGCAGAGTTAAAGATGGTTTAACTGGTCAGTCAGTACCGGTTTAGCTTGAATGAAATATTTTTTTTTAGTAGAAGTAGCAGAATTACACTGATAGCAAAAATAAGGGGGATATTATGAAGGAACTGATTAAGGTAATGCCTTGTCTTGATATGAAGGAGGGACGTGTTGTTAAGGGAGTCAACTTTATAGACCTGAAAGATGCAGGCGATCCTGTTGAGAACGCGGAGTTTTATCAGAGCGAAGGCGCAGATGAGTTAGCTATGCTCGATATAGCTGCTACCCTGGAAAATAGAAAGACCAGGCTGGAATGGGTAAAAAAGGTTTCTTCTGTTATTGAGATCCCTCTGACAGTGGGGGGCGGTATAGCCACTCTAAGAGACATAGAATTAGTTTTTGATGCCGGTGCCTCCAAAATTTCAATGAATAGTGCGGCTATAAATGATCCTGAAATTATTAGCCAGGCGGCTCGGAAGTTCGGATCAGAGAGAATTACTATAGCCATCGACGCCCGCAGAAATAATAATATGGTTTCCGGCTTTGAGTTAGTGATTTCCGGTGGAACCAAAACCGTCGATATGGACGCCATTGAATGGGCGCGTAAATGTCAGGATTTGGGCGCCGGAGTGATCCTCCCTACTAGCATGGACGGTGATGGAACCAGGGAAGGGTATGATTTGCAGTTTACAAAAGCTGTTTCAGATGCCGTTGACCTCCCTGTAGTAGCCTCAGGCGGCGCTGGGGAGTTAAAGCATTTTTATGATGCGGTTGTCGTAGGAGGCGCCTGTATCCTTCTTGCTGCTTCTGTCTTTCATTACCGCATCTTGAGCATCGGAGAGGTAAAACGTTATTTGAAGGATAAAGGATTGAATGTCATACTATGATAAAAATTGTGATATACTTGTTTTACAAAGATCAGGACGGGACGTTGATAAGATGAGGAAATCGGCTTGACAACATTATGGAAAAGTATATCGTTTTTTTATAACAGTATTGTGACAACACTAGTCTAAGGGGAGGTCTGCTATGCCAACATATGAATTTCTCTGTGAAAAATGTAATAAGCCTTTTACCTTATCCATAACAGTCAGTGAATATGAAAAAGGGAAATTCAGGTGTCCTAAATGTAAAAGTTCGAAAGTGAAACAGCAGATCACATCATTTCAGACAGTAACCTCAAAGAAGAGCTGAAGGTTTTTAAGGATTCAATCAGATCGAATCAATTCATTAGTTTCTTACAGCAGCAAAAAGTTTTCAAGGTATTTACATTGGTTTTAGAATTCGCTGGTAGATTTGTCTTCCGGCGCCATAAATCGAAACCCCACTTTCATTAAATAAAGGCGGGGTTCAAGAGGTTATCAGTTAAGTATACTTGTGTATGTAGCGCAAGTTTTTCAGGGCAAGCAGAAAGCTGGTAGTAAGCGTTTCACATCAAAAAGAGGAGATCACAGATTATGAAATGTCCGCATTGCCAGAATGAGATTCCCGGCTCACCCTGCCCGGAATGCGGTTCGGAAAATCCAGAGGGTGCTAATTACTGTATGATGTGCGGCGCACTTTTAGCACACCCAGAGAAAGAGCTCGCCGGAGATGATGAGGGGCTGGATTTTGAGGACAGGACTCTTTGCCCTGACGGCACCTGTACAGGTATTATTGTAGATGGTAGGTGTACCGAGTGTGGAAGGACGGAAAAAGAAGCAAGAGAGAGTGAGGAGGCTAGGTAGAATAATATATGTATGAATTAAAAGTAGTAACCCAGTTCGCCGCTGCCCATCAGTTGAGGGAGTTTAAGGGCAAATGCGAAAAGCTTCACGGCCACAACTGGAAGATAGAGGTATCCATATGTGCTGATGATGTGGGGAAAGATGGATTGGTTGTTGATTTCAGAATAATCAAGGATAAAGTTAAGAAAGTTCTTGATGAATTGGACCATGAATTTTTGAATGAATTAGAGCCGTTCAAAACCGTTAACCCTTCTTCGGAAAATATCGCCCGCCATATTTTCGAACGCTTATCTCAAGATCTTATGGGCAAAAATGTTGAGGTAAGTAAGGTCACAGCCTGGGAATCCGATTCAGCTTGTGCCACTTATATGAAATCCTGATTTTTTTAAATTGGGTAAATTCAGGTGAAATGGATCGGTTTTTAAAATCGGCTGGAATGATCGTTTAATCCTGTGCCTGATTTGTCTCCGGGAAGCTGGTTGGATCCCGGGAATGTTCAAAAGACCCTGTTCACAATGACTGAAATCGAAGCTTCTACACAATGAAAATATTCGGCTTTATACCTGCAAGATATGATTCCACGAGATTCCCTGGCAAGCCTCTGGCAAGAATAGCGGGCAAGCCAATGATTCAGCATGTTTATGAACGTGCAATTGCATGCGAGGTCCTTTCACAGATATACGTGGCGACAGATGATGAGCGAATTGCAGCTTGTGTGGAGGGTTTCAAAGGCAAGACCGTTATTACCGGAAAAGGACATTCCTCGGGTACTGACCGTATCTGTGAGGCGGCTCTTAAGACGGGCCTGGATAAAAACGATATTGTTGTAAACATCCAGGGGGACCAGCCGCTCTTTAATCCGTCTATTGCCTCCAGGCTGGTGGAACCATTCCTGGAGGACCGCTCTGTTGTTATGACCACCCTCAGGTTCAGGATTACTGATCCCAAAGAAATTTCCAATCCTAATCATGTAAAGGTCGTTACTGATTTCGAAGGAAACGCCTTATATTTTTCCCGTTGTTCGATCCCCTTCTCCCGTGATCCACATATCCAGGGAGTTTATTATAAGCATCTCGGTTTTTATGGATTTCGAATGGAGTTTCTGGAAAGATTTACTCATCTCCCCCAAGGTGAACTGGAGTCATTGGAGAAGCTGGAGCAATTAAGAGCCCTTGAAAGCGGTTATAAGATCAGAGTGCTGGATTCTCCCTTTGATTCGATTGAGGTCGATGTTCCAGAAGATGTCAGGAAGATAGAAGCGGCCTTTTTTCAAACACCAAACTCTGTTTATTAAAGGGTGGAATGTAATCCTGAGGGTTTACGAGAGCTTCATCTACAGGTTAAATATCAAACTCAGAATATAAGTGTTTTTTGAGTGCTTATTATATATGCTCCTGGGTACTAACATTGAATAAACTCTGGCATCTAACTCCTCCCTCAGCCTTGTCATCAAAACTGGCCTGTGAAGCTGGTCTATCTTCTCTTCAGTCTCAGCTGTTGATTAATCGAGGCATATCAAATAGAGAGGAGGCCTTTTCTTTTTTGAGGCCCCGACTTACTGATATGTTGGATCCCATGTTAATGAGGGACATGGATGAAGCAGTTGCGATTATTATTGATGCCGTTGAGAACAGGGAAAGAATAACCATCTACGGAGACTATGATGCTGATGGACTCACGGCTACGGCGCTGCTATTGAATTTTTTTTCGGACCTTGGATATCCGGTTTCATACTACATACCCAACCGATTAGAGGATGGGTACGGATTGAATTTTAAGTCAATTGCGGATATAGCCAGAAAAGGGAAAGGCCTTATCATTACTGTAGACTGCGGTATTTCTAATAAAAACGAAATCTCTGTGGCAAAAAAATCGGGTCTCAATGTTGTGGTCACAGATCATCATCAGCTACCGGAAGAATTCCATTCTGACTGCCCTGTGGTGAATCCCCATCGGCCGGACTGCCCTTTTCCTTTCAAAGATCTTTCAGGTGTGGGGGTAGCCTTTTTTCTGGCAGTTGCTGTCAGGTCGTCACTGCGCGAAAAGGGCTGGTTTAAAAGAAGTGCTGAGCCTGATTTGAAAGAGTACCTTGATCTTGTGGCGCTGGGGACTGTGGCGGACAGGGTATCTCTATTGGGACAGAACAGGATACTTGTAAAGAGCGGAATTGAGATCATGGCTAATTCCAGGTGGGCAGGGCTGAATGCTATGAAGGTGATCGCAGGCATTGAAGGCGAGGAGACAACGGCTGAGGATCTGGCATTCAGGCTAGCGCCCCGGCTCAACGCGCCCGGCAGGATAGGATCATGTGAAAAGGGCCTCGAATTGCTTACGATAGAAGATGATTCTGTGGCAAGAGAGCTGGCAATAAAAATCAATACAGATAATAATCTTAGAAAAGAAATGGAACAAGAGATCTGCCGGCACATAGATGAGATGATAAAGGCGAATGGTGGGGTTGACGACTTCAGGACAATTATAATGGCTGGAAAAGACTGGCATAAAGGGGTCCTGGGTATCGTTGCGTCGAGGCTTGTTGATAGATACAATCGCCCCTCGCTGGTTCTAAATATAAGTGATGATATTGCTGTGGGCTCAGGTAGGAGCATTAAGGGTTTTAATCTCTTTGATGCCCTGAACAAGAACCGGAATCTCCTGGAAAGGTTCGGGGGACATTCCAGTGCTGCGGGTCTTTTATTAAAATCTAAGAATTTGGAGGCACTCAAGATTGGACTCGAAGAACTCGCGGAACAAACACTGAATAAAAGGGATACAGTCCCCAGTATTACTATAGATGCAGATTTGGCTCTTGAGGAAATAAATCATGAAACCCTCAAGCAGATTGGTACACTGGCACCCTTTGGTGAGGGGAATCCTGAGCCCTGCTTTTTAGGCCGGTCTCTGGAGGTCATGGATGCCAGGATAGTAGGGGAGAGACATCTGAAACTCGTGGTCAGGCAGGGGACCAGTACATTTGATGCCATTGGTTTTCGTCTTGCAGGAAGGCTTCCTCCCCTGGGAAGTATTATCAGTGTGGTTTTTACGCCTGAGATCAACCGCTGGCAGGGGAATCAGCGGATTCAGTTGAGGATCATAGACCTTAAAAAAGGTGATGGGATTTATAATGCGATCAGTCTTTAAATATTTTTGCCGCTACTTCTATGTCTTCAGGACAGAAGACAAAGAGGGATTTTTCTGCTTTAGTTACAGCGGAACCGTATACGTAATTGATGTTAATTCCTTCCTTGCCTAATTTTTCAGACATTTCTGCTAATGTGCCGGGCCTATTTTCAATTTCCAGGGCAATAACCGGCATAATATCAAAAACAAAACCTTCCTTTGAAAGACAGTCGATTGCCTCGTCAGTATGGTCTACCAGGAGCCTTATCAGGGCATGATCCGCCGAATCTTTCTGCATTGACCCGTAACTGGCTGCTGAGGCGATCCTTTTAAGCGATTTGCCTCTGGCCTTGAAAAGCTCCTGAACATATTTGGAGGCATCCTGGATAGTCAGGGCATCTATGTTTATCCCATTGTCAGCCAGCATGGAGGCCAGTTTTGCCAGTTCACCCGGTCTGTTTTCAAGAAAAAGCGATATCTCCGTTCTTACCATACCTCACCCCCATGCTATCTGCCTTCACCTTCATAACCCTTGAAATATTTGAGAAAGTCCGAATCGGTGGACAGGATAAGAGAGCTGTTTTTATCCATTGTGTCTTTATAGATTTCAAGTGTCTGCAGAAATGAGTAAAATTTCGGGTCCTTGCCATATGCTTTGGCGTAGATTAGCGTCGCTTCGGCATCACCATTACCTTTTATTTGCTGGGCTTCTCTATATGCCTCGGAATTAATGCGTTTCAGTTCTTTTTCCCGGTTCCCTTCGATTTTACGAGCCTCGCCTTTACCTTCTGAACGGAATTTTTCGGCGATTTGTCTCCTTTCTGCAATCATTCTTTCGTAAACCGCCTTTTGAACCTCCTCCACGTAATTAAGGCGTTTTATTTTTACGTCAACAAGCTGTATCCCGAATTCCACCAGCTTGGGCTGGGCCTGATCTAGTATTCCTTTTATTATTCCCTTTCTGCCCAGTTTTATTTTGCCCACTCTCCCTATAGGTTTTTCTTCCTCAAGTTGCACACCTGCTATTTCGAATGTGTCCAGTTCCCGGTTGGTACTTCGCACGCTTTCGATTAGCGGATAGGAGGTGATGAAATTTCGCAGTGCCGCATCGATGATGTCGTCAAGGCGCGCGAGAGCGCCGGTCACATTGTTGACCGACTGGAAAAATTTCAAAGGTTCGATTATCTTCCATCTTGCGAATGTGTCTACATATATAAAAGTTTTATCAAGCGTGGGTATTTGACCAGGGTCCCCGTCCCATTCCAGCAGGTTTTTCGGAAAGTAGTTGGCCTGCTGGATTACGGGAATCTTGAAATATATTCCGGGATCAATTTTTGGTGAGCCTATTGGCTCACCAAACTGGGTAATGATGACCTGCTCGGTCTCGTCAACTATGTAAGCGCTCGATAAAAGGATTAACAATATAATGGCGAGAGGGATTATTATTGTCTTAAATTTCATTTTTGGCCTCCTTTGTCTTTCCCGATATTGAGCAAGGGGAGAATGTTTTTCTGGTCTGCATCCAGAATGAATTTGTCTCCTATCTTGGGAAAGATCTCCTTTATGGCTTCAAGGTAGAGACGTCTCTTGGTTACGTCTTCTGCCTTGGAATATTCTTCATAAAGAGAGAGGAATCTTGCAGCATCGCCCTTTGCCCGGTTTACCCTGTCAAGAGTATACCCCTCTGCCTCTTTTATGGTTTTTTCCGCATTACCTTTTGCGGCAGGGACTACCTTATTATATGCCTCCCTTGCCTGATAAATCATTTTCTCTTTTTCCTGGACCGATTGATTTACTTCGTTAAAGGAAGGCTGCACCGGTTCAGGCACATTGGTTTTTTTCATTTCTATTGTACGGACCTTAATACCTGTCTCGGCCTCGTCCAATTCTTTTTGCAACAGTGTCATGGCCTGATCGGCTATCTCTTTTCTTTTGCTTATAACCTCATTGATACTCCTGTCGCCTACTACAGTACGCATAGAGGATTCGGAAAGGTCCCTAAGGGTGGACATGGCATTCTTTACCTTGAAAAGATAATTGTAAGGATCCGCGATACGATACTGGACAATCCAGGGAACAACCGCAACATTCAGGTCGCCTGTCAGCATCAGGGATTCATTGTCATAAGCGGAGCTTGCTGCATAACGGGTCCTTACACCCGCCTGTACAGTACGAAAACCGAACTCCTCTTTAAAGACATGTCTGACCCTGACTTTGGTCACCTTTTCAATACCTGTGGGTAGTTTAAAGCGGAGGCCAGGCTGTGTGATTCTTACCTGTTTACCGAACCGCTGAACAACTCCGACTTCATCAACAGCTACTGTATAAAAGGAGGTTGACCCCAGAAATACGATGATCAGCACGATAATAATAATCCAGATTCCTCCGGGAAGTTTACTCTTGGCGCCCCGTATTTTTTCGAGGATGTCGTCCATTCCAGGAGGTCCTTCAGGTGGTGTGCCTCCTCCCTGACTTTTCTTTTGCTGCTGAAGTTTTTCCCAGTCCCAGGCCATATCAATTGCTCCTTAGAAATTGTTATAAAATAAAAGACTTTATTCGTGTCCGCCATTCTTGAAAGACAATATAGACAAAACAAAGCGACGTCAAGGGTAATGATTAGCATTCATACTTACTTGACTTTAGTATGAGTGAGGTCTAAATCTATCTTCATGTCTGAGGAAAAGAACACATTGACTCCCTTAAAAAATATCATTGCCGAGTTGCTCAGGGGGGGCAAATTAGCTTTTAACCCTGATGACGCAAAAATCTGGGAGGTATGGGAAGATGTGGTAGGTACCGCTGTTTCAAGGAATACACGTCCCTCCTGGATAAAGGATTGCAGGCTCAGGGTTACGGTTTCAGATCCAATATGGCTCCAGGAACTAAAATTTGTAGAAGAAACTATTAAGGACAAGTTGAATAAGAGACTGGGCAGAAAGGCAGTGGAAAAGATAGATTTCCGAATAGGTCCTTTAGAAGAGCCGAGAAAGGTCAGATGATTATGAGGGATTAAGGGTCTTTTCGCTGTTTATGTCAAGGAGAATATCCTCGAGCTTCAAGACTTCCCTGGCCCATGATGGGCGGCTCAATATCCAGACCGGGTTTTCCGCCAAGCGTAGCTTCTATGAGGGCCAGCTTTGCCCCGGATTCAGGGGTTGAATGGTTAATTCGGATTCTTTTGGGCTCAAGATCGAAACTCTTCATGCGGACAAATACATCCACCAGGCGTGTGGAAGGATAAATAAGGGCAAGTCTGCCTTTTTTTTTAAGGACTGTTCTAGACGCCCTAAGGATGTCATCTATTGATGTCAGTATCTCATGCCTTGCGATGGCCCTGCGGGGATCCGGATTGATTCGTCCACTGTTCATTCGGCGATACGGGGGATTGCATAGGATCACGTCTGCTGATTGATAAGCCAGAGGCAATGCTTTGATATCTCCCCTAATTACATCCATCCTCTCAGCTAGGCCGTTCAGGCGAGCGTTGCGGGACGCCTGTGTTGCAAGTTCCTCCTGTATCTCGATGCCCAGGGCATGACCTACCGGTTTTGTCAAAAGCAGCAACAAGAGAATCACTCCGCAGCCAGTACCGAGATCGACTACCCGGTCTCCCTGGCGGATTGTGACGAATTCGGAAAGGAGTACTGCGTCGATTGAAAACCGGTAACCGTCCTTGGACTGGATCATTTTCAGCCGGCCCTTCAAAAAACTGTCCAAACTTTCATTGGGCAGCGGCCTTATTTCAGGGCACTTGGATGATTTCATTGGTTTCAATTTTGTTAAATACCAAACCTGTCAACACCTTGGGATAGAAATATGTCGATTTCCTGGGCATCACAAGTGCGTTATTGGCAATTTCCTTTACATGCTCTATCTTGGTAGGATTCATAAGAAATGTCATTTCATAGTCGCCTGACTTAACTTCGGACAGGGCTGCGTTTATACTACTTCGATAATGAAAAAGGTCGTTATTATCCAGATCCTTACCTTTAAAACCCAGGCTTTTCTGTAATAAGAGCTTGGATAAAATAAGCACGTCAAGCTTTTTTAGGGCAGGGTGGAGTTTCTCGCCTGTTAATCCCATCTGGTTCGGCTTGAGAGTGAAGATATACAGGCGGTCGGCTCTATGCCGGTAAAAGGCCAGAGATGTCGTTATCTCTCCCCTTTTCTCCAGCATCTGTTTCAGATCCACGCATAGTTTGGAAATGTCATTAACTAACGGGACCTCTTCAATTTCGAACCACTGCGCCACCTTTTCAAGAAAAGGATTCATCTTAAAACCGGGAACGCTTTTGATCATTCGATGGGAAGGAAGAATGGTCATACCTTCATCATCTATGTTTGACAGATACATCATCACATATTCATAAGGCCTGTAAGGAGATTTCCTTCCGTGTCTCGCCCTCATTATGTCTCTGAAGCTGCGTGTTGTCTCATATCTGTGGTGGCCGTCTGCGATAAAGATAGGTTTTTTCTTCAAGATATCCGACAACTTTTTGAAGAGTGGAGGGTTCTGTAAAATCCAGAGACGATGTTGTGTGCCGTCTTTGCAATCAAATTCTATCTCGGGAGGTGTGTCGATGAATTTCCTGCATGCTTTAATTGCTTCACCTTTAGTATCCTCGTAAAGGCCGAATATTTGGCTAAACTGAGCGTTACAGGCCCTCATCAGTTTCAGACGATCATCTTTGTGTGCGGAAAAGGTCTTTTCGTGGGGTAGTATGATTCCTGAGTCGGGCTCTTCGATACGCACAAGTGATATTAGGCCCCACCGGCTTCTAGGGCCTTCCCCTGTTCCAGGATCATATGTCATTGAGGTTATGTACATACAAGGGCGGCGGGCGCGAATGAGTATTCCTTCTGATTCCCATCTCTTGAAATATTCTGCTGCGCGAGTATATCTATTATCCCAATCAGAGTCTCCAGACTTTTTTCTACCCAGAATCAAGCGTATAACATTGTGAGGGTCGGCCCTGTAATACTCATCCTGTTCATTTTGAGATATTACATCATAAGGTGGCGTTACAAGATTTGAAATGTCTGGATAAAGCTTATAATTATAGGTAAGGCCCCTAAAAGGGGCGATGATGGCCATAAGTACTCCTTGTCAGGTCTAAATATGGTTTAAATGCGAGCCCTAATTTCTCTCAGAGAACGCGGGGCTGTCAAGCAAATTTAGTAGCTTGACCAGCTACCTTCACTTTTTATAATGTCATTGGTCTGATCAGATAATTTTTTAATAACAATATGTCATCAAAGGTTAATTTATATGAATTCCGATACTTGTGATTCTTGCGAAATTCCTGCGAGGGAAGGTAATATCGATATAATAATCAGGGGAGGAATCGCGATTACCATGGCCGGTGATCGTGAGATGATCCAGAATCCGGAAATTTCTATAGCTGACGGAAGGATTGTGGGAATAGGTGAGCGGGGTGAAAATAGTCCGGAAGCGGGATCCCGTACAGAAGTTATAGATGCGAGCGGTGGTATAATTTTGCCGGGATTGGTTAACTCCCATACACATGCGGCTATGACTTTATTCAGGGGGCTGGCAGATGATCTGCCGCTGAAACAATGGCTTTTTGATACGATTTTTCCTGCCGAAGCCAGGTTTCTTGATCCGGAAACCGTTTATTGGTGTTCTCTTTTGGGCTGTATGGAGATGCTTGCATCGGGGACGACCTGCTTTGCAGACGGCTATTTTTTTCAGGATGAAACGGTTCGTTCGGTACACGAGTCCGGGATAAGGGCTCTCGTTGCTCAGGGGTTACTTGATTTTGCTGAACCCGGTGTCGGGGACCCAAAGGATAACATGAAGGTAGCAAGAAATTTCATAGAGAAGTGGGTTGATTTCTCGGAACTGTTAACCCCAGGTATTTTCTGTCACAGCCCCGTCACATGTTCTGCGAATACACTGAAAGAGGCCTGGGAGATATCGAGCCACTTTGATCTGCCTTTACAAATTCACCTCTCCGAGACTTCGGATGAAGTAGATGAAATTATAAAAAAAACCGGGAAAAGACCTGTTCATTATCTGGATGATCTCGGCCTGATAGGGAATCGGCTCATAGCGGCACATGCGGTATATCTGGATGAAGGAGAGATCATGTGTCTCGGGGAAAAAGGAGGCAGGGTGGTCCATCTGCCCGAAAGCAATATGAAGCTCTGTTCCGGGGTGAGTCGTATTCCCGATATGATTAGGATGGGAGTGACAGTCGGTCTTGGTACTGATGGTGCTGCATCCAATAATAATCTTGACATGTTTCAGGAAATGGACAGCGCCGCCAAGTTGAGCAAGATTTTTGAAATGGACCCGGTGGGCATGAATGCACAGACAGTCCTCAAGATGGCCACGATCGGGGGGGCCGCCGTCTTGGGGTTTGATAAGCTGATAGGTTCGATCGAAATTGGTAAAAGGGCGGATATCATTATAGTAGATACCCGTAGCCCGCATCTTTGCCCGATATATGACCCTGTATCAACCCTCGTATATTCTGCTTGTGGAGGGGATGTCAGGGACGTTATTGTGAATGGTCAAGTATTGCTCAGAGGAAAGAAGTTCACCCGTATTAATCCTTATGAGGTTATAGAAAAGGTCAGGAAGATCTGCAAGAATATCACTATTTGAAGGCCTGCGAATTTACTCCAGATACTGATGGATTTTTCTTACGGCTTCGTTGCACCCTGACACATGGTGTATGCCTTTGATTTCTCGCCAAGTATCAAGGCCTATCACCGGTTTACCTGTCTTTAATGCAAATGCTATCTCAGAGAGAGTCCCATATCCACCAGCTATAGAGACCAGTAAGTCTGATGCACGCACTACGAGCAGGTTCCTGCCTTCACCGAGTCCGGTGGGTATTGGAATCTGGATATATGGGTTTGCGGACGCCCTGCTCATACCCGGCAGGATTCCTACGGTAATTCCGCCTGCATCTAAGCAGCCTTTTGCCGCACCCTCCATTACACCTCCCAGACCTCCACATATAAGAATCCAACCATTTTTGCCTATTTCAGAACCAAGGCCAACTGCGAGCCGGTAAATGGCTTCTGAGCATGAGCCCGCACCTATGACACCGATATGAGGAGGTTTTTTCATCGGATTTCCTCCGGAACGAGAAAATATTTGCCATCAGGTATATTTATTGTTATTTAAGCTTTCCCAACTATAAAATATATTATATTTTTATGGTATGGCCTGTACAATTTTTTGCATGGGATTTTTTTTCAGCAGAAAAGCTGAAAGTAGCCCTGATTCGCTTAAATGTGATATATAAATATTATGCCTAGGAAAAAAAAGATAAACTTATATCTGGTAATCGGATCACTTGTTATGCTTCTGGGATTTCTTGGCTGGTTTTTATCCTCGATCTTTGAGGGAGAAAAACCGGGCATAGAACTTTCCCCACTGCCGGAGTACCTTTCAAGTGAACAGAAATTTGTCCTCAGAGTTATTGATACCAGGCGGGGGCTGAGGAGCCTGATAGTATCAGTGAAACAGGAAGGAAGGGATATAACCCTGCTGGAGAAGAAATTTCCCTTCAAGGGCTTGATGAACAGCGCGGGGACACATGAATTTGAGACGGAGATCTCCATTGATCCTGGAAAGCTCGATCTGTCACAAGGGCGTATGGATTTTGAGGTCCGTGTCTGGGATTATTCCAGGAGAAGCGGAGGAGACGGAAATCTATCTCTAAAGCACCATAAGATGGTAGTGGATACAATACCGCCCGCAATCAGGGCGGTTAGCCGTATGCACTATATCAATCTCGGCGGAAGCGGTCTCATTGTGTATCAGGCTTCTTCTGATTGTATTGAGAGCGGCGTTTTTGTGAACGAACTGTTCTTTAAAGGTTTTCCATTGAAAAAAGGCGGCAGGGAGGGTCTCCGCGTTTGTTATTTTGCCGTACCCTATGATACAAAATCCAATCCGCAAATTTATCTTTGGGCCAAAGATAGGGCTGGTAACTGCTCAAATGGGTCATTTTATTGCCATATAAGGAGAAAACGATTCAGAAACGACAGGATAAATCTTTCCGATGGGCTGTTGAGAAAAGTCCTCACTTATTTTTCGGATTATTCTTTTGAACCCGGTTCGAATGATATAGAAAAATTTCTAAAGATCAACCGGGATATACGGCGTAAAAATACGGCGGAATTTTTTAACGTAGTGAGAGATAATACTTCTTCTTCAAGATTGTGGGAGGGGACCTGGGTAAGGCTAAAAGATTCTGCAACAATGGCTAGATTCGCTGACCACCGCCAGTATTTTTATAAAGGGAAATTGGTGGATAAGCAGGTACACATGGGAGTGGATCTTGCATCTCTGTCCAATTCAGAAGTCCAAGCAGCTAATAACGGCCGGGTAATTTTTGCGGGGAAACTTGGCATATATGGCCTTACTGTGGTACTGGATCACGGTCAATCTCTGGCTTCTGTTTACTCACATTTGAGCAGGATCGATGTCACTGTGGGGGATGAGGTAAAAAAGGGCAGCACAATTGGATTGACAGGGCAGACAGGTCTGGCAGGGGGAGATCATCTCCATTTTGGTGTAATGGTAGGAGGTGTTTTTGTTAATCCTTTAGAATGGTGGGATTCTCACTGGATCAGGGACAATATAACTCGAAAACTTGATTTGATAATTGAGACAGTTAAATAAGCACAGAATTTATTGTCTATTGCCTTCCCTGGTTTTCGCTTGACTTTATTTTTTTTTGTTACTAAGTTTCAAAAATCGTTCAGGTGCTCTGCTTGAGCACAAGAGGGAACCCCGTTAAAATCGGGGACGGGCCCGCCGCTGTGATCGGGGACAATCGCCGCATAAAGCCACTTTCCGCTACAGGCGGATGGGAAGGCGCGGCAGGAGGATGATCCGAGAGTCAGAAGACCTGCCTGAACAATAAGTCTGGCCTTCGTGGACTGAGGTTGCTACCAAGATCTTGTGGGTAAAAAAAGGGATATCCCCGGGTCGATTATTCGATCCGGGGATTTTTTTGACCTTTTTGAGAAGGATTTCGCAGAATCTGATCGGTGCCCGCCAGGGTCCTCGGGCTGAAAAATCAGGGGGCAAATAATAAGTGGCTGTCAGGCCCCTAATAACAGAAAGTTTTGACTAAGGGGGAAATAAAAATGTTGAAAAAATTGTTGTTTTTCGCAGCGTACACGTTCATTTCTCTACCCTTGCTGTCAGTTGCAGCGGAGACAGGCAGCGAAATTACAATGGAAGAGGTGGTAGTTACTGCCACCAGAGACAGGGAAAAAGTACGTGAGGTGCCTGCCAATATAAGCGTTATTACAGCCTCAGATATCGAACGGAGCGGCGCAACAAGTCTCGTGGAGATTCTCGAAAAGCTGGAGGGAATAAATTTTAAATCTTATAGCGGCAATGATTCACAGGCCTTTATTGATATGCGCGGGTTCGGAGGGGACAATCCGTTCGGAAAGACACTTGTCATGCTGGACGGCCGAAGGCTGAACAGGCCGGATATGGCTTCTGTGAACTGGCTCCAGATTTTGATCAGCAATATAGAAAGAATAGAAGTGGTGAGGGGGTCAAATAGCGTTCTTTACGGAGATTCTGCTATCGGGGGCGTTATAAACATCATCACCAAAAGGGGTGAAGGAAAGCCGGAGGCTGGAGTATCCCTGATATCAGGGTCATATGGACTTCAGGACGGTAGAGCTTCTGTTTCGGGTTTCGGAAAGGGCTTTTCTTATGCCCTTACAGGCGAATACCAGGAGACATCCGGATACAGGGACAGGTCAGAATTTTCCTCAAAAGGAGGAGGGGTAAACCTTGGTTATGATTTTAATAAATTTCTGAGCGCCTCCCTGGGCCTTTCCTACAATAAGACAGACTTCGAGCTTCCCGGCACCCTGACTCTGGCACAGATGCTTGCTAACAGGAGACAATACCAGCCGGGAAGTTCGAACGACAGGTCATCAAACGAATATACCAATGCCGAACTGAAAATAGAATCTGTGCTTGGCTCTATGGGCCGTTTTGAAGTTGATTTTATGTACGGCAATAAGCTTATAAAGACCGATATGGGTTCCTGGTGGCCGCCTAATAAATATAACCAGTCCGACCTGGACACATTTGCCGTGACACCCAAGTATATAGTCGAATCGAATATATTTTCACACGATAACAAACTTATCCTGGGACTCGACTACTATGATGAACAGATGGATCAGGAGAAGTTCAGTGATGTGGCCAGGGCCAGAAGAACCCATATAACGGATATTGAGAGAAAAAGCATAGGATATTATCTCAGAGATGAGTTCCATATTACCGGAGATTTGATAATCAGCGCCGGTTTCAGAAGCGAGGAAGCCACTATAAAAGGCATTGAGACAAATCTGACAACTCAGGCCATCCTGTTCAATGCAGAAAAAGAACATGATGGAAACGCTTATGAAGCGGGCTTGACCTATCTAGTGGGTGAGAAATCAAAGGTCTACACCAAATACTCGAGGGTTTACCGCTATCCCTTTCTGGACGAACAGGCTTCATACTTTGGTTTTGGAGGTGATACCTTCCTGACGGATCTTGAAAAGGAAAAGGGAAAGACCTACGAGATAGGCGGACAATTTTATCCGGTAGAAGGGGTAAAACTCAGTCTCGCGCTTTACAGAACCGACATGGAAAACGAAATCGCCTGGAACGGCGTTACATTCAGGAATGAAAACCTGGACGAGACCCGCCACCAGGGCACCGAGGTGGGAGTGAACTATAGGTTCAAAAAACTAATCGATTTTTATGCAAATTACACCTACCATGATGCCGAGTTCAGGAGCGGCGCAAACAAGGGTAAAGAACTTCCTCTGGTACCGAAAAATATGGTTAATATGGGGCTAGAGCTTTTCCTGCCGTATGGTTTTTCTATTCGCCCTGAAATGCGATACGTGGACGAGTGCTATCTGGGGACTGATAATGACAACAGCTCACCAAAATTGGATAGTTACACGCTCTGGGATTTATTTGTATATTATAGACCGAGATCGGGGCCTCATAATATCATGGCATTTTTTGGGGTGGAAAATCTAACGGACGAAAAGTACTCCACAGTCGGCTATGAAGGTTTTGTTAACGACACTTATTACCCATCTCCTGAACTGGCCATGAAGGGTGGAATTTCATTTACTTTCTAGGCCGTATCATTAGCAGCAAAACCCTTTGAAACACTGCCTCGAGGAATAATCCAGAGATTTTGATCAATAGACCAAAGAAGGTAAGGCCCGCCTTATGGCGGGCCGCCTCTCTCCACTTTGTACCACGGCCTTTCTTTTCCGAAATACTGGTCACACCAGTCAGTTGCCTGATTCATCCTTTTCTCTAATAAGAGACGAAATCCTTCTATTTCTTTCTTGCCTGCAGATGGGGGGACCTTTATGGGATCGCCGATATTCACGACCACGCGGGTAAAGGGGAGAGGGATAAGATAGCGGTCCCAGGAGTTTAAAGTCCAACAATGGTCGGCGCCCCACAGGACCGGTATGATCGGGGCTCCTGTATCACGGGCCATTGCTATGGCACCCAGTTTAGCAATTCTTGGGGGCCCCTGCGGGCCATCTGCTAATAGCCCCGCCCTCTGGCCATTTTCTATCCTCCTGGCCAGATTCTTCAAGGCCCTGTATCCTCCACGGGTGGAAGATCCACGTATATCTTTTAGCCCTAGCCTTTTAGCGGTTCTCGCTGCATATTCGCCATCCTTACTCTGACTGATCATTACAGTCACATCTCTGGGGGAAGAAAAATAGAAAAGATAGGACATCCTCTGATGCCAGGTAGTATAGATGGCCTTTCCGTTTGAATCAGCAAGGGCCTCTTTTTCTTTTTCCAGGCCCTGTATTCTGACTAGACGGCAGGTTTTCATCCATAGCCGGATCAGGAGCGCGGCTGTGGATGGAACTATATTTATCAGTATGGAGTCATACCAATTAAGGTTCGGCTTTTCATTATACCTGGATTGCATTGGCGCTACCTTGAACTGATACTATTTAAACTTTATCAATAACGCAAGTACCGGGTTTTTCCTTCTCATTAAATTAATGGTTAGTATATCACTGTTAGCATTTAAGGTTAATATAGGTTATAAAAAGTATCTTTTTTAATGAGCATTATTTTTTATTTGACAAAAATAACTAATAAGCCTAATAGTCGGTTGATTAGATGGGGAAGTATATCCCACTGAAGAATGTATATTTAGGAGCATAAGTCTCCTGTTTTTTTGTCACCAGTTATGTCAGGCAGGATATAATGAGTTTTTATCAGAATTATCAAAGGAAATGATGGAATTTGTTCTTATTACGTCATACTACTCAGCTTTCGTTTTTTACCTGATGGCCATCGGCCTTAAGCTTACCGGATATAAAAAAGCCGGGGGCCTGGCAGGGTTAATGGGCTTCCTGATAAACGGCGGCCTTGTTTTAATGCTTACCGCAATGTCCGGGCACGCACCTGTTTTCGAGGTGTTTGAATCCCTAATGCTGGGTTCATTTGTTCTGAGCGGGCTCGGACTTTTTCTTTCCGCACCTGAAGAGAGGCTGCCTGACACCAGGCTGTGGGTGTGGCTCATGGTACTCATTCTTTTCGGATACACCCTGTTTTTACCCAAGACACCCTCTCCATCCGTGTATGACCATAATTACCCGTTCATCATTCTTTTCCACGGTTCCAGAATGGCAGTTCTTGGGTTAATGCTTTTTTCGTCCGCTTTTTTTATCCAGTACCGGGTGGAGCGTAAACGGGGAGTGTCCGGAAGGGACACCCTTCACAAGGGGAGGAATTTTCTACTTCTCAGCGCAATAGTTTTTCTTGTTGCAGAATATTCGGGCATTATCTGGGCCCTCAACGGCTGGGGTGATTTCTGGCATTGGAGTTATGGGTTTTTTCAGTCCACCTTTGTAATTCTGTACCTGATGCTGGCCTTTCATATACCGGGAAAGAACAATAGATCCGAGGAGATCAGGGCCCTTATCGGCGGTATGGGCGGTTTTATTATGCTTACCCTCCATATCTCGCGGCATATATTATGACTGGTTTAACCGAGAAATTATCATCCCTATTTGTGACCACCATTACACTGGTGGTGCTGATGCTCTGGTTTGTCTGGGGAATGACGCTTACCGGGGTTGACGCTTTTAGCAGGGATTTTGATCTGATGAACAGTATCCTGGTCAGGGACTGGCTCATTGCTGATGAAAACGGGTTCGGGCTTGTTAAGATATGGTTTATAGGGCTGTGCCTGATAATGTTTTTTCTGGGTGTAAACCTTGTGTTTTGCACCTGGAACAAGATCATCAAGATAATGAAGATAAGTTTCAACGGCCCGAAGTTTCTCATGATGGCAGTACATATAATGTTCGGGCTTGTAGCCTTGTGTCACTTCGGGGGATTCATGCTTGGTTTTGAGCATGAAAAGTTGCCTCTCAGACAAGGAGATCGATTCCCTCTTGAGCAGGATTACGCGGTTGAACTGGTGAGGGTTGAATTTTCTGATGATTACAGCATTTTGAGGAAATCGCGGAGAGACCTGGTTTCAGGTGAGTTTCATCACCGCTCCAATTTCGCTGAAGTGGCGCTCTATCATGGAAACACAGAAGTTCAAAGGGGTAGGGTCTTTATACTGAAGCCTCTTCACTACGACGACATTCAGATAACACTTAAAAGGTTCACACCTCCAAGACCAGGAGGTAAAGGAAAGGAAGGTCATAAAGTGCCCGGAGTTGTACTGGCCGTAACCAAGAATCCGGTTATAGGGCTTTTCCTGGTAGTTTATCCACTGATGATTTTAGGAATAGCCCTGTATCTGGTAATGACCTGGAAGAGAAAATCTTGAAACACAGATTAGACAAGAAATATAAAAGGAGGAGTTGGCATGAAGTCTAAATTCAGTGGTGCGGTATTTGTCTTTATCTTAATCTCACAATTAATGATCGGCATGACCTGGGCCGAAGATACTCCTGGGTTAAGAGGCGGTGGCGATGAGGCAAAGGTTTTTAAACTGGGTGAGGTGGTGGTTAGGGGCGATGCAGCATCAAACGTGACTGACGTTGATACAGCCGACGCCGAGTGGATCAAACTGACCACCTCGGAAAATGTTTCTGACGCCCTTGACACTCTTCCCGGTGTAAACATAAGCGTGGGAGCTAAAAATGAGCGGAACATAGTCATTAGAGGTTTTAATGAGAGGTATGTACCGATTTTTTTTGACGGTATTCCCATATACATACCGAACGACGGTTATGTAGACGCTGGAAGACTCTCTACCGGAAATATCTCCAAAATTACACTTACCAAGGGAAATTCTTCGGTAATTTACGGGCCAAACACCATGGGTGGAGTTGTCAATATAATCACCAGAAAACCCCAGAAGCCGTTTGAATCCGAATTTATATTGGGTCTGAGTGAAAATGACGCTTTTGAATCTTTTATCAGACTTGGTTCAAGGAAAGGAAGGTTTTACTTCACCGCCGATGGTTCCATGATAGATTCCGATGGCTGGGAACTCTCTGACGATTTTGTTGCCACTGCTAATGAGAATGGCGGGTTAAGGGAAAATTCTTATCGTGACGCCCACAGCGGTTCGATGAAAATTGGTTTTATGCCGGCGGACGGGCATGAGTATGCGGCTGGGATAAACGTTATTCGGTCGGAATCAGGATTCCCTCCGGACATCTACGCGGCAAGGCCCAGGTACTGGCGTTTTACGGACTGGGAAAAAAGGACCTATTATTTTATCGGTGATACCAGGGTAACCGACAGGTTCAACATAAAGACAAGGGTATTCAGAGACGAATACTACAATGTATTGGACTCATATGATAACAATACATTTACAACCCAGAGGAGGCCCTTCGCCTTCCACAGTACATACAACGATTACAGCAACGGCTTATCCGTGGTCCTGAACTCAAGATATCTGAAGAAAAACGATATGAAGTTTTCTTTTCATTACAAGGATGATGTTCATAGAGAGCAGGATGATTACGGGGCTCTCTGGGAAAAGTACGAGTCAGAGATGTTTTCTTACGGCCTCGAGGACAGCATATCTATCAGAGATTGCGTCACACTCGTACTGGGGGCCAGCTATGATAAACAGAACCCCAAGTTCGCCCATGGGCAGCCCGTTAGAGAAGATGAGGGTGTCTGGAATCCCCAGGCGGGCTTGAATTATACAGGCTTTGAAGATACCAGTATGTATGTGTCTGTAGGAAAGAAGACCCGGTTTCCCACAATGCAGGAACTTTATTCCGGTCTTCTCGGAAGAAACAGGCCGAACCCGACGCTGGCTTCGGAAGAGGCGTTAAATTACCAGGTGGGCGTGGACCGGTTTTTTCCAAAAGATACTTCAGCAGGGCTGGCACTGTTTTATTCCGACCTGGAAAACAAGATTGTCAACAAGGAGGTTGCACCGGGAGTTGACCAGTTTCAGAATATAGGTGAGGCGGTCCACAAAGGGTTTGAGGTAACCCTTAAAAGCGGCTTTTTGGAAAACAACCAGTTTGAGCTTCACTATACATATCTGGACGCAAAAAACAGGTCTGCGGAAAGGACAAGCGACTACCTTGAAGAGACTCCTAGGCATATCCTCTATATAAGCGACCTTTACAAGATGAATGACTGGCTTTCTTTTTTCAGCAAGCTTCAGTGGAATTCAAAGAGATATTATGAGAGTACTACCACCAATGAATGGACATCTGTAAAAGGCTTCTGGACTGTTGATGCCAAGCTCATAGGTCAGCTGCACAAACACTTGACTTTCGAATTCGGTGCGAAGAATATATTTGACGAGAATTACCAATTTGTTGAAGGGTACCCCAGAGAGGGAAGGGCGTTTTTCGGTAAATTAATAGCAACTTTTTAAAGAGAATTCGATCACCTACCCCCGCACTTCCTTGATTATGGCCTTCTAGCCGGGAAATGTGGGGGTTTTTTTGACCCAGAGTTGCATTTTTATCCTCCACGCCTATATATTAAAATTTTAGGATCATCTCCAATTTAGTTGAAAGAAATAAGGGGGAAATGCTGTGAATTCA
>CAZVGY010000011.1:0-50161 GCA_964627015.1 uncultured Desulfobacteraceae bacterium
CTTTCCTCAAAGCATTGGAAGATAAAAAATTTACACAAGAAACTTGACTGCACCAGCTAACGACCTCGGTAAAACAACAGCCGCTTACCAGATGGCTACAAGTAAGAAGCCTATACCGATAATTACTACCGGCGGTCTTACCACACCCTCGATCTTAGCTGTTAAACCCCTTGCGATGAGAAAGAAAATACCCTGTATAGATGCGTCATCCGCACGCCCAATAGTGGTACCGCCAGCCTGGACATTCAGTATGCAGCCTTGTTATGAAGGAATGCTTGCCGCCTCTGCCCAGTTTTTGAGGGACAACTGGCATCCAGATACCCCTTACAAGCTGATCAGAAAGCGATATTTGGAGAATAAGGACCGTAACCCTAGAATCTCTGTCATAGGCTGGAATAACGGCTTTGGGAGGGGTTTTGCACAACCGGAAGCCATGGACTACATGAAAAAGATAGGCGTCGATTGGGTTCCCGCAGAGTACGTACCGTTAAATCCCACTGACACAACTCCTAACCTGTTGAGGCTTGTAGAAGGAGGCGCGGACATGGTTTATTTTGGTATGTACGCGGAATCTCATGCTTTGATTCTCAAGGACGCGGCTAGGTTGGGGCTTAGAGACAAGTTTCAGGATATGTGCTTCTCATCCGATAACCTGATACAGCTTAGAAGTTATGCCGGTGAACTCGCAAATGAGAGCATGCAGATGACCTGCTACAAGATAGACAGTTCGGAATGGAACGCAATTACCAGATCCATGCTTGAGAAATCGGGCCTGGGTGAAGTTGCGGCCCTCCTTTATTCAGGTGCTTTCGGATGGTGCGACGTCTATGCTGAGTGCATAAGGCGGGGGGTAAAGAAGGTAGGTGCGGAAAATTTAAACGGCGCGGTAATCTATGATATGATTACTTCCCTTAATGATTATTTACCTATGGCCTATAACAGCCGTGTATCATTTAGCAAGACCAGGATGGTAGGACCCACAGATGCAAGCCAAGCATATACCAGGTGCAAGATGGAGAGATTGTGAAGATTGTGAGATCTATATATATCCCGGATCTGTTGCCCGGGGGAAAGGATGTAGTAAAATAGTTCTTCTTTCGAAAGAGTTTTTGCTGAAACTAACTGATTCCAGGCAAGGGGACTTTTGGGCGATTTTCAATTAGCCGCCTGAGGGTCTCCACCTGGATTTTTTGTTATGGCAGGTTCTATTTTCAGCAGACAAAAGACGCTCTATAGTCATCTTTTGGATCGAACAACGAGGCCGATGGAACCTCAATGCCTTTTCAGTACATGAAAGTTAAGGCAGTAGTCGATATTGGTCGGCATTAAAAATAAGAGGTTAATCATTAGAGTCGGGTTTTCCATTCATCTTATCCCTGAGGACTCCGGAGCATCTGAATACTATTACCCTTCTGGAATCCAGCGTGAGATCATTTCCGGTCTGAGGATTTCTTCCTCTCCTTTCTCGTTTTTCTTTTATACAGAATTTTCCGAAGCCGCTTATGAGAACATCTTCTCCGCTTTCGAGGGTGTTTTTAATAAGCTCCAGGAGAGATTCAACCAGTCCGGCTGATTTGTTTATTGATAACCCGGTCTTGCTATGAATTGAATCTTTGAGATCTGCTTTGGTGAGGGTCATTAATAGATTCTCCTAAATGTAAAAATCGTCTGATACTTCAATCGAGGCAATCTTCATTTCAAGGCAAAATACTTTTCCCAGGATGTTTTGTCAAGTACTCCTGTGTGTATGTTTTTTTGTAACGCATATTTAAAGCGTGTAAAAAAAATAGACATTTCAGGCCGTCTAGGCGTTAAATTGTTAACTTGTCTGGGACATCATTCCTGTAAGATACCCTTTGGGCTAGTGTTGCGGGTAGAAACCAGTTGTAATCCAAAGCCTGGCATTATTTTTGCTGGTTAGTGAGTACAGCATAAAAAGAAATACAAAAGAATCCGGTAAAAATAGGGTGAGGTAGTTTTTATGGAACAGAGTGCATTCGCAGAAAAGCCAAGAGAGAAAACATGTAAGGAGCAGAAGGGAAAAAAACAGATATATCATAGTGTGGAATTTTCTTTAAAAGAGCTGAGTTTCCACTATCAATTCAAAATATGGTCGACCGAGTCGATGCCAATGTGTGTATTAGTGAAAGAAGACTCGGATATTTTGAAGCTCTTGAACGTGGGTGACAAGTTGAATGTACAATATTATTCTCCGGGTTCGGTTTATGCCTCAGGAACCCTTGTGACTACCATTCGACAAATTACTAGAAGTGAGCATGGAAGGTTTAAGGGTCATTTTCTGGTAGGTCTAGAAATACTTGGAGGAGCAGAAGGGTACTAAAAGTTGCGGTTATATAGATCTATTCATATTGAGATAAGCATCCGCTCGCTCAGTATAGTTTTTCAGTCCATTTTCACCAGCGGTTTTCAGGTGGCTATCCTTTTATACCTCTACGGCATATGGATAACGTTATTGTTTATTGGTAGCTTCACCTATCCACACGCAGGTGTAAACTATAATTGCTTTGCGTTCAGGAATAAACAGACTATTCGCCTCTAGAATTCACTTGACTTTGCCCGGGAGAGCATACATATATTGCCCAAAATATAAACAACGTATGTGACTTTTGTGTTATGGATTAGGAGTGTCACGGTTTACCGGACGGAATGAGCAGTATTCTATGGGTCGGTCAGAAAAATCACACTTTTGGTTCAGGGTGTTCTGGCAAGCCTTATCTGTTTTTCTTCTGGCGGTCATACTGGGAATAGTGATTAATATGTCCTGTTCTACCGGGCTTAATCCGGTGAGGCCGAGGGTTCCCGAGCAGAGTTCGACCGCTGATACGGGTCGTGCTTTCGCGATCACACTTGATGAAGCTTTTTCTGTTTTTAACTCGGGAAAGGCTGTTTTTCTTGACGCCCGACCCCCGGAGGCTTATGCCGATGGACACATCCCCGGGGCCTTAAACCTACCATGGAATGAATTTGAAGAAAGGTGCGATAAGGTGTTGGGTCCTGTGCCCCCGGATACACTGGTCATTACCTACTGTAACGGGGAGGAGTGCCCGCTGGGAGATTATCTGGCTGAAGAATTGACTACAGGTGGGTATCTAAATGTAAAGGTTTTGACAAGTGGATGGATCGGTTGGATTAATGAGGGTTTTCCCTTAGAGAAAAATGATTAGGGAGTTTTCCAGGCTGATGATCCATGGGAATGGGTTTACTTGCTTCTTATTGAATGTGGCCAGAGGTGATAGGATTCAGTTTAAGAAGGGTTTTTGAAGATAAAAGAAAGAGGAGCTTCAAATTCTCTGTCTTCGTTGTTCGTCTTTTACTTGGACTTGTTTTTTTATACGCCAGTGTGGATAAGATCATCTACCCTGCCGCCTTTGCAGAGGTGGTTCACAATTACAGGCTCTTGCCGGATTTCCTGATCAATATCACTGCTATTGTTCTTCCTTGGATTGAGTTTCTGCTGGGACTTCTGTTAATATCTGGACTTTGGCTGCCCGGTGTATCCTTTTTGAGCACGCTGCTTATGGCCTCATTTTTTGCTGCAATAGTATTTAACGCTGTTCGCGGGCTGGATGTCCAATGCGGTTGTTTTACTCTCTCGACAGATCATAATGCCCAAACACGTATGGCCTGGTATATAATTCGCGATCTGCTGTTTGTTATTCTTTCTGTTTATTTATTCTTTTGTGTCGTTCAGATACAACTGGCAGAAAAAGCTGATACGAAGTAGTTTTTGAGACCATTCTGGATTTTAGATGGCCCCTGGTCCTAATTAACAAGGCGAAAAAACCTGTCCCACCCAAGTTTATGAATGTCGTATTTCTAGCTATCGTACTAGTAGCGTTTTTAGTAGCGGCGTGGCGCCAGCTAACTTTGACCCCGGCTGACGGGGCTTCGCCCATGGAGGCCATGACCGATGCCATGGTCGATTCAGCTGCAGGCTCTGTGGAATTGGCATTGGGGCTGATTGGGATTATGACCCTGTTTCTGGGTTTGATGAAGGTGGCTGAGGCTGGGGGCATGCTGACTCTGCTTGCCCGCTTTATCAGGCCTCTCATGGTAAGGCTCTTCCCCGATGTTCCTCCAGAGGATCCGGCCATGGGAGCTATGATTCTTAATTTATCGGCAAATGCCCTTGGTCTGGGTAACGCAGCCACCCCTTTCGGAATCAGGGCTATGCAGGAACTTGACAGGCTCAACCCTGAAAAAGGTACTGCCACAGATTCAATGGTACTATTTCTGGCCATCAACACCTCGAGCGTAACTCTTCTTCCAACAGGAGTCATTGCACTGCGAGCAGCCGCGGGTTCAATCGATCCGGCAGCCATTCTGCCGACTACACTTTTTGCCACATTATGTTCTACACTTATAGCTGTATTGGCGGCAAAGACGTATGGTCGTTTTTTAAAACACAACAAACCTGGAAAGGACGGAAAAAAAGAAAGATTGGAAAGCAGTTCATTCGAAGACGAAGTCGAGCATCGAGTAAATGAAAAATCATATCCTTTGTGGTTGAGTCTTGCAGGATTCTCTGTATTTCTCTTATTAATCCCTGCGACAGTCTTTTATGGAAGAGCGTTGTCACCGTGGATTATACCAGGTCTTATGGTATTTTTTCTGGGGTTTGGCGCAGTAAGGCGAGTCAGGGTCTATGAGGTATTTGTGGAAGGGGCCACTGAAGGCTTTAAGGTTGCGGTAAAAATTATTCCTTATCTTGTAGCAATTTTGGTGGCAGTTGATATGTTGCGTGCCAGCGGGGTGATGGATGCCATAATACCCTGGTTAGGACATTGGACACAGAGAGTAGGCATGCCCGCTGAGGCCCTGCCAATGGCTCTACTTAGGCCTTTATCCGGATCAGGGGCTTACGGGGTTCTGGCTTCGATAATCAATGACCCGGCTATAGGCCCGGACAGCTATACAGGATTGCTGGTATCCACGCTTCAGGGTTCGACCGAGACTACCTTTTACGTTTTGGCTGTATACTTCGGTGCGGTACAGGTGAGACGAATTCGGCATGCCTTGGCTGCTTCTATTACCGCGGATCTTGGGGGCATTGTATTCGCAGTTGTAGGATGCTCCTATCTCTTCAGATAAATATACCGGGAAAATGATTTTATATGACATAGGTATATAAAAAGGGTTGAATAAGAAGGTTAATCTTTTAAAGTGACTGCCTATATCTATGTTCCCGCCCTAATTTTTTATCGCCTTCCAGCGGTAAAATCCTCTCGTTAAATCATTCAATATACTAATTCCGTATATTACTTTTACACTCTGGAAAGAACCCTGACACCTGCCTGTAAGAATTAGCGCTGCTTCTGCGAGCTAATTAAACAGTGATAGCAGGGAGTTGGTCGCAAGGCGTTAAGAATATATCAGGTGGCATGAAGCTTGCTCTTAGAATCACTTGAGGTCTGGATGATAGAGTAGATCGATTTATATCTCCGACGTCATTTCTTAGAAGATCATTGTATAAAAAATTTTTTTAAGGAGGTGTCTCAAACAATGAATGATGAAAAGAAAGGTCTAACAAGGCGTGACTTTCTGAAGGCGACTGGCGGGGCTACCGCACTGGCTGGTGCTGCTGCCGGAGGAATTTTTCTGAGTTCAAGTGATTCAAGTGCTGCTGACCTCCCCAAGAAGTGGGATGAAGAGTTCGACGTAGTCGTTGTAGGGAGCGGTTTTGCTGGCCTAGCGGCAGCGATAGAAGCAAAAAATTCTGGTTGTTCCGTAACTATTCTGGAGAAAATGAGAACACCGGGTGGCAATTCCATTATCAATGGCGGAATTGTTGCTGCTGCAGGCTCTCCATTGCAGGATCAAGAAGGCATCAAAGACACGCCCGAGTTGATGTATGAAGATATGTTAAAGGCGGGTCTCGGACTCAATCATCCTGATCTGGCCATGACGGTTGCAGAAAAGTCCAATGAGGCTGTACAGTGGACAATAAATTATTTGGGTGTACAGTACAAAGACAGGGTGGCCCATCTTGGAGGTCACTCAGAGCCCAGAAGTTATACTACCTATAACCAGTCCGGATCAGCAATCGTCAGGAAAGAACTGGACAAGGTCAGGTCTCTTGTTATGAATGTGCGCACCCAGGTTTTTCTCTCCAAGCTCCTGACAGATGGGGACGGTATCGTCAGAGGAGTGAAGATACATGAAGGTTATATATTTCCCAAGGCAGATAGTGGGGCAGTGAAGAACATCAAAGCAAAAAAGGCAGTTGTTTTAGCAACTGGTGGATTCGGTAATGATATTGTATTTAGGAGCATTGAAGACCCCCGGTTGACAAAAGATACGGGCTGCACGAATCAGCCTGGTGCCACTGCTGAAGGGCTTATAAACGCTTTAAGGATAGGTGCTACTCCCGTACAACTCAGTTGGATCCAGCTCGGACCCTGGGCCAGTCCTGATGAGAAGGGCCTGGGCATATCCCCTATATTCGCAGTATATAGTGCTTTTCCATACGGAGTGATGATTGATCCCTCAAAGGGAAAACGTTTTGTTAATGAGCTTGCAGACCGTAAAGTTCGATCAGATGCAATAATTAAGACCGGCCGCATAAGTATAGGCATTGCCGATGCAGAGGGGGCTAAACATTCATCCCATCTCATGGATAAGATGCTAAAGCGAGGTTCAGTTAAAAAATTTGATTCTCTTGAAAAGCTGGCGGCGGAGTATAAAATAAATTCTGAAGGTCTCAAGGAGACCATCGCTAAATACAATCAGTTCGTACAAGAAAAAAATGATCGGGATTTTGGTAAACCTATCAGGAATGACGCAAAACAGCTTATTCAGCCTCCGTTTTACGCGATGAGGCTCTGGCCCAAGGTTCACCACTGCATGGGAGGGGTCCAAATCAATAAGAGTGCACAGGTTATTTCTCTTGACCATGTACCTATTCCGAGGCTTTACGGCGCAGGTGAGGTCTGCGGTGGAGTTCACGGGGCATGTAGACTGGGAAGCGTTGCAGTTCCGGATTGTCTGGTATTCGGAAGGATCGCAGGGAAACAGGCCGCCCTGGAAAAGTCGTGGACATAGTTATAAATAGTCCTGAAGTGCCGTAATTAAGAGTAGGGGGAAGACCTGAGATTGGCCTTTCCCCCTTTCTCGTTCCAAATTGTCTCTATTGGAAAGGCGTTGGGCAAAATTAAAAATAACGAGAGAGGTAACAGATTATGAAAAACAGGAGATATCCATGGAAAGTACTTGTGGGTAATACTGGACCTGTTTTCATTTTAATGCTTTTCTTGGTGGCCTGGATATTCATGGGAACGAATATGCTGAAGGCGGATCCAAAAAAAATGGAAAATATTTTACCAGGAGACTGCTTGACCTGCCATAATGGTGAAGAGGTGCTCCCCGATGGCCATCCTTTAACCAGAGATATGGATATGCCTGCATGCCGGGGATGCCATGAGTATAGAAAAAAAGGACTTCGAGGAAAGATTCCTCTAGGCCATATACACTGGCTCAATGGTGTTTACTGCGAGGACTGTCACGGGAATTCCAAAAATGGAGGGCCGGTAAAAAAAGAGATCTGTCTTGAGTGTCATGGTGGTGATGATGAGGTAGCAAATGCAACAAAGGAACTGGATCCGGATCCCCATAATTCTCCTCATTATGGGAAGGATTTAGACTGCGATTTATGTCATCACCAGCATAGCAAGTCGGAGAATTTTTGTAGCCAATGCCATGAATGGGCCCTGCTAGTGCCCTAATTTTAAATTTGGATGGGGTACGAATTTCTTAGTCCAAGTTTGAATGATGAACTGTTTCTTCGAAAAAGGGTTTCTTGATATTTATTGACAGCCTTTATCGGGCGGCCTATACTATTTCCTATTTGTATATGTAAATCAGTAACGTCTTAGAAAATAATAAAAACGGCTGCTTTTATCCTAGGACGGGAATCGTCTGCGTAGGATCTTTCTCATCCTCGGGCTTTTTTCTACACGGCGTGGAATAGAGAGGTATAAGGGCAGAGAAGAGACTGCTGAGACGGGGGAGCCCCGTATGAATACTCTGGTTCAGCATGGATAAGGCGTGACTGAATTTTTTTCCACGGTTATAACTGCACCTTCGGTTAATATTCTGGGTGTATGTACGCAGTATTTAGTTTTGTGTGCAAGAGGTTACCAGGGTTTGGAAATGGCAATCACCCACTTATTTGAATCCTGCTCTTGCCGGAACAGACAGCCCGAAGGGAATTTTTATTTTTCAATTCCAATTTTTGCACGTCTAAGTAATTCGCGGGATCCTCCGCCACGGAAATATAAATTTGAGTCACTGAATCCTAATTAATCTGTGATTACAGGAGGCGAAGAACACAATGATTTTTTATAAAAAATGCATGAAAATTCTGAGTGTTTTATTTGTTGTAGCCTTAATGCTGGGGATGGGAGGGAAAACCTGTGCAGCAAAAAAGGTAGATATCCATATTTTAACCCTTCTCGATTTAACCGGCCCATATTCAGCTTCTCATCAGACTGTGCTTAAAGGCATAAAAGCGTTTGCGGAATGGGCCAATGAAACCGAATATATACCGGGCGTCAATATAGTTTTGGATGTTTATGATCATGGTATGGACGTTTCCAAGTGCCTGGTCGCCTTTAATACTGCCGCCAGCTCCAAAAACAAACCTGTTGTGAGCACGGCTGGCATATCGAGTGCGACCGCCGGTGCGCTAAAGTCCATAGCAAAGAGGAAAAAAATACCTTTGGTAGATGGTGTATCAAACAGGAGTATCATTTTGGATCCAGGGTGGGTGTTTGGTTATTCACCACCTTACGAGGCATGGCTCGGTGTCTCCGGAAAATGGATCAAGGCCAACTGGAAGGCTGACAGCAAGTTTGAATGGATACGCAAACATTATAAAGACAGGCCGCCCAGGCTTGGATATATAGGCTGGGATAATGCCTTCGGCCGTGCCCTCGTAGTGGATGAAAACCGTGCCTACCTCAAATCAATAGGAGTGGAGTTTCTGGGTGACGAGTACATTCCGATGTCACCTAATGACGTGACCCCTCAGCTGGAAAGACTCAGAAAGGCGGATTTTATTTATTTCGGCATGTATTCCGCCGACCATGCCGTATGCCTTAAAAATGCGGCGAGATTGGGACTAAGAGAGAAGTTTTTGGATATTAGCTGGCCTGCCGACAGTCCATACCTCTTAAAAATGTATGCCGGAGCACTTTCGGAAAACACCCTCATCCCTACTATGTATCAACCTCTGATGAAGGACTGGCCTGACTTTTTACGCGAGAGTTTTAAAAAGAGTGGTCTTGGAGAACCTTATATACTGGGGTATTCGTGGGGAGTGGTCCAGTATGATATCATGTTTGAGGCGATTCGTAATGCTGCCAAGGCAGTCGGCGCCGAAAATGTCACTGGTCAGGATGTCTATAATGCATTGATCAAACTTAAAGACTTCCCCGCAAAAGGAGTCAGTTCCAAAATCACTTATAGCGAAACCAAGCGCTGGGGTCCCGATGTCACGGATTTCTATCAGATCGTAGATGGGAAGGTGATCCATACTGGTGAAAGAATTCGCCTGCCTGAACTTATCCCAGGCGGAAGGGATGTTCCTAAATAGATATCATCTTTTATAAATCCATATTAAACTTAAGGACCGGGCCTGCCAATATGTGCAGGCCCGTTCTTTTATAATATTGATAAGCTCATGAATACAAGGAGGTTCATATAAAATAAAAAAACCAAGGTAATAACTTAAACCGGTTCTCAGAATTCGGTGAAAAGCCGTGTGTTGTCTGCTGGAGTTTTGTGGCGCTTATTTAGGGTAAAAGAGGACACGATAGACCGGGACACCTTTTTTTAAAAATAGATTCAATCTCTAGGCATCCATTCTCTCCACGCCCATTCCGTTTCGCGGAACCCCCGAAAAACCTGTAGATCCGAAATAGAGTGTGCAGGTAATTCAAAGAGATCATCGCTCGTAATCAAGGAGGGTTCCATTATTATTGCCCTTAAGTACTCTCCTTGGGTAATGATGGTTGCCGCCCGGACAAGAACTCTCCCGATCTGGAATGGGTCGGTCGCTACAGTGGCCCTCCAGATTTGTCTCTCTTGCTTCATAATTTCCAGGTCCTCTTCTACCAGGTCCATTGAAAAGACCTCGACTTCGCCATGCCTGAGAATGCCGTCTTCTGTTAATTCCTTGACAGCAGCCACAGCAGGTTTGGCAAATTCATCCCACATAGCTGCTACCGCCTGAATCCGAGGTCCGTCCCCGGTGGAGGAGACGGCATCGAGATTTTGGAGCAAGGTATTTTTTATTACAGATTTTTTCTCTTCGTAATTGGCGAACACATCAATATTACAACGCCCGGTCATACTGATCCTGGGATAACATTTTAAGGCGCTGCTCCAGGTGTAGTCCCTGTTCTGGAGCGGCAAAAACTCCCGGGCGTCATTCAGGTAAAGCACACCGACTTTCTCCTTATGGTAAAACCTACTATGTATCACTCTGGCAAGCAGAATGCTCATGAACATATCGTCCTGGGCGACTTGAAGAACATCATCTATATCAAGCCGTGTATCAAACGTTACGATTTTTATTCCATATTCAATGGCTTTTTTTATCAAACTTTCAATGTTTTTCTGCAATTTCAAGTCATTACCTGTATGCCCATGATGAATAATGATTATATGTGGCTTTGATGCTATGCTCTCTTCCAGAGACTCAATATATGACCGAGATTCATCCACCTCGGTCCAACTGGGTTCAATATTAAATAATCTGGCCATTGACAGGACACCTTTCTTAAGCCTTTCCATAAACTCTCCGCCGGAAAAGCCGCTGATTACTGCCATGTCTGGTATTGTAATCTGTGTGTGCCTCGAAAATGAAGTCGGGGGTCCCTCCACCAGCCTATGGTCAGGGTAAGATTTTTCCAGCTCAGCCTGCTGTTCCATGAGAAGACCGGGTTTCTTATCAGCCCAGCAATCAAAGAAGGCGCTTTCCTGACCAACAGATAAAAAAAGACATTCTTGCCGGGTCTCTTTCTGAAGCTTTTTCAATCTTTTTTTAAATCGTTCAATCATTACGGGGATAGTTCCTGCCCTGACATGGGAAACTAATCTAAAGTGGTCGTAATCGTTTTCCTCTTTGTAAAATCCTTCTGTCCTGAAATAGTACGCCCCTTTAAAACTCAGCCCTCTGATGACATCACTGATAAATTGCGTCCAATTTTTATAATTTTCTTTTGGAAAAAGACAAGGCACGTGGACTGCGAATAGAATACCTCTATCAAGTAGATGTGTGGGAAGCGAATCAGTTGTCGGAATTGATTCACTGTTCCTGCAATCTGTTACATAGGAGATAATTTTATTTGCAAATTTGATGAGTTCTGGTTCCATGATTTTTTACTGGGAGTCAGGCCTTTGAATTTGCTTGTGCTAAAAGATATTCAGAATATTATTGCCCAAAAAAATAGTATAGAAATGGGATAAATTTGTGTCAACCTTTTCAAGAAGTACTGGTTTCCTCTGAAGCGGGTTGGGACGCCCTGTTTAGGGAATTTTATCCACACAAGGATTCCTTTTGTTAAGCGAATATTTTTACAAATTGATTTGTAATCTAAAGTTAATGCCTGGGCATGGAACTTCTTTCACTGATATTCATTCACTCGCTTGTTGCATTGTGTAATTTGTTTGGGTAAGTTATTGACAATTATTTAGCTTTTTCTATTTTATTTACCTTACTTTGAAGTAAAAGAGAACGAAGAGTAGGGCTTTTGGATGCTACTATTCTATCTTCTTGGAGGTCATTTATGAAGAAATGGTTTTTGTGGATACTTATCAATGCCTGTATTTTTTGTTCCGGTTGCGTAACCACAGGTAAGGACACCATAATGCAGACTTCTACTATAGACGCGCTGTTGGCCGGTGTGTATGACGGCCACATGACATGCAGTCAGTTATTGGAGTATGGTGGATTCGGGTTGGGAACTTTTGACCGGCTCGAAGGTGAGATGATCGTTAAGGATGGAGTAGTTTACCAGATAAAGGCGGATGGAAAGGTGTATACGCCCGGGCCAGATATAAAGACACCCTTTGCATGCGTGTGCAGGTTCAGCCCGGATAAATCGGCCTCTCTGGTTGGGGGCATGAATTACAAGGACCTGGAAGATTTTGTCAACCGGCTTGTTCCGAACCAGAATATTTTTTGTGCATTAAAGATAAGAGGTGAATTTACAAAAATGAAAACTCGAAGTGTGCCCGCACAGAAAAAACCATATCCGCCACTTGCCGAAGTAGTTAAGCACCAGCCGATATTTTATATGGAAAACATATCAGGGAGTATAATAGGATTTAGGTGCCCGCCATTCGTGAAGGGAATAAATATTGCCGGATATCATTTACATTTTATCTCGGACGATAGAAAACAGGGCGGGCATATACTAAGCTTTGAATTAAAACATGGCAAATGCGAAATAGATCTATGCAACAAGTTTTTGATGATACTCCCGGAGGGTGGGGGAGCATTTGGAAGTACAGATCTCTCAAGAGATCGAAGCGAAGAATTGGATAAGGTGGAAAAATAGATTCAGGGATATGATTTTTTAGGAGGGTCTCGAAAATTATTTTAATGACGGTCTCTAATTATGGTTCTGACACTCGGGAAGTTGGTTATACTTAGTAAATGGATTTTCACCACACAGGCCACGACCGCGGCAATCGATATTACAAACCGATGTAATCTCAAGTGCCTGCACTGCTACTGGTGGAAACAGGACCATTCGAAGGAGCTGGAAGATCAACAAATCATAACATTTATGAAGGTCTTGCGGGCTAGGGGTCTTAGGGCCGTTATCCTTTACGGTGGAGAGCCAACGCTGAGACCTGATATATGCATTGAAGCCAGCAGGATTTTTGATGCCACTCTCGCCTTTACCAACGGGACAAATGGGTTCCCGTTGCTGGACAATGCCCAGTGGATACTCTCTCTTGACGGCCCTGAGAATGTGAATGATTCGATCAGAGGGAAGGGTGTTTATAAAAAGGCATTGGAAAACCTGATCAAGGCTCCCCGCCAACCTATAGTTCACATAACCATATCCAGGCTGAATAAGGACAGCCTCGACGATTTTGTGAGACGGATGCTGGAGCTTCCCATAAAGGGAATAGGTTTCTCGTTTTTCACTCCTGACCGGGGAGCGGACGATTCCGACCTATTCATTCCTCTTAACGAGAGAGACCGGATATTGGGACGCCTGCTATTATTAAGAGAGAAGTACGGTGAAAAGGTCGGTTTTACCCCGGCTATGGCCCGAAAGCTATCGAGCTTTGGCGATTTCACGAAATGGAACCGGTTCTCAGCCTGCCCGGTTAGCACCAGGGTCCGCTGTTTTAAGTCGGACGGCCAGCCAAAGGCCTGTACATACGGAGATGATACCGATTGCTCACGTTGTGGATGTGCGGCTGTGGCGGCTTATAATGGGGCCTTTAGACCTTTTAATTTTCAAACCTTCAAGCTAATTTTGGGGCTGATGGTTCCTGAACTACGGGTTCCTGAAGACCAGAGTGTATCTGGTGTGATAAGCTGCATTAAAGGAGTCATGAATGGGAATAAACCTAAAGCCGGCAGGGAAATGCCCAGCTGCAGTTATATAGGGTCGCTTACTCCCTAATCTTTCGCCATACCGGTCCCTCTACTGTGTCGGACACCTCGATTCCTGATTCTTTCAGTTCCTGCCTCAGTTTATCAGCTTCTTTCCAGTCTTTGTTTTCTCTAGCCTGTTCCCTTTTTTCTATCAAGGCTTCTATGTGAGTATCCTTTTCAGGTGACTTGAGGTCCATGATACCCAGGACCATGTTGAAACGCCCTATAGTCCTGAGAATTTTTGCCCTGTCTGAGGAGGAAAGCCCGTTGCTATCCATTATCTTATTGATTCTCTGGATAAAACGGAATAGGGCAGCGAGAGCGACTGCGATGTTGAAATCGTCATCCATAGCTTCCATAAACTGGTGTTTCAAGTCGTAGGCTATCTGATCGATATCCGGGGAATCGGGTCCGTATTTTCCGGAATGAATCTTCTGGACAAAATTATCAAGGTGAGCCAGCGTATTTTTGGAGGCTCGCAGCTTGTGACGGGAGAAAAAGATAGGTTTTCGATAATGGCGGCTCAGCAACCAATATCGGATTTCTCTTCCAGAATACCCCTGTTCTAATAGGTCCCTCAGAGTCAGGCTGTTTTCCCCAGAGATTCGGGAAGGCTTTTTGCCGTTGACCATCACCAGTTCGTTGTGAACCCAGAAGTTGGCGGGTAATTTATCGGTTAAGGCCTGACTGATGGCTATAGAGTTTTCATGGTGTGGAAATATCAACTCAACGGAGCTGGTATGAAGGTCGTAAGAAGGCCCCAGGTATTTCAAGGACATTGCAGCACATTCTATGTGCCAGCCGGGCCTGATATTTCCCCACTGCGTCTGATAGGATATGCCTCTTTTCAGCTCATTTAAAGTCGATCTTTTTAGGAGGGTGAAATCGCGTGGATTTTCTTTTTCATATTGGTCCAAATCTACTGTTTTACCCACCCTGATTTTTTCAAGATTTATTCGTGATAGCTTACCGTAATCCCTGAAACGTGAGATATCGAAATAGATAGAGTGAAATTTTTCGTACGCATACCCTTTTTCAAGTAGCTTTTTTGTGATTTCAATCATTTCGTCCACATTCTCGCTGGCCCTGGGATATTCACTCGCCCTTTTTATGTTTAACCTGTCCAGGTCCTCCAGGAATGCCTTATAATATTTATCTGTAAAATCCTTAAGTGACATTCCTTCTTTTTCTGCTCCCTGAATGGTACGGTCATCCAGGTCCGTTACATTCATGATATGGGTGACCTGATATCCTTTCAACTCCATATATCGAGCAATCAGATCGGAAAAAATAAAGCGCCTGCAATGGCCAAGGTGGATCATCTGGCAAAGGGTTGGGCCGCAAGAATACATTGATACCTTATCTTCTTCAATCGGTACAAATTCTTCCTTTCTTCGCGAAAGGTTATTATAAAGTCGAAGACCGGATTTTTTCTTGGTAGTGAACAACGGAGTGCTAAGATATCTTTCCCCTCCATCAGGCAATATGACGACGATCCTGCCACCCTTGTAATCACTAGCTACCTTGAGCGCGGCAGCTACAGCCGCTCCTGAACTCATGCCCACAAAGATGCCTTCCTTCTTTGCCAGCTTACGCGAGGTTTCGTATGCTTCTTCATCTTCAATATTGATAATTCTGTCCAGCCGTTTCTTTTCAAATATTCCGGGCTGATAAGACTCCTTCATATTTTTAAGGCCTTGTATCTTATGCCCCAGGTAGGGTTCGACTCCGATAATCTGGACTTCAGGCTTAAGTTCTTTAAAACGTCTGGATATGCCCATCAAGGTTCCGGTTGTACCCATGGCCGCTACAATTGCGTTCAGATCGCCGCCTGTCTGCTCCCATATTTCTGTGGCCGTATACAGGTAATGGGCCATCCAGTTATCCTTGTTATTGAACTGATCGGCCAGCCAGTACTTGTCAGGTTCTTCACGGACAAGCCTGTAGACATGCTCAATCGCTCCGTCGGTTCCCAGGTGAGCGGGTGTGAACTCTATCTGAGCCCCCATGGCCTTTAGAATTTTTACCCTCTCCTCGCTGACTGATTCGGACATGGTCAGTAAGACTCTATACCCCTTGGTTGCAGCAACGAGGGCCAGTCCGATACCGGTATTACCGCTGGTAGCTTCAACGATAATTTTGTCTTTTGACAGATCGCCTCTGTTTTCGGCCTGCTCGATCATATTTAGTGCCGGTCTGTCCTTTACGGAACCGCCGGGATTAAAAAATTCCAGTTTGGCAAGAATTTCAGCACCTGTTTCCGAGGCAAGGACTTTTATTGGGACTAGAGGCGTGCCGCCAATCTGGTCAAGGATACTGTGGTATTTTTTACCCATTCATTTATGCTCCGATGAATTTCGCCTTTATCGTAGTAGGAACCTGTGAACGATGCAGATGTTATAGTAATAAGTTTTGATTTGCAACGGTAATAAAAAGAGCTCAATTTCGTTTAAATAAGTCAGAATGGGCATAGTGTGTTAGCCTGCCTTTCACCGAAAGCTGAAGAGAAATTCTTGATTTCGCAGTTGATTCCTGATAGGTCTCCGTAACGTTATCGAGACTGGCTTCTATAAAGCCTTTTAAGAAATTTTTTTGAATTTGTTTTAAGTACCGGAGGATGGATTGAATATCAGACCTTTTCCTATTGAGTGGGGAGAGTGGTGTTTTACAAATCTTTCAGGTGAGAGGGACAGATGAAAATTTTGGTTACTGGTGGAGCTGGATTTATTGGCTCGAATATAGTGGATGGTTATGTGAGAGCCGGGCATGAGGTCCTGGTTGTAGATAATCTTTCCACAGGAAGAATATCTAATCTCAATCCGGAATCCAGGTTTTTCCAGGTAGATATACGTTCCAGCGAGATGGATAACTTAATAAGAAACGAAAAACCGGAAATCCTGAACCACCATGCCGCACAGATCAGTGTCCCGGCATCGGTTTCAGACCCGGTTTTAGATGCAGATATAAATATAAAAGGGCTGTTAAACCTAATGGAAAGCAGCGTAAGACATGGAGTCAAGAAGATAATTTTCGTCTCTTCAGGGGGGGCTATTTATGGAAAAGCCGACCAATATCCCACCTCTGAGGAGTGCGTCCCTCAGCCTCTCTCTCCCTATGCTGTATCCAAATATTCTTCAGAAAAGTACCTGTCATACTATAAACATAACTACGGCCTGGATTATATAATCCTGCGTTATGCAAATATATACGGGCCACGGCAGGTGCCTCATGGTGAAGCAGGCGTAGTAGCTATATTTATGGACAATTTGATCGGTGGCAAAAGGTCGACGTTGAACCATTTTCCTGAAGATATCGAGGGAATGTCCAGGGATTACTGCTATGTGGATGATGTGACTTCCGCAAATCTCAAGGCTCTGGATTTTTCCGGTGGGGATTTTTTTAATATCGGGACTGGTATAGAGACAAAGACCGCTGTTCTCTACAGAATAATTTTCGAGGCATTTAAAGAAGCCCGGGATGCTCCGGATAAACTTGCAGTCCCCTTAAGGTCCCCGGCTCGGCCTGGTGATCTCAAAAGGAGTTGCCTGAACGTGGAAAAAGCTCGTCATTTCCTGGGTTGGATTCCAGAAACCGGGCTCAAGGAGGGCATCTGCAAGACTCTGGCCTGGAGGCTAGGTCAGATAAAATGAGGCTTTCCAATATTTTTTTGTCGCACCTCTTGACATTTTCCAGCTTATTCTTAACTTTTCACATCAAGTCTAAAAAGGTCCTGTTGTCTAATATTTGCACTTGAATGGCAGCGGGCCGGGACTTTTTAAATGGGAATTATTTTAAAAGAAGACTTCCCCCTCATCAGTCGAATACCGGAGTTCATTCTTTTGGCTGGGATGGAAGCTAGGTCACGCATATCCGGTTAAAAGGGTTAATTATGTAAACCGTTGTTTCAGAAGTGCTGGGACCCCTGGAGGGGGGAGAGGCATATATTTATCAAAAGGAGGTGAGCGGCGATCTTTTGACCGATCAAACTACGTTCAAACACAAATTAATTATACCGGGAGGAGAAAAATAAGATGAAAGTTAGACCATTACATGATCGAGTTATCGTAAAAAGAGTTGAAGAAGAGGAAAAGACAAAGGGCGGTATTATCATTCCGGATTCAGCCAAAGAGAAACCTCAGGAAGGTAAGGTTGTCGCCGTAGGCGAAGGAAAGATGAACGAAAAGGGGGAGCGTATCGCCCTGGAGGTAAAAGCTGGAGATCGCGTTCTTTTCAGCAAATATGCAGGCAATGATATCAATATCGATGGGGAAGAACATCTCATAATGAGGGAAGATGATATTATTGCTGTCGTCGAATAATAAGGTTTAAAAATCATTTACGATCAGCCATATTAAAAAGCAGAAGGAGGATAATCAGCATGGCAAAAGAGATTAAGTACAGTGTGAAGGCAAGGGAATCAATACTTTTTGGAGTTGACACCCTAGCCAATGCCGTTAAGGTCACTCTGGGACCGAAAGGGAGAAATGTAATTATCGATAAGGCCTTTGGTGCGCCGAATATTACCAAAGATGGGGTTACCGTCGCTAAAGAGATAGAACTGGAGGATAAGTTCGAGAACATGGGTGCTCAGATGGTCAAGGAAGTTGCATCCAAGACATCAGATGTGGCTGGGGACGGTACTACCACTGCTACGGTACTGGCACAGGCTATATATAGAGAGGGCTCCAAATTGGTGGCCGCCGGCGTTAATCCCATGGCACTTAAGAGAGGGATTGAGAAGGCCGTTGAAACCGCAGTCGATGAACTCAGGAAGCTTTCCAAGCCTACAAAGGATCAAGAAGAAATTGCACAGGTAGGGACTATATCAGCTAACAACGATACTACCATAGGAAACATAATAGCCGAGGCTATGAACAAGGTCGGCAAGGAAGGCGTCATCACAGTTGAAGAGGCAAAGAGCATGGAAACCTCCCTGGAGGTGGTTGAAGGTATGCAATTTGATCGCGGTTACCTTTCGCCCTATTTTGTCACCAACGCAGAGAAGATGGAAGCCGCATTGAGTGAACCCTATATCCTGCTGCATGAGAAAAAGATAAGCAATATGAAGGACCTTGTTCCCATCCTGGAGCAGATAGCAAAGATGGGAAAACCGCTGCTTATTATAGCCGAAGATGTGGAAGGAGAGGCCCTTGCCACGCTGGTGGTGAATAAGTTGAGAGGTACCCTGCAGGTCGCCGCAGTAAAAGCCCCGGGTTTTGGTGACCGAAGAAAGGCTATGCTGGAAGATATAGCGATTCTTAGCGGTGGACGGGTAATTTCCGAGGACCTTGGTCTAAAATTGGAGAATGTTACTCTAAACGATCTGGGAACGGCCAAGACTATCAATATTGATAAGGACAATACTACGATCGTAGACGGTGGAGGAAGCCGCAGTGATCTCGAAGGCAGGGTAAAACAGATCCGGGCCCAGATAGAGGAGACTACCTCTGATTATGATCGCGAAAAACTGCAGGAAAGACTCGCTAAGCTTATCGGTGGCGTGGCAGTCATTAATGTTGGGGCTGCTACTGAGATTGAAATGAAGGAAAAGAAGGCCCGAGTAGAAGATGCTCTTAACGCGACTAGGGCCGCTGTGGAAGAGGGTATTGTACCTGGAGGTGGGGTTGCTCTGGTACGAGCCATCCCGGCTGTTTCCAAGTTGAAATTGGAAGGCGAGGAACAGGCCGGCGTCAATATCGTTGTTAGAGCCCTGGAGGAGCCTATACGACAGATCGCCAACAATGCCGGGGTTGAAGGCTCTGTAGTGGTAGAAAAGGTGAAAGAGAGTAAGGGTGCCAATGGATTCAATGCTGAGGCCGCTGAGTACGGAGACCTATTAAAAGCTGGAATAATTGATCCGACAAAGGTTACCAGGTTTGTCCTCCAGAATGCCGCGTCGGTCTCTTCGTTGTTACTGACTACAGAGGCCATGATAGCTGAAAAACCATCAGAGAAAGATGACATGCCTGCTATGCCTGGTGGAGGCGGCATGGGTGGTATGGGCGGTATGGGTGGAATGATGTAATTGGTTCCACAAAATGAATAATCTTTAGCAGACATGTGTGCTGCTCTGTTAATGTTAACTTAAATCAAGATTGTACCCGAACTTTAAAAAATCTTATGTTCGGGTACAATCTTTTTTTGTCTCATCTTTTTGCTGTGGTATTTGTGGAAAATATTTTTTTGACAGTCTGAATTAGTTAAAAAAAGTCAAAAACTCTTTTCTTAAATCTTATATTCAAAAACCAACAAAGCCTTCTATTTTTTGCTCTATCGATTTCTTACTTAAAAGAGACCACGATTTGCAGGTTGAGGATGAAAGCGATGTTGATCCAAAAAACGTGAGGAGAGTTCGTGAACCGTTGCAATTGCTGGCAAAGCCATATAACATCTTTTGAAGAAAAATAGATTCGTATAAAGGGGGATATATATGGAAGGCGACAATCAGACAATATTGGTAACAGGGGCCGCCGGTTTTATAGGCTTTCACCTTTCCAGAAGACTGCTGGAGAGCGGAAAGATGGTCGTTGGAGTCGACAATCTGAATAATTATTATGACATCTCTTTAAAAAGGGGTCGACTGGGGATCCTGGAAAATTATGAAAATTTTTGTTTTTGTAAAGAAGATCTCAAAAACAGAAGCGGTTTGGCTGAGATCTTCGATAGTCACCGCTTTGATATAGTCTGTAATCTGGCGGCTCAGGCCGGTGTGAGATATTCACTGAAAAATCCTTTCGCATACCAGGAAAGCAACCTGGAAGGTTTCCTGAATTTGCTCGAATGCTGCAGAAAAAGTGGAGTCGGAAATTTTGTTTATGCATCCTCTTCGTCCGTTTACGGCGCTAATTCAAAGGCCCCTTTCAGCGTAGAAGACCGCGTAGATTCCCCTATATCACTCTATGCTGCTACCAAGAGGGCCAATGAGCTTATGGCACATGCCTACAGCCACCTTTATGGGATACCATGTACAGGTTTAAGATATTTTACAGTATATGGTCCCTGGGGACGTCCTGACATGGCTCTTTTCCTATTTACCGACGCTATTCTTAAAGGCAAACCGATAAATCTTTATAATAATGGACTCATGAAGAGGGACTTCACATATATCGATGATATTGTGGAAGGCACAGTCGCGGCGCTCAAAAGACCAGCCTCATATGACATATTCAACCTTGGCAATTCAAAATGCGTTGATCTGCTGGAGTTCGTCAGGACATTGGAGGAAGAACTGGGGGTTGAAGCCCGGAAGAATATGATGCCGATACAACCTGGGGATGTCCCTGTTACCTCGGCTGATATAGATAAATCCAGAAGAATCTTAGGTTTCAACCCAGTGACCCCGCTCAGGGAAGGAATCAGAAAGTTTGTGGCCTGGTATCGAAATCATTACAGAATTTGAGTAGACAAGGTCTGTGCTTAAAAATGTGTGGGCTGAGGCTGGGGTATTTGTTTATATCACTGTTGTTCTTTCCCCTTCAATTTATCTATCTTTCCGATCAGGAGCCTAAGGTACTTCGCAAAATCTCTCGCCCGTTGGAATCTTTGCTCCGGATCTTTCATCAGGGCCTTATCTATTAATTGCTCACAGGGTTTTATTACCTTGGGATTTATTTCCCGTGGAGAGGCATGTTTTGCCTGTGTGATTTGATAAAACAGCTCTGTAAGGGTTCTTCCTCCAAAAGGAAGTTGGCCTGTCAACAGCTGAAAAAAAACTATCCCGAGAGAAAAAATATCAGATCGACCGTCAATATCCTTACCATTGATCTGTTCCGGTGACATGTAATTAGGAGTGCCCAGGATTATTCCACTCTTGGTCTGGGAGGACGACACTGCTTTTGCAATGCCAAAGTCGGTTACTTTGATCCTACCATTTTCAAGGTACATGATGTTGCCGGGTTTTATATCCCTGTGGATCACCTCCTGTGTATGAGCATAATCAAGGGCCTCAGCTGTTTCGGCGATTATGTACAGGACTTTTCTTAAGGAAAGCAGGTGGCCTTTCTGGCAGAAAGGTTCAAGGTCTTTACCATTAAGCAATTCCATGGTCATATAGGTGAGATCATAGTCTTCTCCCACGTCATAGATGGAAATAATGGAGGGGTGAGAGAGTTTTCCGGCCATTTCCGCTTCCCTGAAAAAGCGTTCTTTTACTTCAACTATTCGTTTTTCATCGAAGTCATCAGAAAAACGGATGGTCTTTATTGCTACGAGGCGATTGATCTTTGGATCTCTGCCTTTGTAGACTATACCCATAGCTCCTTGACCCAGTTCACCTAGTATTTCATATCTCCCTACTGTGGGTTTGGTCTCCAGGTCATCTGAGAATGCAATCCTTAACTCTTTTTTGTCTTTATGTTTTCCCAGAGGCAGGTCACCAGCAAGCTTCCTCAGCCTGGGAATTCGAATTTCGAGATCCCTGAATCCTGATTCTTCTTTACTTATGTATTCATACACGGAAATGGCCTTGTTGAGCATCCTTTTGCGCTCAAAGTCGAGGCCAAGGTTGTAAAGGACATCTTTCATGGAATCATCCAGTGGGCATTTCCTGAATTTTTCAAATGCCAGATCAAGAAGCCCCTGGCTCTGAAAGCTCAGGCCGAGCATCCTGTTTGTTTCAACACTCTCCTTTGAGGACAGGAGAAGTGATTTTTCTCTGACCGCGAAGTCTTTAGCAGAGATGACCACGTAGATGGTTATAATAGAGAGAGATATATATACAATTTTAAACCAGATATTCATGGATATGAAGAGGACCACACTGGTAAGGAATAGGATAAAAAGTGTCCCGGCAACTGTTGCGGAACGCGGAAAATAATTTAATCTGGGCAATAAAAGCCCTGAAAACGTGCTTAGAAGCAGAATTATAAGGGCTTCTACATAAACCATGGATGCAGGGCGTTTCAGGTAGCGCCCCATTATAAAATCTTCTATTATATTAGCAGTCAGTTCAACTTGGGGCATTTCAGGATCTACCGGCGTATTGACAAATTCTCCTATGTCTTTTGCTGTTAATCCTATGAGCACTATTTTGTCTTCAAAGACCGCCGGGACCTTCTTCACCGACAATATATCAACAAAGGAATAATAGGGATAAGACCTCTTTGCACCTTTGAACTTTACTAATGTTTGACCATCTGAAGTGGGGATGGTTTTATCGTCAACCATGATTTCATCTTCAAGGATAGTAACCTTCCGGGGAAAATTGCCAGTGAAATCTAATGCCATTCGAAGGGCTGTAGATGGTATGATATTGCCCCTGTAATCTATAAAAGGTAGATGTACCTGGCCCGCTATGTTTTCATTCGGAGACAAATTATTATGTCCCAGGCCGCGGGAATACTTTGCTAATTCAGCGAAGGGAGTTATGAGCTCATTAACTGAGATTTTTTTCTGGATTTCTTTTTTGAGTTTACCGGATTTTATGGAATTATCATTTAGGAGCGAGTTGTCGGAAGTTACAAGCTCAGTCTGATATTCGCCAAATTTCCCCCTAACGGGAAGTATGACATTACCGGCCTTCTCGACAGAACCTAAAAGTTCTGTATCATTGTCGAGTTTTTTGTATATGCCAGCCAACCTTTCAATCAACCACAGATAGTTCTGTTTTTCATTATCAGATCTTTGATCCACGCTTTCCTTGAGTTTTTTTATCTCGATCAGGCCTCTGTTTTGTTCTTTTTGTTGAAAGATTATATCCAGACCTATCAACCTGGCCCCGTTTTCCTTGAGGATTTTTATCATGTCCGCTATCAGGTTTCTGGGCCATGGCCACGAACCAAGCTGATTTAAACTTTTTTCGTCAATATTCACTATTGCAATTTTATTCTCTCCGGAGGTCCCTGGAAGGTCCAGCCTCATCTCAACACTGTATATGATTCTCTCCAGTCCCTCCAGTAAAGGGAATGCCTTGAATGAAAAAAAGATATAAAGAATAGCTGTTGCCCCGGCTATCAGCAAATCAGTTTTTTTTAGAGTACTTACCATCCAGATGCTCTTGTTCAGTTGGCGTTTCCCCGCGGTGGAGGATCAGGTTTGGTATCATCAGATTTTTTAGGGCTGTGGAGACCACTGACACCTAAAAAAACTATCAGATTACAACCCTGATGTCAAAAAAAAACAGGGGCTTTGGGCGTGCAGGCAGGTTTATTTTATAACTGTTTTGGAAAGCTGTTTTAAAAAACACCATAAAACTATTGGTTGAAAGAGATGGCTTAAGGTGTTAATATATTTTAATTGGGGCTAAATTTCTACAGGAAGAATATACAATATACTGAGTATGGACACAAAAAATATCCACAGCACTAAAGAGAAGAAAAACTTTGTTGACAGGCGAAAGCTGGGCGAACTGCTGGTGGAAACCGGTTTGTTGAGTCGCGACAATCTGCAGGAAGCTCTAGATGCGCAGAAGGGATCCGGTAAAAGGCTGGGGCAGGTATTGATCGGAATGAACCTGATTTCCGAGGAGGAGATGGCGTTTGCATTGGCCATGCAGTTAAAGATACCTTTTATGGACCTCAAAGATCTTCCAATCGAGTCTGAGGTTATTGAATCTATTCCAGAAGAGGCATGCCGCAAGTTTCAGTGCATTCCCATCGCCAGGGATAACAATTTACTCCATGTTTCTATGGCTGATCCTCTCGACCTAAACATGATGAAGGAGCTTCGTTTCATAACCGGCTTCAATATCCAACCGGCTATTTCTACTGCAACCCAGATTCTGGATAGACTGCAGGGGCATTATCATCCCGAGAGGTCAATTGATCAGGTCACTGACGAGCTGGGGGGAGAAGAATTCCTGGAATTTTATCCCGGGGAGCAACCTGTGGCAGAGGAGGAGATTGAGGATCGGGTCCAGGATTCCCCTTTCATTAAGATGGTTGACCTGATTATTCGAAACGCTATAAAGAAAGGTGCAAGTGACGTCCATATAGAGGCCCAGGAAAACAATGTAAGGGTTAGAAATCGAATAGATGGAGTATTGCAGGATACTCTTAAGCTTCCAAAATGGACTCAGCCCATTATTATATCGCGTATAAAAGTCCTGGGCGGCATGGATATAGCAGAAAGAAGATTGCCCCAGGATGGACGTATAAAGGTTCGGGCGAAGAATTTTTCCGTGGACTTGCGCGTTTCCACGCTGCCCACGTTTTACGGCGAAAAAGCTGTGATCCGTATCCTGAATAAGCAGGACACTTTTCTTTCTCTTAAAGAATTGGGGTTCAGTCCCGAAAATCTTACCGTGTTAAGAAATTTTATCAGAAGGCCTCAGGGTATGATATTGATAACAGGGCCGACCGGGAGTGGAAAAACTTCGACCCTTTATGCAATCATGCAGGAGGTCAAATCTGATGAAGTCAACATTACTACAGTGGAAGATCCAGTAGAGTTTGAGCTGTCAGGAATAAATCAGGTTCAGATAAATGAAAAAGTAGGCCTCACATTTCCTTTCGTACTGCGTTCTATCTTGAGGCAGGATCCAAATGTCCTGATGGTCGGGGAGATTAGAGACCAGGAAACTGCTGAAATTGCCCTTCAGGCTTCGCTTACGGGACACCTTGTTTTATCGACTCTACATACCAATGACGCACCTTCAGCCGTTACCAGGCTCATGGATATAGGCATTCCTCCTTTTTTGATTGCTTCATCCCTGGTGGGTGTTATTGCTCAACGATTGGTCCGTGTCATATGTCCTCACTGCAAAGAGGAATATATTCCTAATCCGGAACTTCTCGCAAGGATAAGCATGAGTGAAGATGAACTTCCTTTCCGGTTTTACAGGGGGGCTGGCTGCAGCAAATGCAATAATAGTGGGTTTCACGGCCGTACCACTATCGGAGAGGTAATGATTATGGGGCACAAGATCAGGGAGCTGATCCAGACCGGGGCCACTGCGGACACTATCAGGGAAGCGGCAATGGTGACGGGGATGAGTACGCTGGGATACAGCGGCCTTGAAAAGATCCGTATGGGTGTTACTACTATTGAGGAGGTCCTGAGAGCTGTTTACCAGAAAGAGGAACTGACTACTATTTGTCCCAACTGCGGTAAGGCTGTAAGCCTGGATTTCAAGGATTGCCCTTTCTGCAAACATCCTTTGGTCCCCACTTGCAGTTCCTGCAACCGCATTGTCCAGCCTGACTGGGTAGTGTGCCCTTACTGTGCAAACGATCTCAAAAAAAAGGATAGCCGGACCTGATAAAGGGGCATTCGCTTATTCCTTGACTAAACTGATTAGTTTTTTTATTGTCTATTCCTAACCCTGTCTTGGGAAATACTTTTAAAAAAAGGCCTAATAATCAGGTTGCTATCGAGCGAGGTTGACTAAGCCAAGATGCAGTGTAAATACCATCCAGATATAAAGGCGAAACATCTCTGCGCATCATGCAATGCTCCGCTCTGCGATGAATGCGCTGAAGAGGTCAGACCTGGCGAATTTTACTGTTTTCAGTGCGCCATGTTCCAGTCTGTTTCCCAGGTAGGGTCCACTCTGTCTGACAAAAAAAAGAAGGCATCTGAAACAAAGGAAAAAGAAAAGAAAAAGTGGACCCCTTTCCACTATTTTATGACTGTTGCATCCGTCCTGATCGCGGTGATGTGGGTGGTGATTATTTTCGGCGGCGAGCCTCCCCCTGAGCGGACCGCAGAATTCAGTAAAGAGGGGCGGGTATTCTTGTTCATGGTGGACGGTGCGCTGAAACGTTATGCACACTATGAGGGCAACAAATACCCTGAAAAGCTGGCCGACCTTGTCCCTAAATATCTTGCTCTTAAAGATTCCGAGATTGTTTTTCTGGATAAGCTGTCTTATGAAAAGGGCCCTGGTACGGGCTATAGACTTTCTCTGGCAAACCCTAGAGACGAAGAGATGAATCCGGTGCTTTCTCCAAAAGGTATCGAGTATAAACCTGTTACAGGCGGGAAGGTCTAAATGAAGAGTGAAAAGGGCTTCACCCTCCTTGAACTTTTAGTGGTTATCGCCATTGTAGGCATAATGGCGGCAACGGCAGTTCCTCTTTACCGTACGTACCAGCAGCGGGCGTATGGATCTGAAGCCTCTCTTATGGTTAAGCGCTTATTAGACGCCCAGATCATTTATTTCCTCGATAAAAACACTTTTTTTCCGAATCTCGGGGAGACAGTAATTATAGGCCATTATGATTCTCCGAATTCACCGGATATAACCAGGACCAAGGAGGCGCTTAATATTGAGATCCCGGTAAGACATTTTCTCACTTTTACGATTAATCATATCTTACTTGACGATGGCAGCAAGGGATGCCTAGTTACCGTCTCTTCTGTTGATAACCGATTTCCTCTGTTCAAGGGAGGATATTCGACTATAAATGGGTTAGTTAATGAAGAAGGAAAAATCGAAATCGAGATTTCATGATCGACCGCTGTCAAAAGACTGACTATTGACTAATGCCCACCGTTTTATTCCAATCACCACGGAGAGAACTTTTATCCTTTGACCATGAACCTGGAGTCCTTGTTCCACAATTTCCTTACCAGCGGTATTGGTCTGGCCGAGCCTGAGACCATAAAAAGGATCAAGTTTCTCAACCTGTTTGAGCTGATATCTGTTGTAATTGCCCCTTTTCTGGGTCTCTTTTATTTCTATGTGGGGGCCTTTTTTCTTTTTTATGCCACGGTCACAGCCGGTCTTTTCGGGATCGGTGTGCTTATTTTTCTAAGGCTTACGAAAAATCCAGATCTGGCCGCTAATCTTGCGGTATTTATTTTCTGGTCACTTTTAATAGTTATCAGATGGAACAGTGGCGGCATATCTTCCGAAGGGCTGATCCCCCTGGCCTGGGTATGGAATGGCGTTGTCATCCTGCTTGCGATATACATGACCGGTTTTATGTGGGGTACTGTTTGGGCATGCCTGGTTTTTGTGGAGAGCGGTCTTGCGGTGTTTCTGTTCCGTGCGGGTTATGATTTTACAAACCTGATTCCGCTCGAGATAGCCCCTGTTTACTCCCTGGGCGCTTACCTTTTAGGTTTGCTTATTATTCTGATGTTTGCCTTTTTATACTGGAATGAAAGAGATTACGCTCTTAGGAGCGAAGCTGAAAAATCGCGAATATTGAGGGATTCGGCAAAGTACACTGAACGTGTTCTGGAGAGATTGCCCATAGCGACTTTTGTTCTGGATAACAATCACCGTGTGGTGCAATGGAACAGGGCGTGCGAGGAAATGACCGGAATTTTGTCTGAACATATATTAGGAAGAAAGGTATGGGAAGGTTTTTATTCCGGTGATGGAGGGAGCCTGGCCGACCAATTGCTGGATGATCCTGATGGCCTTTCGGAAAAGTTTGGCGATTCAATTATATCCATGAGCGACAGTGGTAATTTTACCGCAGAGATGTCCCTTCCTAAATTGAAAGCCGGAGTGAGGACCATCATAAATACAGCCCCTATTGTGGGAGAAGATGGGAGTGTACGGGGTGCTATTCAGACTATTCAGACTGTAAGTGAGGAGACAAAGGAGCCTGCGTCCGTACTTGGGACAGGGGAGTCCGGTATAGCAGGCGAATTTGTATTTCCTGTGTTCAAGATAAGCTCTAATGGCAATATATCCTCCTGGAACAAGTCTTGTGAAGGGACCTTCGGGTATTCTGCATCTCATATGCTTGGCAAAAGCCCTCTTTTAATGGTGTCGAAAGCCTACCGTAGTAATTTCCGGGAAGCTGTAATGAAGGTTTTTGGCGGAGAGGCTTTCCCTGGGAAAGAATGGAAGTATTACAACAGCGATGGTCGGCCTGTTTATGTTCTGGCCAGGATGCACCCTGTACACAATTCTTCGGGAAAAGTACAGGAATGTGTGGTATTCAATACTGATATAACCGATCTTAAACTCAGACTGAAGAAGCTGGGAAAAGCCGCCCTTGAAAGCAAAGAGAAATTCAAACAGTTATCAGAAGATTATGAGTTGCTCAAAAGAAATATTGCCTCTTTTATACGAAAAAAGGAGGAATAACTGATTGCTTATCCCAGGGGAAAGACTGTTCAGCCTATCACCTCATATACCATGACCTCTGAACTTCTCCCTTTAACCTTTTTTGCGCCTACTTTGGCGAGCCGGAATTTGTGTCTGACTAAGTTGCGAGTCTCTTCGCCTATTAGGATCTGATTGGGGTTGGCTATTGATTCCAGCCTGGAGGCGATGTTGACAGGATCACCTATAACCGTGTATTCCATCCTTTTCGGGGAACCCATATTTCCGGCCACCACTCGTCCTGTATTTATACCTATACGTATATCGAATTTTCGGGAATCAGCCGCGCTTTTCATCATGGCTGCAACGCTGCTCTTTATTTCCAGGGCCGCGCGAACCGCCCTCTCCGCATCATTTTCCTTTTCCATTGGGGCACCAAAAACAGCCATTATTCCATCACCTATATATTTATCAAGGGTTCCGTCATGGCTGAAAATAATATCGGTCATACGAGAAAAATAGCGGTTAAGAAGAATATTGACTTCTCGGGGTGGCATGGTTTCCGAAATGCGGGTGAAACCGACGATGTCAGTAAAAAGTATTGTTGCAGTAAGTTCTTTGGGCTCCATTATATCATCCTTGGTTTCCTGTCCCCCCTTAAGGATCATTTCAATAACCTGAGGAGAATGAAAACGCTCGAGCCTGTTTCTCATGCGCTCTTCTTCTCTAATTTGTTCATTTAATGTAGCCTGTTCTATAACCATAGCCACCTGGCTTCCTATAGCCTTGAGGAGTTCGAGATCGTCCTGGGTAAACTGGTTGTCAAACCTCACGCTGTCTAGCTGAATTACCCCTATAATTTTTTCCTTTCTCCAGAGGGGCACGCAGATAGCCGACCTTATCTTTCTTATCATAACGCTTTTAGCCTTATCTAATCGGGAATCTGCCATGGCATTGGAAGTAAGAAGGGCGACCTTGTCATTTATGACCTTATCAATAAGCGTTTTGCTCGCATTTATTTCGTGCTGTTGTTTACCTCTGTCTTCATTGTGTTTTACAACAACAGGTATAAGTTCCTCTCCGTCAAGCCCCCCGGTGAGAACGAGGAATCCGTAATCAGCATCAATAACCACGAAGATAAGATCCATAATTTTTTTTAAGAGCTCATCAAAGTCGTAAATTTGATTAAGCTGTTGGCTTATTTCATAAAGCACAAACAGGACCTTGTTGCTTCTAGCCAGGCTGGAAAGATACTCTTTAGACTGGATGTCTTCTCTGAAGGCAAGGTCCTCTGTTTTTTCTATCAAGCCCTTGCTTTTATCCTGCATGGACAAGAGAAGTTCCTGAGAACTACCTTTATCTTCAAGGGGGCTACTGGTAATGATCTTCTGATCAGTAGCTCCGAAATCCTTTTCAGTGGTGAGGACGAGTGAATCTCCCGAGCCTTCAGGAGTTACCGTGTCCATAAGGAAGGTCAACCTGGTTAGTCCAACCTGTATCTTGTCACCATGTTTAAGCTGAACCGTTTCGATGGATTTGCCATTGACTCTGGTACCATTGTAACTGCCGAGATCTGTTAAAAAATATCCTTGTTCCGACCTAGTTATTTCAGCGTGATGGCGGGAGATGGTATTGTCGACCAAAGAAAGATCGCAATCTTTAGTCCTACCGATAACTGTTTTATTTTTCATGACAGGGTAGTTGGACACCTGTCCTTCGTTGGTTACAATATATAACTTGGGCATTTCTGTTTTTCCTGTCTTTAATGATGCCGTTTAATTGCATCCCGTTATTTATCTTTTTATATAAATTAGCTTTTAAGGGACAATTTACTGTCTTAATTTATGGGAGGGCATCGCAGGAGCGGCCTTGATCCGGGCCGATTTTTCAGACCCGAGGTGATACTTATGAGTGTAATTTTTGTCAAGATTAACTTTTCAGTATGCCAGCAGGTAAATAAAGGCTTACATTACAGTTAATTACCATAACCAGTTTCCGTATCTATCCCACCGGGTGTTTGTCTCCACACCTAGTTTGGCAAGAAGGTGGTGGAAGAGAAACCTTCTGTTACCTCTGAAGTATCCCAGGTTTTTACAGTGAGGGTCGGCTTTATACCCCTTTGCCAAGGCCTCACCTAACGTGGTGGTTTTTGCTGTTTTATTAGCCAGACAGCTGTAGTCAAAATGAATGGAATGATAAAGTCTGTCTTCAAGAGTGACTACAACCACGGCATTTTTGGGCATATCTTCTTCAACTGTAATATATATGCTAAGGAAAAAACCGATGACCAGGAGACTTACACCTATAACAGTAATTATCTGGTATTTTTTTTTCATTCCCAAAGATTCCAGGTGTAATCAGAAAAGCCGTATGAATTCATTTTAGGCATTCTTTAAATATCCAAATGTCTAATGTTCAGAACTAAATAATTATTTTTACTTGATTTGGGAAATAAAGTCAACTTTTCAGGTATTTTCCTAGCGGATTGGACTATAACAAATCTGAACCTGAAGTCAATTTGTTTCGATAATTATAGAAAGGTTTCCATGCATTTATTTTAACTCATTAAAAAACCAAATATGTTTAAAACAGAAAAAAGTGATATAATTATTTTTTTGAAAGGGGACTAATGACAGGAGCTTGATAGCGGTTGGTATGTTAGGCTCCAGGACATACTTTTTTAGAATTAGGGAGTTTTCTTTGGTTAATTTTACAGGCGGGCGAGTAAATGGTGTAACCGCTGGTTAGAGAGAACAAGCCGGCTAAAGTCCGATAATACTTTCCAAATTATGAGGAGACGATTATGTCAAAAGGGATGAAAATAGCCATTACTACCGGAGGGGGGGACGCGCCGGGACTTAATGCGGTTATTGAAGCGGTCGTCATGTCGGCAGATAACAGGAACTGGGATGTATATGGAATCAAGAACGGCTATACTGGCCTTCTTAACACGGATGAAATAATTCGCCTGACTCCCGAAAATGTCCGCCGTATTTCCATCCTAGGGGGTACAATCATTGGAACCACCAACAAGGGAAATCCCTTTCAGATGCCCATGAAGAATATTGCCGGGGACATTGAGATTCGAGACGTATCTGACAGGGTGATTGAGAATTTCAAACGGCTGCGCTTCGACTGCCTTGTCGCTGTTGGAGGAGATGGCAGCCTGAAAATCGCATATGATTTGCACAAAAAGGGAATCCCTGTAATTGGAATACCCAAGACTATAGATAACGACCTTGGTGGAACGGTAATTACCTTTGGTTTTGATACCGCCGTGAGCACTGCAACAGAAGCTATAGACCGTCTCCATTCAACCGCTAAATCGCACGAGAGAGTTATGGTGGTAGAGGTGATGGGTAGAAATGCCGGATGGATCGCACTCAACAGCGGTCTTTCGGGTGCTGCCCACGTCATACTCATTCCTGAAATCCCTTTCTATATCGATAAAATCTGCGAGCATATAATGGGAAATCAACTGCACGGAGAACGCTATGCCATTGTAGTGGCCGCAGAGGGAGCGGTTCCTGCAGGAGGAAAAACCATTGACAGGGGCAGAGGTGAAATAGGCCGCCAGGATGTCCTTCTGGGAGGCATAGGGGATTTTGTTTCAAAAGAGATATCCAAAATAACGGGAAAGGATTCAAGGTCGCTCGTTCTGGGACACCTGCAGCGGGGTGGATCGCCAACCACCTTTGATCGCCTTATATCCCTCAGATTCGGTGCCGGCGCAGTTCGAATGATCGAAACAGGACAGTTCGGAAACATGGTGGCCCTTAATCCGCCCGAGGTCAAGGCTGTTCCATTTGAGGAGGCAATAGGCAATATCAGGCAAGTTCCCTTAGACAGCGACACAATAAAAACGGCCAGGGATATCGGTATTTGTTTCGGTGATTAAGGCACTGAAAGCCCTTGTTTTAACCCTTTCAGAGAAATATGACCCCAAGAGCAGAAGGACGGAATAATGAGCCGGAAACCAGATCAATACCAGGGTATTTGCGCTTCAGACGATGTTGAAGTTCTTGGAAGAGACATCGTTAAACACATAGCATCCTCGTTAGGACACGATCCGGCCTTTGCAAAAGGTTATTATTTTTATAGGGCTACGGCACTTGCGGTCCGCGATCGGCTGGTGGACAAATGGATCGAAACACAGCGTTCCTATTATAACATGGAGGTCAAAAGAGTTTACTACCTCTCGCTGGAATTCCTTCCCGGTCGTTTCCTTATGAACAATCTGATCAACCTAGGAATTGAAAAGCAATGCCGAGAGGCCCTGTATCGCAATGGCCATGACCTGGACGATATCGAAGAGATGGAATGGGATGCCGGTTTGGGAAACGGAGGTCTGGGACGCCTGGCATCCTGTTTCATGGATTCGTTTGCTACACTAAAATTGCCTGCCTATGGCTACGGTATTCGTTACGATTACGGCATTTTTTATCAGATAATCGATAACGGCTTTCAGATTGAAAAGTGTGACAACTGGCTACGCAATGGCAACTCTTGGGAATTCGAGAGACCCGAACATCTATACGAGGTAAAATTCTATGGTAACGTTAGAGAATATGTCGATGAGCAGGGCAGGCTTTGCCATATATGGGAAAACACTGAAAATATAATGGCTATGGCGTGCGACACGCTCATCCCTGGTTACCGTAACGATCATGTTATCAATATGCGGCTCTGGGCAGCTAAGGCCACTCGCGAGTTCAATCTGGAAGTTTTCAACTATGGCCAATATGCGCGTGCGGTGGAGGAAAAGGTCCATAGTGAAAACATCTCTAAGGTACTTTACCCCAGTGAGGAGGTTCTCGCAGGGAGAGAACTCCGTCTCAAGCAGCAATACTTTTTCGTATCAGCGACATTTCAGGACATCATGAGACGATCCAAAAAACGAAATATGGACTATGATACTTTTCCGGACAAGGTGGCAGTTCAATTAAACGACACCCATCCAACAATAGCAATTCCTGAACTCATGCGCCTCCTAGTGGACGATGAAGGGCTCCCATGGGATAAAGCCTGGGATATATGCGTGAGGACCTTCGGATACACCAACCATACTGTCCTGCCTGAGGCCCTGGAAACATGGCCCGTTGACCTTATAAAAAGGGTCCTGCCCAGACATATGCAAATCATATACGAAATCAACAGGCGCTTTCTCAATAATGTCAGAGAATCCTATCCGGGTGACCTGGAACGAGTGCGTAGAATGTCATTAATCCATGAGGGGCCCGAAAGTCTTGTGCGAATGGCCCATCTGGGCATCGTTGGCAGCCACTCGATAAATGGAGTATCAGAGCTTCACAGCAGGATTCTGAAGAAGCAGGTCTTCAGCGATTTTCACGATATGTTTCAGGAACGTTTCAATAACAAGACCAACGGCGTTACTCCCCGGAGATGGCTTTTGAGTGCAAACCCCAGTTTATCAGGCCTCATCAGGAAAAACATAGGAGATGACTGGATAACAAACCTTTCTCGGATCAGGGATATCCTTCCACTGGTTGAGGACTCCGAGTTCTGTTTAGAGTGGAGAAAGGTAAAGAGGAAAAACAAACAGCGTCTGGCAAAGTATATCCGTCGCAAATTAGATGTGGAGGTTAATGTGGAGTCTATGTTTGATGTGCATGTTAAGCGTATCCACGAATACAAACGCCAGATCTTGAACCTGCTGCATGTTTTGACTGTCTATAACAGGATCAAAAATCATTCTATAGAAAATTATGTTCCAAGGACTGTTATCTTCGGCGGGAAGGCAGCCCCTGGTTATCGCATGGCCAAGCTAATAATCAAGCTCATCAACGCGGTTGGGGAAGTGGTAAATTCTGACGCGAGGGTAAGCAGCAGACTAAAAGTGGTTTTCCTGCCTAACTACTGTGTCTCCCAGGCTGAAAAAATTATTCCTGCTGCGGACATTTCTGAACAGATTTCCACCGCCGGGCTGGAAGCCTCAGGAACCGGAAATATGAAATTTGCTATGAACGGGGCCTTAATAATCGGTACGCTGGACGGGGCCAACATAGAAATCATGAAGGAAGTCGGCCAGGAAAATATTTTTACTTTCGGGCTCACTGCAGATCAAGTAAAGGAAAAAATTGCTCAGGGGTATAGTCCTCAAGCCTTTTACGAACAAGATCCCGAATTGCAGACCGCCATTGGTATGATCTCATCCGGTTTTCTTTCGCCCCAACAACCCGACCTATTTAATCCCCTGCTGGAAAGCCTCTTCGCCCCTAACGAGCCATATATGGTTTTTGCGGATTACCGCTCATACATTGACTGCCAGGATAGCATAAACAGCATTTACCTGGATACTGAGGACTGGACTCGACGTTCTATACTCAACTCCGGTAACATGGGTTTTTTTTCAAGCGATCGAACCATTCTGGAGTACGCAAGGGATATCTGGGGAGTTAAAGCCCTGGATAAACGGCTGCCACCTGAGGTCTCAAAGGGGGGTAACAAAAGGATGTCAAGGAAAAAATTATGACCGGACGAAACCCATAAAAAAAGGGGTTACAACCATTACGGTAAACCCCTCTTTTTTTATTAATTTTTGTGGTGCCGAGACGCAGAGTTGAACTGCGGACACGGGGATTTTCAGTCCCCTGCTCTACCGGCTGAGCTATCTCGGCCAAAAATAATATTTAAGTATAATTTGCGCTTCGTGATAGGTCAAGGATAAATTGGCTTTAAGATGGCTTCGTTTCTGGCTCATCTATATCAAGATCAAGATCGAGTATTTCAAGATCCATTTCTTCTTCAGCATCGTTAGTGCCCGGCTTCAGCTCAATGTTTTCGGTTGAGTCTTCCTCGAGATCACCCAGGTCCAGAATAATCTGATCGTTTTGTTCCTCGGTCCCGGCATATGAATCCGGGGTCTTGTCGGTCTCATCGAATAATCCTTCAAGTTCAAGCGAAGGGGTATCCTGGTTTTTATCAGGAAGGTCTTCCTCTAGACCCAGGTCTTCAAGGTTTACAAAAAGATCTTCGGAAGGTTTTTCATTCTCCGACTCCGATGAAAAACCAGAATCGGGTTCCATTATGAATTCGTCTTCTCCAGCCTCTTTTGACTGTTCAACTTCACCATTATCGAATGGGAGGTTTTCGAGGTCAAGTGAAAGTTCCTCAGCGCCTTTTTCTTTGGATACATCCTCCTCAGTCTCCTGCTCTAGATCCGAAAATTCAATTTCTTCAATAGAGTCAGCCGGTTCATTATCTGTGACTGGTTCAAACTCTATTTCCAGGTCCTGGCTATCTTCAAATGCAACTTCCATAGCTTCTATGGCCTGAGAATCCTCAAAACTAAGACCGCCAATTTCCTGCTCCAGCTCAGCAGTCTCCGCGGGCCTATGAGCTTCGAGACCTATGTGAGACTCGTTGGCCTCACCTGTAAGAGCCCCAAGCATTGATGGCGTTGAAGGTTTGTAAGAAGGGAGCCCCATCTTCTGTCTTTCCGCGGTAATATCTTTGTTACATTTTGGGCAGGCCGAATTATAATCAAAACTGATATAACCGCATTTTGGGCATTTCATTTCAGCCTCCAGTAAGATTCTCTAGTGAAGCATTAATAATATGATAACAGAGTTAAACATTAAAACATCAGTTTAATAGATTAGCATTATTTTTGCATATGGTCAATACACTTAGCATCTCTATAAATATCAAAGTTGGGAGATCAGAGAGCCTTAGTTGGTCCTTGACTTTTTTTTGACTGTGGACAGTTCCGGATTGCGTTCCTTGCCAATTGGTCGCAGCGCTCATTTTCAGGATGCCCCTTATGCCCCTCTATCCAATGCCAATCAATTCTATGGGGGCGACTTAGGTTCAATAGTTCCTGCCAAAGATCCCGGTTCAAAACGGGTTTTTTTCTGGAATTTACCCAATTATTACTTATCCATCCAGGAATCCATTCCGTGATTCCCTTTAGTACGTAATTGGAATCAGTAAAAATCTTTATTTTGCAGGGTTTTTTAATTTGTCTAAGTGCAACTATAACGGCCATCATTTCCATACGATTATTAGTCGTCTGAGGGTCACATCCGGAAATTTCCCTTTCATTTTGGTCATGCTTCAAAATGACTCCATAGCCGCCAGGGCCAGGATTCCCACTGCATGCACCATCCGTATATATTTCTATTATATTTTTTTCATTATCTTTCAAAGCATTACTATCCTATTATTCAGAGACTGTTTTATACCAGGCCATCTATTTTATCTCTTCCTTTACAACATTGATTCTGATTTTGAGGGTAATTTCCTTCTTTTCGGGATAGTTAGTTCGCAATCTCAAAAAACCCTTTGAAAATTCTGGGGGCCCTGCCTCTCGGACAAAATGAATATAAAATTTACGGCCTGCTTCGATTTCTTCAATCTTATATGATAGACTATTTTCCAGACTAAACTGTATGGGCGTCAGTTTCAGGGGCCTATCGAGTTCGGCATTTATTTCTACTCTCCTGGTCAGATTGTACCCTTCTTTACCGTTTATAGTTACATAACGGGAAGATATGGATATGGGGACCCTTACATAGGCTGACACTCTTAAGATATATATTTTGTTCAAAGGGTCATTGGTGTATACCTTAAAAATTTTTTCAATCGGCCCTCTAAAACCTCTTGTATTTAGTCTGACTTTTATTTTTCCCTCCTCTCCAGGAAGGATAGCCTCATCAAAATAGGCCACTGAACATCCTCAACCAGGCGATGTTACCTTCTTAATTCTTAGAACTTGATGGCCTCGGTTTGAGAGGCGGAATTCATGGTTGATTACGTCTCCCTGGTTGACTTCATGAAAATCGAATATTGGTTTTTCTAAGACTGCCGAGGTCCCTTCAGTTTCAGCACCTGATAAGGATCCGTCCAAAAAGCCGAAAAACAAAATATATATCAGGATTACCAGCCATTGGCTTTTCATCTATACCTCCTGCTAAGCCTGCTGATGCTTATTTTTTTATTGCGTTTAGTTATCCAGATTGATTCCTGATTAATTGGAATATTGTATGCTTTAATATGTTTTTCCCTCTGAAAATATTTTTAAAATTAGAGTTCATGTTTTAATTTATAAGTAAGGATATCTAATTTTACGGTAAAGTCGATATTTTCGATTAAGCACCAATCCGGAACACGGATTCTAGTAGGCGAAAAATTTAAAATTACATTTACCTCTGACATGAGAAAGAGGTCGGCCACTCTCTGAGCTGCTAGGGGAGGTGTCGTAATGACACCGATTTCAATGCCCAGTTCCATTACAGCCTCACCCAAGTATCTTATATCCAATATTTTTTGACCTGTAGCCGTGGTTTTCCCAATCTTATCTGGGTCATTATCAAAAGCGGCCACGCACTTGAAGCCTCTGGCTGCGAGATTCTGGTGGTGCATCAGAGCGGATCCTAAATTTCCGATACCAGCAATTCCCAGTTTCCAATCACGGTTCACTGCCAGGATTCTTTTTATTTCAGCCTGGAGATCTTTTACATCGTACCCAACACCCCGCACCCCGAACTCACCGAAATAGCCGAGATCTTTTCTTACCTGGGCAGGGTTTACCTGGCATAGCCAGGCAAGTTTGTCCGAAGAGACCATTCGATACCCGTCAAATTCTAGGAGTTCGAGCTGTCGGTAATATATTGAAAGCCTGTTGATGGTTGCCTTGGGTATTTTTTCTGATTTTATCATAATTATTTTTCCTCAAAGCCCTCATACTGTATATCATATATAGATACATAACCCTTCATGAAAATCCGACCTTCTTAATTTTATTGATATAATTATATAAGAGATCCGTGATGGTTACAAGAGCTTCGAGGCCTTTTATCTACAAGCTGACTGCCAGGACTTCACTGTATACTCTATCCAAGAATTATAATGACAATATTCCGCATATGCTATATAAAAACTAGTTATTCTAAGGTAAATTACTCATATATCGTCTCGGAGACAGGTTGTCATGAAAAAAGTTGAGTCAAAGGGGACGGCTAAAACTGATCCTAAGAATCCTGAAAAGGATTCAATTAAAGGAAGGAACACTGCGAATGAGGGCATGGCGTCTTACCGGGCCACTTTATCGAGTGAACGTTACCGGGCCTTTGTAGAAAATATTGAAGAGGGGATATATGAACTGGATATCCACGGAAACTTTTTATATTTCAATAATTCCCTGTGTAAGATTTTCGGATATTCGAAGGAGGAAATCCAGTTCCAGAGTTTTTCCAAATTCATGGATGAAGAACACGCCAAAAAAGCTACTGAAGCGTTTGGGAGAATGTATCAGACCGGCAAGGGATTATCCGATCTTGTCTGGCAGATACTTACTAAAGGAGGAGATTCCAGAATCATCGAGCTTTCTGCAAACCCTATTTTCAACAAAGAAAATGAGATAATTGGCTTCAGAGGAATAGCCAGAGATATAACAGAAAGATTTAGGGCGCAGGAAGCCTTGCGGAAATCTGAGCGGCGATACAGAACCTTCCTTGATTTTATTCCTTATCCAATGGTGGTATTCAATCTGGACGGCCGTGTCTTTTATCTTAACCCTGCATTTACCGAAGTCTTCGGCTGGACATTGGAAGAACTGGAGGGCAAAAAGATTCCCTACGTGCCGCCTGGGTTTGAGAAACAGACCACTGAAAATATAAAAAAGCTTTTGCAGACCAAGAGAAGCCCGCAGGTTGAGACCAAGCGTCTGACAAAAGACGGAAGAATCCTTGATATTGTTATGGCTGGAGCTGTGTATTCAGAAAGGAGAGACGAAACGGGTGGGCAGCTAGTAATACTGAGGGATATAACAAGAGAAAAGAGGATGGCCAGGCATAATGATGCCCTGCAGCGAATCAGCATGGCCCTGCCTAAATACCCCGAATTAGACGATCTGCTTGATTACATAAGTGAGGAAGTGAAACGGCTTCTTGAAGTTGAAGGCGCCCTAGTAATACTTTTGGATGAGGAAAAAAACGAACTCTTCTTCAAATCCGCTGCCCTTGATGACTCGGACACAGAGGAGAGGATGAAAGAGATACGTTTTCCGGCAAAGATAGGCATCGCAGGAAAGGTTATACGCACCGGCGAGTCCTTGATAGTTCCTGATACATCAAAAGACCCTGTTTTTCATTCTGTAGTGGATATCCAGGCGGGATTCAAGACTCGTAATATGCTGGACGTGCCCCTTAGAAGCAGGGAGAGAATTATAGGTGTGCTCTGTGCCATGAACAAGAATAAAGGCGTGTTTGATGACACAGATGTTGAGTTTTTGAATATGATAGCGAGCACTGTCGCTCTGTCCATAGACAATGCTCGTTTCTCGAGCGAATTAAAGGCTGCGTATCAGGAGGTTACCAGCCTCAACCGTGCAAAGGACAAGGTGATAAACCATCTTTCCCATGAATTAAAGACCCCTCTGGCTGTCCTGGGCGCTTCCTTGAATTCGCTTGAAAAGAGACTTGCTCCTGTACCGGAGGAGACATGGAGCCCAACAATAGAAAGGGCTCGCCGAAATCTGGACCGTATATTAGAGGTACAGTATCAAGTTGAAGATATTATGCGTGAGAGATACTATGAGACCCATCATGTTATGTCTCTTATGTTAGAGGAATGTGCTGATGAATTGATGGCCCTAGTCTCCGAGGAGGCGGGGGAAGGGCATCTTGTCGAACGTATAGGCCAGCGAATAGAAGAGATATTTGGTCCCAAGGAGAGCCTCCCGGTGAAGATTGTGCTGGGCGATTTTGTAAAAGAGAGACTGAAAGTCCTTAGGCCTCTATTTTCTCATCGCCAGCTGGAAATAGAAGAGCATCTGAATAAAACCCCTCACATATGCATGCCTATCGATTCCCTACAGAAAGTGGTTGATGGGCTTATTAAGAACGCGATTGAAAATACCCCCGACGAAGGAAAAATTAATCTGAGCGTTCAAAAAAGAGGAAAGGGAACAGAATTCATTGTGCAGGATTATGGGGTAGGCATTACGGAAGAAAACAGGAGACGCATATTTGAGGGTTTCTTTACAACACAGGAAACAATGGACTATTCTTCCAAACGTCCATTTGATTTTAATGCAGGGGGGAAAGGGGCGGATCTCTTGCGCATGAAGATTTTTTCCGAACGTTATGGATTTAAGATAAGCATGACCTCGTCAAGATGCGGTTTTATTCCTAAGGCGAGCGACGTCTGTCCGGGACGAATTAGTAATTGCAGCTTCTGTAAACAAAAAGATGACTGCTACGGGTCGGGTGGCACCACCTTTACATTATTTTTTCCAGCAGCTCGGGAAGATGAGTGTTAAAACATACTATGTTCTGCTACGGTCCCTTGAATTGGAAGTATGTTTTTAGAAAACTGTTTTGTAATGTGTAACTCCAAGGATTTTCAAGAGAATACATCAACTAAAAAATTTATCCGCTTTTATACCTCTGCTAGCATTGGCCTGGTTAATGATTCAATGGGTAATATCTAATGGATGATAGGATCCTCAATACTGTTGCTAGAAATGTGGAAAACGAGCCATATGCTCGCAAATTGGGTATAAGATTGGTTGATCTTGAACCCGGGCGAGCAGTTGTGGAAATGTCTCCCAAGGATGATGTCCTAAACATATTCGGGTTGACCCATGGGGGAGCTATTTTTTCTCTTATCGACGAGGCTTTTCAAGCGTCATGCAATTCCCATGGCACTATAGCGGTAGCCCTCAATGTCTTAGTGACATATCATAATTCTCCTGCAGAGAATAGTACACTGAGGGCTGAATCAAATGAGATTCACTGTTCTCGAAAAATTGCTACTTATTCAATAAAAGTTACAGATCAGAACGGTCAACTCATAGCCTCATGTCAGGCTGTTGCATACAGGAAAAGAGATAAATTACCTTTTTTGTAAATCAATTTTATAGATAGCGCCCCCATTCCTCCATTTTTATGAATCATGAGGTGAACGAAGATTTCGTGGGGACAGATTTTTTGTCGTTATGCCAGTGTTGACAAAAGATCAAAGATTCAATATGGTTACATGCGTCTGAATAATAGAAGGGGCAATACGGAGTGGTGTCGTAGTGCCTTTGTATTGATGGTATGGAAAATCAAAAAGATCAGATTACAGATGTAAAAGGAATATTTTGAGAAAGACGATTTTGTTCTCCAGAGAAGATATTTTGGAGCGCGTTAAGGCTTTGGCAGCACAGATATCTTCTGATTATAGTGGAAAAGAGCCAGTATTTATAGGAGTACTAAACGGAGCTGTGTTCTTTTTTTCCGATTTAATGAGGGAGATAAGCATTCCTGCCAGAATAGATTTTATAAGAGCGGCTAGCTACGGGTCTCGAATGATATCCGGGGGATCTGTTCGGTTGACAAAGGATGTTGAAATTCCAGTTAGAGGCAAGCCGGTAATCCTGGTTGAAGATATCGTGGATACGGGGCTCACTATTTCACGCATTATAGATAAGATGAAGGAGAAAAACCCTGATTCTATAAGAGTATGTGCTTTTATCGACAAGCTTGAGCGACGTGAGAATGCGGTTTCTATTGACTATTGCGGATTTCGGATCGAGGAGGGATTTATCGTAGGTTACGGACTTGATTATGATGAAAAATACAGGCAGCTGCCTGATATTTATAAGCTTAGCTAGAAACATCTATAGATGATGATTTAGGACGAAGAAATCCGGGGAGGAGTTATCCTATGATAATTCAGTGTGAAAAATGTAAAACAAAGTTCAACCTCGATGAAGGCTTGCTTAAGGAAGATGGGTCCAAGGTCAGGTGTTCCGTTTGTAAGCATGTTTTTACAGCGTATCCTGAGCCGCAGATTTCTGTTGAAGAGGCAGAGACCTTAGCAGTGGACCGGCAGGAATTAGAGGATTCTATAGCACGTGGTTTGCCTCCAGCGACGCCCGAGGGTGACCAGGAGAGTGGTGAAGAAGGGACATTTGAGGCTGTTTCGCTGGAGGATCTTAATGGACTAATAGAAGAAGCACCTAAAACGAAGAAGGAGGCTTCTCCGTCAATGTCCGCGGATTTGGAAGAAGAGTCTGTGAAAGAGGAGCCTGAAGAGGAAATTAAGGTCTCTTCAGCCGCACCAAGAAGTTCAGGGTCACGGCTTTTGCTTATTATGCTGATCATTTTATTGCTACTTATCGGCGGATCTGTGGCAGTTTTTTTCTGGGCCCCGGGGTTAATTCCCGATTCATTGTCGTTTCTAAAGCCGCAGGAAAAGGTAGAGGTCACCGATATAGGAGTTAGACGTCTCTCTTTCAAGGATGTTACCGGTTTTTTTGTCGATTCAGAAAAGGAGGGGCAACTCTTCGTAATCAAGGGAATTGTTGAAAACAGATATACACATAGCCGAAGTTCCATATTAGTCAAGGGAAATATATTGGATGATAAGGGCAGAGAAGTCAAAAAACAGTTGGCGTATGCAGGAAATTCCTTGACTGAAGAACAGCTGAAAACCTCGGATATGGTGGAAATAACGAAGTCGATGAAAAACCGAAAAGGCAAGGCCGGTTCAAACCTTAATATAGGGGCGAATGCGAGCGTTCCTTTTATGATTGTTTTTGATGATCTCCCTGCAAGTCTGAGCGAATTTACTGTTGAAGCTGTAAGTTCGTCTCCTGGCGTTAAATAAAAAAATCCGCCTGTCTGGAATTTGTTTCAAGAAAAAAGGGACCTTCGCACCTTTGTTAAAGTCTCATTAGGTCAAAATTTTGCTCCTGGAAAATCCTTTGTGCCTTTACCAGGGAGGCAAGATCATCCACACCCATGACTTCGTCTTCCTCAGCCATTGCATATCCTACTGAAAGACCGTCTTTATGCATGTACTCGACAAGGTCTGTGATAAAGAATTCTTTCAACTGTATTGGCTTTCCATCAACTTTTTTGTATACCTTATGCGGCCTAGATTCAAGTACCGTGAGGTATTGTAGGAGGTCATTTTTTCGCGCGGCATAGATACCTGAATTACAGATTTGAAAGGCTTCTTGCATATTTTCAGAATAATCTTTCCAGTATTTCCACTCAATGATTCTATGAACCTTATTGTTCCTGATTTCGAGCACCCCATATTGTTGCTTACACTCAGGGCGGAAACCTAGGACTGCAAAATTATTCTGTTTCAGAGTAGTAACTAGGTCCAGGTACGTATGCGTTTTTACCAGAGGCACATCACCCATAGTAATAATTAAGAATTCATAATCCGGAATTTCCAGAAATTTGCTCGCCGCGAGGAGTGCTCCTCCTGTACCATTAAATTGTGGTTGTTCGTAATAAGTAAGACCGAGGCCGCGTGTTGCCTGTATTATTTCTTCCTTTCTGTGGTTAACAACAACAGCCTTGGGTCCGGATGGAAGCGACTTCAGGATTTGAAGTAAGATCGGCCTGCTTCCGGAGTAGGGAGATTGGTCCGGTAATAAAGGCAGCAGGGTTTTATTGCCGCTGAATTCTTGCATACGACTGCCCCGTCCAGCAGCTAAAATTAGAGAGGCAGTTTCTATACCACTCTTCAATTTTGATCCTTTGACAAAATCTTAAATGAAATATATTGCCAAGGCATTTGTGAGCCTTTGTATACAAAATTATCTAGCAGAACTAGGTCTCAGGGACAACAACTAAATTGACTTTATTCTTTGCCTGTTTGGCTCTCAAAAGGTCAGCCAGCTGAAGCACTTTTTTTTTCTTTTTTTCTGCTCTTGATTTAATATTAGGTCATAATATATATTTCCTCTGAGGTTATTTTTTCAAAACTGAGCATTTTTCTGGAGGGATCCCTAAATAAAGAAGACTTTCTAGAATATGTAGTTTGAGCTAAATAAGACGGATATTTTTTCCCCTGGATTGTGCTATTTTTTGAAAGGGTGTACAGGAAAATGCAGAAAAACGATCTGGTTGGCGGCAAAAATTAACTTAATAGAATTCTATTGATGAGTCAGATCCGCGTTGCTGCTTATGTCAATTTTTTGGAGAAAGGGAATGGTTGACAGCGAAGATTTTATCAAGGCCTACCATGACTTCAGAGAGTCAATAGATTTTACCAAAAGAGGTGTATTACCGGACCTTGATAATCTAGTATGGTGTATGCTGATGGGAATTCCTTATGTGCCTGCAGACGAAGACACCTCGGATGACGCGCAGATAGTGGCTATTGACCAGAGGGTTGCGATTCTTAAGGCCGTATTTGTGGAAGTAAACGGAGACCTGGCGGATGAATTTCTTGATCAAGGCCTGCTGCTGTACGATCGAGCTGGCAGGCAGGCCAAGAAACTGCTGCAAGAAACTGCTTAAGTCCCCGTGTACCACATTGATTGGTTACTTTTATTCTCAGAGCGTCCCTGAAATTACCACCTTCTGGATTTGGCTTGTTCCCTCATAAATTTGTGTTATTTTGGCGTCTCTCATCATTCGTTCCACAGGGTATTCTTTAATAAATCCATAACCACCAAGCAGTTGAACGGCATCTGTCGTAACCTTCATGGCCGTATCTGCTGCGAACAGTTTGGCCATGGCTGATGAACGCATCATTTCCTTGGAAACTTTTTCTAGGTTCTTAGGCATCTTTTCATACATTGAGGCTGCCTTATAGGTCAGCTGTCTGGCTGCTTCCACCTGGGTAGCCATATCAGCCATCATCCATTGGAGACCCTGAAATGAGAAAATTGGTTTCCCGAACTGCGTTCTTTCCTTGGTATACTGGATTGCATAGTCCAGGGCTCCTTGAGCTATACCCACTGCTTGAGCGGCTACCGGGATACGTGTTATATTAAGTGTTTTCATGATGATATGGAAGCCTTCGCCTTCCTTTGCGAGAATATTAGTGGCAGGAACCCTGACGTCCTCAATGATGACCTGTACTGTTGAGGCTCCACGTATGCCCAGCTTGTTCTCATGTTTTCCTATACTAAGTCCAGGAGTGTCCTTTTCGACTACAAAAACGCTGGTCCCTTTATGGCCGGGTACAGAGCTGTCAGTAAGGGCTGCAATACATATCAGATCAGCTACATCCGCATGAGAGATAAACATTTTTGATCCATTAAGAACATAATCTCCCCCATCCTTTTCAGCTTTTGTTCTGAGACTTGATACGTCTGAACCCGCATTGGCTTCAGTCAACCCGAACGCAATAAGGTTTTCACCAGAGGCCAATTTCGGCAAATATTTTTCTTTTTGATCGTCTGTCCCCGCCAGAAAAATGGGCATGGTTCCCAGTTCATGCACTAGTAAAATTACTGAGGTGGATGCGCATACCTTAGCAATTTCTTCTATGGTGATACAAAGAGACAAAAGCCCCATTTCAGATCCGCCATATTTTTCAGGGAAATCAGCACCGAAAAGGGCGTTTTCCCTTAATAATTCAACCATGTCCAACGGAAATTTTGCCTCGGCATCACGGGCTTCAGCACCAGGCTGAATTTGTTCCCTGGCCAGCCGTGCTATGGTTTCTTTCAGCATGATTTGTTCTTCTGTAAGGTCGTATGGCATGTCCATCTCCTCTGTCAAATTGGGTTATTATTGGATAAGAATTTATGCTACATATTACAGGAAACTATTTTTTTCTACCAAATTTTCCAGAAATTTCGTGACCCACATCAACTCTTTTTCAGAAAAAGGTATTTTTTTTGTTGACCAGTCGAATACAACTTGTTAAATTTTTCAGAAAGTTAAACGGGGCATTTGCCTGATTCAATTGTCAACCCGGCCTTCAGCTCTTGATGAATCCAAAGAGTGAATCGGGTCGCATTTGTAATAATGCAGGGCTGCATGGGCTCAATTACGTGTAAGCAGTCCTTAAGGGTGCCTCTAGCATTTCCTCTTTGAGGGTCCTTTTCCCTCTGGATTGTACGAAGATCCCTTTATCTTCCAACTCGCGAAGGATTGTCCAATTTTCAGCCATCTTGAGGGCTCTGGTGCGGTTTTTGATGCTCCAGCACCATGATAACTGCAGGTGAAGCTTTGCTTCATGAATCCCTTCAAAACCGGCAAGGATGCGAGTATAGGCACCAATATCACTTGGGACTAAGACCGGTAGCCCACAATTTTTTTGAATTTGAGAAAAAGTGGAAGCCTTTAAGCGGGAGGGTGCAATTGACCTCTTTCCTGTGAATAAAAATCATGTGCTGATCAGGTGCAGGTAATAATCTGTCTTTTTTTTAATTCCATCGGAAAAGTAACTTCTATGAAGTTTCTGGAGATATTCAACTTCTTTTGCCACCAATTCCTGTTCCCAAATGGTCAGATAGGGTTTGTACCTCTGTCATCACACCGTCATACCATGATATAGGTTTGTGAGATTTGAAGGCAGAAGATATTCTTTTGATGATATTTGTTTTCTGATACTACGATTGTAACTTGATGGATACATCCAACGTGCGCATATTTTTATAGGGAGGAAACAGAATATGGAATGTGCTTTTTGCGGGGGAAAGATAAAAACAGGAAAAGAGGTGAGTAGAAATGATACCTGCCCCCATTGCGGAAAGGATGTCAGGTGCTGCAAGCAGTGTAAATTTTATGATACTCATGCCTATAATGATTGCAGAGAAGTTGCAGCAGAGCGGATTGTTGATAAAGAAAGGGCCAATTTTTGTGATTACTATGTTATGAGAGGATCGGCAAGGGGAAAGATGAACAGGACACAAGATGCCAAAAAGGCCCTCGAGGCGCTTTTCCAGAAATAGGGTTTTTTTGAATAGGATTAGAGATGATTTTTGATTTTTTCTGGCTTGCTTAAGATAATTCGCCCTCAGGAATTTAAGCAAAGAAAACCAAAGTAGCCAGGAAATTTTTTACCTTCCAGGAAATTTATTGCCTACCAGTTACTCATTTTTTCGAGATATTTTTTTCAATAAGCGCAGACGAAGAAGGGGTTTCAATATAAATTTATAGTTTTTGCATGGTTCTTGCAAAGTTCTAAATAGACCCTAGAAGGAAACAGATAAACTTGCCATATATGAAAGTTAGTAGGTTTGGGTGTATTTTACAGTCTGAAGCTTTCCCATGGCTTTAGGCCTTTCAAATTCCACCGATAAACCAAAATGTTAAACTCATTCAAGGAGATTCCGGAGAGATGAAGATAGGTCCAAATAATGAAATTTTTAAGAACTCCTTTTCTGAAAAGGCCGTGGGGAAAGAGCAACCAGAAGAAAGTACTTTCAAAAAAGTGCTCCAGGAAGCTATTGAAGGTTACTCCGAAACGGATGAGCATATACAAACGGCTCCGATCATAAATAGCATCTGCGAGATAGACTTCAGTAAACCTTTCACAGAATCTTCGACTGTCGATGTAAAGAAAATCGAGAACTTTCTAGATCTTTTAGAGGATTATCAACAGCATTTGAGTTATCAATCAACATATTGAGCTGAAGGATTTATGCCCCCTGGTTGACAAGGTGGAGATGGAGAGAGTAGCACTGATATCTGTACTTGAATCTATCCCTGAAGGTGATCCTCTGAAAGATATTCTCAGTCAGGCCTTGATTACATCTTCGATAGAGATAATCAAATTTCTAAGAGGTGATTATGCCGTTTCATAAAAGACAAGCCTGTTGAATCAGTCTAGGCACTGCAATGTTATAACATCAGAGTAAATCATATGCCCCTGTCTTCGTCCATTAAGATTATCTTTGCACATTCCATCAATGAATCCATTCCGAATCCTGCCCTATTAAGGAAGATAACAAAATATGATGGGTCTCCATGTTCCGTTTCAAAATATCCAGATCTAGCGCTGATCCCCTGTAACGTCCCCGTTTTATATAGGAAACCGTTTTTTTTGACTAACAGGTGCCTGTGAGGAAGGAATTGTTTTAAAATAGAGAGCATGCTGTGGGCGGACAGACGATTTTTTCTAGATATCCCTGAACCTTCCACAATCTTTATATCCTTCAGGTCGAGCACTCGCAGGGCAAAATTTCTGATCACCTTTGTACCCTTCTCGAGAGTTCCCGGTGGCCCGTATATTAGGGCCCCCATAGAGATGGATATTTGATTAGCAATAAAATTGCTGGAAAATTTTAGCATTTTTTTTAACGTCTGTTCCAGGCTGAATACAGATTTGTGAGTATAAACCAGCCTGTCTCCTGATTTGACCTGGCCCATACGAATTTCACCACGGACCTCCACCCCCCTCTTTTTGAGGAAGTATAGAAATAACTTACCAAAATAAATCGCTGCATCCTCGCTATTCCTGGTAAACGTGAACCGCCCCTTTTTTATCCCAAGCAAGTCGATTTTATCTCTGGCAAATGGAATTAGAGGTGTCTGGGATTCGGCAGTTATGGCTTTGCCTTTGTTATTACGGTCGAAGTTTATCGTGTTGAAATTGGCACAGAGAGCACTTGCAGGCGCGTCGTAGGGGTTTGTAGACCCCTTGCATCCAGGAATGGAGATATTGGAAGAGAAGTGGGTATCATCAAGTATCAGATCGTCAAATGAGTTCATCTTTTCGGCCAGATGACCTGAAATTGCCTCCAGGACTTCAGACACAATAAGAGGATCCCCATAACCTTTAATCTTGAGATTGTTTGATGAGTCCTTGTAAAATTCTGTGGGGAACCTGTAAGAAAGACCAAGGTGATGGATGGCTGTGGCAGCCGTTAGAATCTTGATGGTGGAAGCCGGGATACGCTTTTCGAAGGTATTTCTCTTGAATAAAATCTTGCCGTCAGAACCTGCCGCCAGGAAGGTGTCCTCAGGCCTTAACGTTTTGATACAGGGGTGGTCTTGCCCCGCCTCTAGCACTGGCAAATTCCATTGACAAAGGTGCCAGGTGGTGATCATAAGAAAAAATGACAGCAGTAAAATGACTTTGCCTCCATCAGGAATAGCTTTTCCTGACAGGCCTACTTGCCCTTGATTAAAATCAGCCTTCTCTTGATGTTGATTTTTGAATAATAGGTTTGTACGCCTATCCATTGGATTGCGGAATATCTTCGGGAAGCGGATTGTTGATGCAGTCATTAATGATGTCGATCTTTGCGGAGATTGATTCCCTCTTGTCAACGAACAGGTGATATTCTCCGTTGATTTTACACATTCCCCCTTTCAGTTTTAAACCGGCCGCCTCGAGAAGATCATAGTGGACTTTGATCCCTTTTTGGGAAGCCTTTTCCTCCAGTTCGGTCAAACGGTTTTGGAGGGCAATGGAAACGATCTTCTTTTTCTTTTTTGGCTTCATATTTACTGGCAAAACTAATTATAGTAATAATGTTAAACTTATAGCACAGATCAGGAGGGTTTTCAAATATGAAGATTTTCTGTCTATTTAATGTCTCAGGTAATGGATTCAAGTTTTCTCTTTATTGTTTAAATTCAGAAAATATAAACCTATAGATATAGAAAGGATATAAAATTGTCACCACATTTTGATTCTATAGATCAGGTAGTGGCCGAACTTGCTGATGCCCGCTATGTGGCCGATCGTGCCCTGGCGACCATGCTTTTTCTGGCACATCGTCTTGAAAAGCCCGTTTTTCTCGAGGGTGAACTTGGTGTCGGCAAGACTGAAGTGGCGATTGTAATGGCGCGCCTTTTCAACACAGATTTAGTCCAGCATAGAAACCCTGGTCCTTTGGACCAGGTCAGAGTTCAGTG